>JAYVVP010000230.1:0-3964 GCA_043786935.1 Pseudanabaena sp. | reverse complement strand
AACTAGAGCGTCTCAATTGGTACAAGCATCGCAGGCTAGAAGATATCTATCGAACAGTCAGCAGTGGTGTACAGCGACTATTAGATGCCGATGCGAGGGCTAATGGTACTGGCGGAATCACTAATGTTACTTTGCAAAGTTCTCTTAAGCAGTTACAGGGTTCTCTATCGCCATTACCCCAGATTATTCGCAAAGAACAATGGCGCTTGCGTCCTAACTATGAAACTGCGCCTTTAGCGGGTATGCTCAAACGAGCCTTAGAGCGGGTTGACTCGTTAGTAAAGCAGCGGCAAATTTGGTCGCAGGTGCATAATCAGGCTAATGTCGTCGTTGGTGGTGACATTGCTAAGATGGAAATGATCTTAAATGAGTTGCTGCTATTCGCTTGTGGACGATCAGAAGTGGGCGGTCGTATCGATCTCTGGTGTCGCCAGATTGATGACAAACTCTTAGAATTATCGATTACCGATTATGGCGTGGTTGATGCATCTTTACTTCAAGAGCTACATCAAGGTCGCGCGATCGACCCTCTATCTCCTTCCTTACTTGATCAGCCGCCAGGACTCCATCTTGCTATCTGTCAAAGCCTAATGACAGAAGCGGGTGGAGAATTATCGCTTTATCAATTAGAAGACAATCGCATTCTCAGTCGCCTAATTTTGCCGCTTTCCAACTCTTAATGATTGGAGAGCATATTTTATCCTTTACTATCGCTTCAATCAAACTAGCTATGACGATTAATTTCTTGTTGTAACCATTCATCAATAGGTTGACCATCTTTACGAATGAGTTCTATCTCCACGATTATGGAAGAGGCAGAGCCGACTGGAGCCATCTTTTGATGGAAGCGAATCACATAATCTTTGGGGTTATGATTACGCTCTTTTAGCCAGTCTTGGACTTTTAGCTCCGCAAAGAGCGATTGTCCTTGCTCAAACATCCGCGTAATTTGCATTCTAATTGTAAAAGGATTAATTTGTGGCATAAAGTTCTCTATTTCTATTTACTTATATTTACATTTTTAAAAAGCCATGCTTCGCATGGCTTTTTAAAAACATTTGGCTTTAGGAATCGTGCTTTACGCTATCCCGAATTCTTTAATACAAGATAATACAACTCACCGTCACCTTTGATTAGTCCCGCCCTTTGTTTGGCGAGATCGCCTGTTCCCATGAAAATATCCACTCGACCAGCTCCACGAATTGCGCCGCCAGTATCTTGATCAAGTACAAAGCGTTGAATTTGACGCAGTTCAAGTTTGCCAGTTGTAGGATTTTCAAAAGGAATCTCGGTGCGGATTAAGGCAATACCCCCCGAAGGAAATATCTTTTTGTCTGTAGCGATTGATCGCTCAGCGCTCACAGGCACACCAAGGCTACCTGTCGCGGGGCTACCATTAGTCTCCCTAAAAAAGACAAAGCTAGGATTACGATTTAGGTAAGTAACTAAATCTTGAGGATTCTTTTGGAAATATTCCATCAAAGTTTGCAAAGTTACATCTTCCAGACGCATTTTGCCATCTCTAACTATTTCTGCTCCCACTGAGCGATAGGGTTGATTGGTTTTACCAGCATAACCAACTGTCAATAAATTGCCATCAGGCAACTCAAATCTCGCCGAGCCTTGGACATGAACTAGGAAGGCTTGAAAGCGATCGCTTAGCCATGCAATTTCTGAACCTGACATCTGTTTGCTACCTTCGAGCATCGCACGGGTCGGATGAGGCGATCGCCATTGGTCAAAGTCAGGTGGCAAACGATAGAGTGGATATTTAAACTCCTCTGTACGAGTACGACTAGCTTTATACATCGCTTCGTAATAGCCTGTAAACTGCACTCCCCCTGAATCATCACGCCCAACGGACTTGTATAGATCAAATTCGCGGCTCACTGCTTGCTGAAGATCTTTAGCAGTGCGAGATATTTGGACGAGCCGACGAAACCTTACCAAGCTCATCTCCATGCGATTTTGACTAATTCCTGCAACAGGATAGCGTTTAGCGGCTGATGGAGTGCGGATGTACTGAATACTATTGTCGATCGCTTTTAAAAGGTTAGGGCGATCGCTTTCTAATAAATCATCGGTGAGATCAAGGGTAAGCGGATTAACAGCACGAGGTGAGATCGGAATTACAGCTTGAGCAGGTTTTAGTTCCGCTGCTTGAGCTGGTCTTTGAAAGTCTGTCTGCATATAGCAGGGTGGGACTGCACAGATTAACCCAACCCAAGTTGCAAATAATAAATCACCACCACGATGAAGAAATAATTGCCAAGATTTTTGGCTTTGCTGCGATCGCTTCGCTTTGCTTAACCTACCTTTGCTTAAATTATAAGAACCAATCACCCTTAAAAACTCCTTACAAGCTGATTTTTCTTAATCAAAACCCATATATAAAGCGGCTACTAAAGCCATCTGACCTATATACGAGATTTATTTATCGCTATACTTGACGTTAATACTAACCTTTTGTTCGTACAAACGATTGAGCGATCGCGGATCGATGTTGAAGTGATAGCACATTTTTAGCAACTGATTAAGCATTGAATAACAATATCAATCTAAATTCTGGCGTGACTTCCTACTTTCTACTTCTTGCTTTTTTTTGTGGTTGGTAAGTAATATTTTTAGGAATCTTCCCGTAAACTTGTTGTCCTAACCATTGAGATACTAATTCTTTAAATTCGGGGTCATTCATGTAACGGGCAAAAAGGGCTTCATTTAATTCCATGCGCTCAATAAACAGGGACTCTAGCACTTGACTGAAAACGAGTTATTTATCCATGGGATTAGCTTGGGCGGCAGCAGCAGTAACTAGATCGCGCACGGCTTTTAGTTGATGGTAGCGGGGAAAGATCATCGTTTCTTTCTTGACTTTTTTGCCTTCATCAGTGAGTTTCTCTTCTTCTTGGAGGTGGAAAAACCGCGAGAGCAAATCTAGCAGGTAGTCCTAAAAAGAAAAGGATGTAGGAAAATATTTGGTAGTTCTTCAATATTGAGTGCTTGGATTATTCATCATGGAGAAGACTATCCAAGACTATCCAACGTTTATCCTATTCGATAGAGAGGTTATTTATGAAAGAAATTAAACTACATGAAATGGTTGCACTTTAAAGAAGATATTCGCTCCACTCGCTTTCTTACAGAGTCACATATTTTGCTTTGTCAAGGTCAAGTTGGTACTGTCATCGATGTTTTAGGGGAAGGAGCAGCTTTTGAAGTTGAGTTTTCGGATCTAGATGGTCAAGATTATGCAATGTTAACTGTTAGAGCAGAGAACCTAATGCCTTTGAGGTATAAACCTGTAGATTTGTTGGCTTTTTCGAGTTGATTGCTCGGCGATGATTAGGGCTGTGAGGCGTTCTTTGAGAAGTGTGATCGCCTATTCCCAGAAGTCAGTATTTAGCATTACGTCAACATCACGGCTAAACTGCCATGTATCAGGAAACTGGATAGACTTATAGCATTTTTCGTTCCGAACTTCATCAAGAGCATCCTTAAGAGCCTCATCAAAGAACTGGTCAAAAAGTGGGGCAAGACTAGGGAAAAACTTGATTGCTCGTTTAATTTGGCGGCGCTGTTCTCTGATTGTCCGTTCCCAACCATTAAATTCTTGGGGCATATCGATATAGATCCGCTTGAGTAGATGTTCTAGCAGAGTAGCTAAGCGATTTAATAGTTCTTTTTTTTCTGATTTCCCCAAGTCTTCGATCTCCTCTATCAAATTTTCAATGTCCAAATGGTCAAAGTCTCTAGCACGAAGCTTGTTTGCGATGTCTTCAACCCATTGCAAATAGTCGCGATCGTAGAGTTTTACTCTTGCTATAGTTGTGTTTATCATTAGCTCTTGACTCCTTTGGTATTGGTGTGAATGTTTTTTTGATAGTCTATAGTGATTTACTTTTTTAGATGTGAATTGACTTTAGCTCATTTCCTCTAGGGCGATTTGTCCTGTGACGGCGGCGGT
>JAYVVP010000229.1:0-11013 GCA_043786935.1 Pseudanabaena sp. | reverse complement strand
ATTAAAAGCGTTAATCGCGCCTTGTTCATCACCAGCAGTATCTTGAAAAACCAGCCGAATCGGTGTGCCATTAATGCCACCTTGCTTATTAAAATATGCCTCAGCAATTTTTGCACCTGTAACTTCTTCTTGTCCTAGTAAGGCGACATTACTGGTTTGAGCGACCGCAATTCCGATGGGAATTGCACTTGAGCTAGTGGGAGTAGAGCTTGTTTGTCCACAGGCGACAATTAGCAAACAAGACACAAAAGTGGCGATCGCATAGCCAAAAAGTTTTTTTATAGATTTTTTCATTGATTAATTCAGCCTCAAAAAGCATCTCTCAGTCTATAGCTTTTAGTGGCTAACCGATGACGCGATCGCTTTGCTGACATATCTCTAGCCGATAAAAAACAATATCAACTAAATTAAATCCTTCCCAAAAGAATAAGCTTGGTAAATGACCAATCGGCGCAGCGATCGTGAAAGTCAGATTCTCATATTTGCGCCAGATTTTTGGTGAAAAGGCAAGATTCAACCAACGAGGTTTGCGCCATCCTAATCGATCAGCAAACTTTTCATAGATATTCGCAAATTCCCAATAGGTATCTTTTTCATAAATCAATCTTCCACCCAAACTTTTCCAGATTTGTTGCTGAGCGCTCCAACCAAAGCGATTATTACTGGTTTCCATCCAAACTTGATTAATCGCTATCCAGATAGGACAAGATATCTGATTAATATCATCGGGAGTTAGTTCAGCAATTTTAGATTTATTTGCTAGTTCCAAAATAATTTGATTAGTTAGGCGATCGCCTTCTTGCCATTGCCCTAAATTTAGTGCTTCTTTTAATTTCTCTAAATACGATGATTGGTGTAAAGCATTGCTAATAACATTTACAGGTGTTTGCAACACATCTAGAACTTCGTTAGCAGAACTATAGCGATTGGCGATTGCTCTTTCTAAAAGACGATCAAGAATCATTGCTAAATGATTAGAGATAGAATCTTGGAGTTTTTCTCGCCAAATCCAGCGATCGCTAGCGTCGTTATATAAATCAAAAGGAGAAATTCCTGTTAGTAAATAAATACAAGTCACTCCTAAACTATAAAGATCGCTCTGGGTGACTGCCTTCCCTCGCGATTGCTCAGGAGCAATATACTCAGCACTACCAATCAATGTGCCTGTAAGATTTGTATTTGATTTTGTATTTGATATGGATATCTTGGCTGCTCCAAAATCTATAAGGACAAAAGAGTTATCATCACGACGAATAATGTTTTCAGGCTTGATGTCGCGATGGATGACTTGACGATCATGGATAAATTGCAGAACTGGCAAAATGTTTTCGAGCAGTTGATAGATTTGAGATTCGTTGAATACGCCATTGCGCTGCAATTCTACATATAGATTATCGCCTTCGATAAGTTCTTGAACTAGATATAGAGATCCATCTTCTTCAAAATAGGCGACTAATTCAGGAATCTGCGGATGCGAACCCAGTGCTTTAAGTTGTACGGCTTCACTTTCAAATAGCGCGATCGCTTTATTCATCAACTCCAAATTTCTAAACTGTGGCAAAAATTGCTTAATCGCGCACGGTTTTCCTAATCGTCCCAAATCTCTCGCCCGAAAAGTTCGCCCCATACCTCCTTGACCAATTGGAGCGATTGCTTCATATAAACCTTTAAGCTGCAAATTTTTACCACAATTTGCACAAAATCTTCTATCTTGTGGATTGTTGGGCTTCTGACAGCTTGGGTTTAGGCAATAGGGCATATTTCTGATGACAGATTTACATTTATTTACATTAAATGTAAAGTTGTGGTAATTAATAATAAAACTTTTTTAGGAAAGTAACTAGTCATGGTATCAACACCCACCCAATCTCAACCAACGGATAACGACCCTGTTAAAACTATTAAAACTGTCGGACTCAATGTGAATCCTACAGGGGCAGGCGTATTTGGGTTTAGTAACTTTGCCGAAACTTGGAACGGACGGATGGCAATGATCGGCTTAGTAGCTGGATTTGCTAATGAAGTATTGACAGGCAAAGGCATTCTTGCTCAAGTTGGTATCACTGGCGGCATCAGCGTTTTATTTGCTTTATTTTTCACAGGTTTCACAGTTGCCACATTGCTGGGCTACTACGCGGTCAAAGCTACTCGCGACCCAGAATAAAAATAGATAGGAATAGTTTCTACAGCTACGCATAATTCAAAAGCAAAAGGTGAGTGAATTTCGCTCACTTTTTGCTTTTGGGAATTTTAATTGAATTTTATTTGAATTTCACAGCTATTTGCTTTCAAGTCTGCCACAAATAAGAATATAAAACCAATAGCGGGGCTTCGCCTTGCGACCTTTCTTGTGGCGGGTTTGATCAACAACTGCTGTTAGTTACAAAGAGCCAATAGCACCGCCTAGTAAAACACTCATACCCGCGATCGCTACAGGATGAAGCCCTAAAGCCCAAATGTCAGGAATTTTAATTCCTTCGCAAAGCGGAAATAGTAAACGCGCGATCGCGGCATTAACAAGCAAAAACATAATTATCCATAGAGGGAGCAAGCGCAAATTTAAACTTGCTAGCGCAATCCAAACAAGAGTGTTAGCGATCGCCACAATACCGACACCCTGCACCCATCCCTTCCCAGACTCAATCGGGCGACTAGGCGACATCCATACGAGTCCCATCCATGTCAAGGCTGCCAAAAAACCACAGGCGATCGCATCGTAAAGAAAGTGCATATAATTTCGAGTCTCGAAAGTAACTTCTGCTTGATATTTTAAATAGTTTTATTGTCTAAGGCTATAAAAAACTAAGACCATAAAAAACTATCTACTCAATTCTGGCAGGAATACCCTGACGACGCAATTGCTCAATCCGTTGTTGAGCCGCATTAGAATCGCGATAAGAACCAACTTGCACTTGTCCATCGCTAGGACGAACATAAGCATCACGCTCAACTTTTTGAGCACTAGCTGCATAGTTATTTTCGACAACTACACGGTAACTGGTGCTAGGTGTACCAGAATTTACAGGCATAGAATTTGCGGGTGCAGAGGTCAAAGGAGCAGCATATTTGACTGAAGAATTATTCCGAGGCGCAACATACGCAGGAGCAATGGGAGTCACATAGACAGTCGTTGGCGTAGCTGGTGAGCTAGTAGCACGGTTAGGGGTAGCTGGAGGACTCACTAAATTGCGTGGAGCAGGTTCACGATAGGATGGAGCAGGAGCCTCATAATTTCTGCTTTCAGGCGGATTAGAGCTTCTCTCGAAAGGCATTGAAGCAGGTGGTAGTGGCGCTACTGAAATCGCAGGGAATGAAGTTGATGGCACTGTTCGTAATGGTGCATTTGGAACAAAAATGTTATTCGGGGTCAATAAAGTTGATGATTTCGAGGAAGGATTAGCTAAGGCTTTATTGTTTTTATTTAAACTATCAACGGTTTGGTTAGATTGAGTTTTACCACTCGCGAAAGGCACAAAAGATAATGAAGAATCTTGAGATTTCTGCTGATTTTGTAAATTAATATCGCTACCTAAGTCTTGATTCGGACTATCTGTTTGAGCTGCTTTAGGGCGTGACTCAGGCTTAAAAATTTTCATTACTCCAGACGGATCAACTAATAAATAGCCGATCGCAGCACTAGAAAATAGCAACAATAATAATGAAATAATCCCCACAGGATTCATCAAACTGCGGAATAAACTCTTTTCGGTTTGGGGAATTGGAACTTGCGACTCTTGATTAATTGAGTTTTGATAGCTCTCAGAATAGTCATTAGCAAAGCTTTGCAGAATTTCATCATCATCAGGTGCGGGAACTTTTGCCATAGTTGGCGAATCAAAGTCCATCCCTGCACCAGCATAATCGTTCAGATTTTGAGCATAAGCTGAAGTTTCATCTAAGCCTATATTTTCTGAGTTATTAAAACTATCTAGCCCTTTATACTTATGTAACTCTGCCGAAGAAATATTTATCGATGGTGATGCACTCATCGCCAAAGGTGGCATCACAGGCATTTGGATCGAACGCTTATCACTATTGTTATCAGTCAGTGGAGCGATCGGTGATAGCGCATCAGACAGACTGGGCGATGTCCAGATCGACTGCGTAGAGATAGCCCGTGGTCTAAAGGGATTGAGATAAGAGATGTTTTGACCGTTTGCTTGCCAATGGCGGTAGCGATCTAGCTCATCATTGAGACTCGCATCTATGCCAGTCAACGCTGTTTGCAAGACTAAAGACTGAGAAAGCGCTGGCAAAAAATCAGCCTCTACGTTAGAAATTCTTGGATTAGCTGCTTTCGCGATCGCTGGGGAGATGGGGGTGGAAATGGTGGGACTCAATGTTTGCATGATCTTTACCTCAGACAGTAACGGCGGTTTTAGCTAGGTAAATGTCTCGGATGTCTTCAGGAAGGCAATCCTCTAAGGCGTGATAAGCCTTAATTAGGAGTTGCTTAACATCACTAGCCGAGATGTTTTCGCCTTCAGCATGTAAATAAGCAGCGATGCGTGTATGGCTCCACTGAAAAGTTTGAGACAACAATAGTATCAAACGTAGGTTACCAGCCATTTGATTGAGGGCTTGATTAAGGTAGCACCAAAATACGGGTGGTGTGTCTTTAAGAGAATATTGAATGTCTTCAACGGGCGGCACTTCGGCACGATTAATCATCATCGCCGCGATATTGATCAGCCAGCTTTGCAAGGATAGACGCGGATTGGTCACACGCAAATCTAGCACGCGCATTTCATGGTAGATATATTCCCAAGTTTTCACAAATAAATAGTCTGATTGCACAGGCGATCGCGTTGCTGTACCAATTAGGGTATATAGCACTTGTCCATAGCGACAAAAAATTGCTGCAAAATATTGACCCTCTTCAGGATGGCGTTGAAATAGCGTCACGAGTTCGCGATCGCTCTTTTGAAAAAGCGCTTGAATCTTAGGGTGATGAATTTCGGGAAGGGGGGGAAGCTGCACGGTCACGGCTATTGCTAGCTCACTTTCTAAGTTTTCCAATTTGATGCACACATACTAGCAGCAAAGTATGATATTGCAACCCGTACTTCGTACTAAATAATTGAGCGGTGCTCGTTATAAAAATCAATTTGGGTGAAAGCCAGTCAGTGTAAGATTTTCATTCAAGTTGTTTTTTATAGCTAATTCTGGCAAAGTAAAAATAATGATGATTTATCGCAGTTGGACTGACATTAATATTTATGACTCTCCAAAACTTGATCGCCTTGCGACTCAGATGGCAAAAGGCAGATATTTACAAATTATTAGCTCTCAACCTGATTTTCTGGAAATTCGATTACTTGAAGATGGTTATGAAGGTTTGCTTGCTCGTCAAGATTTCGATAAATTAAAGTCAAGCGATCGCCAGAATTATTTAACTAATTTTCCGCCAGTTTTAAGTGCTGCGGAAATACAAGATCGCCTTCCTCAAGTAATCACCTATATTCGACAAGCAATGGCAACGCCTAACGAATATCTCTGGGGGGGGACAGTTGCACCAAACTACGATTGTTCAGGGTTAATGCAATCGGCTTTTGCTTCGGTAGGAATATGGATTCCCCGTGATGCCTATCAACAAGAAGCTTTTGGATCTCCAGTACCTTTAGATGAAATTAAAATCGGTGATTTAATCTTCTTTGGGTCACCAATAAAAGCGACTCATGTAGGAATTTATATCGGTAATGACGAATATATTCATAGTTCTGGAAATGAGCATGGCCATAATGGAATTGCGGTCAGTGCGATCGCTGGACTAGACAAAGTTTCGCAATGGTATAGCACCCAGTTGAGAGGAACCGCAAGAATTACAAAATGCTATGGCTTTTCTTCCAAATCAATGCTGTAAAACGTTATTGTTTAATCAACATCAGGCGTTGTAAAATTTGACTATGAGTGTATTTATTAAAAGTAAAACTATTGAGCCAGAGTTAGCTCTAGTCAAACAGCGATTGGAAGAAGGCGGTGCTTTACTTCCAGATACCCATGAAAATTTGCTAGAAGTTGTTGGCATTCTCAAAAGCTATGGTGTTGTGCTAGGTGAATATTATCGGAATCTCACCTATATTTCTGAGCATCAATTTCTAGAGATTCTGCCATTCTTTAAATTTTTTAACGGCAATTTTTCATTAAGCAAGCTTGGTCGTCATCTGTGGCACGATCGCCTTAACCTTGAGTTTGCCGAGTATTGTATGAAAGCAATGTTGTGGCATGGCGGCGGCGGGCTAGATACTTATTTAGACTCAGAAGATTTTAAAAAACTTGTTAAACAAGCGATCGCGGCAAAGGTCAAGCGCAATCCGTTGATGGCTGCCATGAATAGTGTATTTCCTGATTTTTTACCAGAGCACGTACGTCTGATGACCTATTACAGTGCTCTGGGATATTTTTGGTCATTTATGTCGCCTATGTTTTTAGAACTTAGCGATCGCTATGATCGTGGTGAAATTACCAGCATTCCCGACGTAGTTAAGCATGTTCAAGATTGTCTAGTTACCAACGCTAGCGTGCCTTATATCTACAAAGTAGAGATTAATGGTAAGGATTATGAGATTGTTCCTGCTTCAGCTAATTTAACATTTTTAATGGATACAGCCGTGCCATATGTGGAGGCAGTATTTTTCCGCTCCTTCCCGTTTCGTGGCACAGTTTCTTATAACGCTCAAGAGCATCAAATTTCTTCTGAGATTTCACAATTTAATTACGGTGTACTCTATGCCGATCCATTGCCAGTCGGCGGTGCAGGTATTCCGCCCACGCTGTTAATGCAAGATATGCGGCATTTTATTCCAAAATATTTGCATGAGTTTTACCAAAGAACTGATCGCGGTGAAGAAGATTTACTGGTCAAAATTTGTCTCTCTTTTCAAAAGTCAATGTTTTGTGTGACCACAGCTGCCTTGCGTGGTTTAGCGCCATATCCTTTAGAAACAGAAGATGCTCAAGAAAAGCAAGTTAATGACAAATTTCTTGCTCCTTGGCTAAAGCGTCTTTCGCGATCGCAACTGTATTCCCTGCAATAAATAATCCCAAAAGGATCACGATAGGTATTTCAAGGAGGTGAAATATATAAAGTTTACAGTCTGGGAGGCACTGGATCAGAAATTTCTGGTGGTCTAGTCTGTGTCATGTTGTGAAGCGTTGTAGGATCTGACGAACGAAAGCCGATTAAGCGATATTTTTTTGTGTGCGTGGGGGCAATCTCTGGAGCTTCTATCCATTCATTTGTGGCAACAAAGTTTTGAGAAGAGCTTCCGCTTAAGCCCGTCCCAACGGCAGTAGAGCGACCTTCACCGACGCTCGATTTAGAAGCTTCGTCTTTGGACGGAGCTGATGCTGAGGGGGGGAACTCCTGAGGTTTAGGTAATTTATCTAACGCGATCTCAGCTCGGCGTTTAATTGGCGTAAATTTTACTTCAATTAAACCTAAATCAGGGTTATTGACACCGCCATCTCGATCTAGTCCAGGATTACCTTCTTCTAAAACGATAAATTGCTTGGCGATCGCACGGGGTCTCTCTAAAGTGACAGAGCGATCACATATCAAACCATCAATAATGGAGACACCATCAATTTTTACACTAACCGCACTGGTATAACTAGGGGAGTTAATTTCAATCTTGTAAGTTTCGCGAATACCAACATTGATGAAGCCTTTGGGATTGGCTCGGCGGATATTTCCATTTTGGTTAATGGCGATCGAGACAGGCGAATTTTCAGGAGGATAAGTTCTTGGGGGCACTGAGGCGATGGTCGGTGTAGCATCTAAGTCTGGGTTATTTCCAATTTGTCGTCCATCAATTAAACGATTGAGAATCCCTGATGAGTCATTCCCACGAGCATGGCTAGCAATAAAAATGCCACCAATTAATACAGAAAAAATTGCTAAGAGTCGGAGATTTGATGAGGTGAACATACGAGAAGCCTCAGATTTCGATTAATAGCACTGTACGCTAAGTAACTTTGAGATCTTGCATGGTTACAAATTTAGTAACGAAATTTTTTTAGCGAGTGCTGAAGCTATAGCCTGCATTAAACCTTCTTGAAAATAAAGTAAAACTAGATCTAGCGGCGAACTCTAAGACCTAACGCACTCACTCTAATCTGAAGTTATCTACTTTATTTATGGGCTTTTAACTCAAGGCAGGGTAAAAGCTCTAATTCCCTATTCCCTTCGGCTTATTTTCTCAGAACTGCCCCAATCTTGTAGCTGTTCTTTGATCACATAATTTTATTTAGATTATAATAATGCAAGTATGCGCTTACATTATTTAAGATGGAAAAATTAAAACGTAATCCCATCAAGACACGCGATCGCCTGTTAAAAGCAGCAGTTGAGATATTTGCCACAGAAGGTATAGCTGGAGCAACGACTCGCGAGATTGCACGGTTAGCGGGAGTCAACGAAATAACCTTATTTCGCCATTTCCAAAGCAAAGAACAATTACTAAAAGCTGTAGTGCATTACATTACGGCTTTGCAAGCAGAAGCTTTAGACAATCAAGACGAATGGACACAAGACTTGCGACTCGATCTTCTCCATTATGGACAGATCTACAGTGATCATCTTGAGCAGTATGAGGCTTTAGTGCGAATGTTTATTGGAGAAGCTAAACGTCATCCTGAAGAGGCACTGCGAGTTACACAGGAGGCTTTGATGCCACTGCGTGAAAAGCTAACTGCTTACTTAAAAAATGGTGTAAAGAAAGGAATAGTACGTTCTGATCTGGATCTTGCGATTGCGATCGATTCATTTACAGGAATGTTGCTTTCGGGGATGCTGCGTCATCATATCTCTCCGATTTCACGCGGCTATAGTCAGGGGCAATATCTGGAAGGCTGTGTCGATCTATTTGTAAATGGAATTAGCCCAGTAGAAGTTAATTCAGATTCTTTGAAAAAATCATCTCAGTTAGGAAAAAATAAATGAAACGAATTAAATCTCCTCAATTTAAAAGTGAATCTAATCTGGATGTAATGATCACTCAGAGAAGTAGCCAAAAGAATTCACAGATAACCAAAGTAGACCAAGCGATCTCTAAAAATGGAATGCTGCTAGATTCTGTTTCAGATAAAGATGAGGTGAATTCTAAAGCTCATTCTCTTAATAAGCGCAACTTATTTTTTCTCGCTGGGGCAATCGCCTTAGGAATTAGCTCTATAGTCGGATGGCAATGGTGGCAATTTCAGAAAGCGCATATTATTACCGAGAATGCTCAAATTCAAGGACATCTTTCCCCAATTTCTTGCAAAATCTCGGCGACTGTTCAGCAAGTTCTGGTTAAGGATGGTGACTATGTGAAAGCTGGTCAGTCTTTAATTATTCTAGAAAATCAAGATTTATCTTTAAATCTACAACAGGCTCAAGCCAAGTTACAAGCGGCTAAGGCACAAGTTCTGAGCGCATCGGATACAGTGCAGCTAACTAGCCAAACTCATGGAACACAGGTACAACAATCTCAGGCTCAATTAGCAGTCAGCCAGTCTATGATCAAGGCTGCTCAAGCTAATATTAATCAAGCGCAATCAGCGATCGCGGTAAATCGTGCCAAGGTTGCTCAAGCCCAAACTGAAGTTAATAAAACTCAAGCAGACTATCGCCGCTATACGTCTCTCTATCAAAGTGGTGCGGTCTCAGCCCAACAGGCCGAAACTGCGAAGGCTGCCTATGAAAATGATCGAGCAAATCTGGCAGCAACCAATCAAATTGTGGAACAGTCTCAAGCAGAAATGAGCAATGCTGAAGCTCAACTTCAAAAAGCTGTAGCGGAAGCCGAAGTGTCTAAAGGACAAGCAGCGCAGACCGATGTTGCTGAGCAGAATGTGGTAGTGCAACAAGATCAAAAGCAAGTAGCCCAAGCACAAGTAGCTCAAGCCAACGTAGAAGTTGCTCTCGCCCAAAAGCAACTTGAGTACACCGTGATTAAATCGCCTACGAGTGGCTATGTCGGCAAACTGACTGCTCAAGTGGGTCAGAAAGTTCAATCTGGACAAGCTCTGATGGCGGTAGTACCACTTCAGACAGAAGAATTGTATATAGAAGCGAATTTTAAAGAGACTTCGCTGCAAAACTTGCGTCTTGGTGAATCAGCAGAAATTGAAGTAGATGCTTATCCAGGAGAAGTATTTCGGGCAACGGTCGAGGGAATTAGCCCTGCCACAGGAGCAAGTTTTGCGTTGCTTCCTCCTGATAATGCGACAGGCAATTATAACAAAGTCGTGCAATGGCTACCCGTACGTTTAGCCTTCCGTCCTGATGCCGATCCTAATCATAAATTGCGAGCAGGGTTGAGCGTCAAAGTCACAGTCGATACCGAAGCTAATGTACCTAAGTAATAACCGCTAATCAGCTAATAAGTCAATATGGCTAAGAAATCTCATAGTTTATCTAGTACAGCAGCTAGCCAGAGTGGATATATTCAAGGATCTTTAAAATGGGCGATCGCTTTCACGGTTTCCCTCGGAGCAATTCTAGAAGTAATTGATACCAGCATTGTCAATGTTGCGCTTAAAGATATGCAGGCAAGCCTAGGCGCAACTATCAGCGAGATTGGTTGGGTGATTACAGGATATGCGATCGCTAACGTTATTCTCATTCCTCTATCAGCTTGGTTAGGCGATTACTTTGGCAAAAAAACTTACTTCGTCTTCTCAATGGTGGGATTCACGATCGCCTCAGTTTTATGCGGCTTTGCGGTCAATTTACCAATGCTGGTGGTTAGTCGCATCATTCAAGGACTATGCGGCGGTGGGCTATTAGCAAAAGCTCAAGCAATTTTATTTGAGACCTTCCCACCCTCCGAGCAAGGTGTCGCTCAAGCAGTCTTCGGCGTAGGGGTAATTGCGGGGCCTGCGATCGGACCCACTTTAGGCGGGTTCTTAACTGATAGTTTGGGTTGGCGCTGGATTTTCTTTATCAATTTACCAATTGGGATTCTTGCTATAGCGATGGCTCTGTTGTTTTTACCGAAGGATCGCAGTAGTAAGCAACAGGTAAAG
>JAYVVP010000228.1:0-11047 GCA_043786935.1 Pseudanabaena sp. | reverse complement strand
AGCAAGTAAAAACTAAGAAAGCAATTTCTTTAGCGGTCAGTGGTGCTTTCCATTCACCTCTGATGTCAAAGGCTGCGGCTAAGTTTTCGGAAATTCTTGCAGTCACAATTTTTAATGATGCTGAGATTCCTGTTATTTCCAATGTTGAGCCAAATGAGGCAACCACATCAGGGCAAGTTTTGCGCGATCGCCTCACACAGCAGATGACTTCTCCAGTCCGTTGGCGTGAAATCTGTTTGTATCTCGCAGCCCAAGGTTATGAGCAAGCGATCGAAATTGGCTCTGGCAAAGTTTTAACAGGGTTAGTCAAGCGATCCACGCCTAGTTTGGCATTAGTAAATGTGAGTACACTAGAACAAGCGATCGCTTTTTAGATGATTATAGAGTAGAGGGAACGGCTAGCGTTCCCTCTACTGGTTTATTGATAATTGGAAGAGTTGAAATATTAGAAAGAGACTTTAATAATTTAGTAACCGCGTTAGCTTCCATTGGCTTAAATAGATAATATCCTTGACCCGCATGACAATTGTTAGCTTCTAAAAAATTCAATTGTCCAGCAGTTTCTATGCCTTCAGCGATCACATTTAAACCGAGATTTATTCCTAAAATAATGATTGCCTTAACAATTTCCCCATCTTCAGAATTATTATTAAGTCGGGCGATAAATGATTGATCAATCTTAAGAGTATGAATTGGAAATCGGTGCAGATAGCTTAACGAAGAGTAGCCTGTACCAAAATCGTCAATATAAATTTGAATATTTCGCTCATTTAATTCACTTAAAATTTGAGTTGCTAAAGAAGTCTTTTCGATTAATATGCTTTCAGTAACTTCTATCTTTAGATTAGTATTACTTAAGTTTGTTTTTTTTAGGACTTGTTCAATTTGACTAATCAAATTTGGTTTAGTAAACTGTCTACCAGATAGATTGACACTCATAGTTAGAGTTGCCGCAGTTGCAAACTGATCTTGCCATATTTGCAATTGAGAACAAGCCTTTTCTAATACCCAAAAATCGATCATTCCAATTAGCCCTGTATCTTCAGCAAGTGGGACAAACTCGGAAGGAGAAATTAAACCTTGGTCGGGATGTTGCCAACGGACGAGTGCTTCAAAGCCAAGTATTTGTCGTGATTTTAGGCAGACAATAGGTTGGTAATGTACTCGCAACTCCTGTCGCTCAATGGCACGCCGCAGATCATTCTCTAACCGCAGCTTTCTGAGAGCCTCTGTATGCATAGCAGGATTAAATATCTCATATCTCTGTCTGCCTAATTCCTTAGCGCGATACATCGCTGTATCTGCATCACGTAGCAATTGATCGGGTTGAGTGTACTCGTCCGAGTTTAGGGCAATACCAATACTAGTGCTGACAAATATTTCATTGCCATCGATCAACACTGGTATTTTTAATGATTCTTGAATTCTCTGTGCAACATCAATTACATCATTAATATCTTGAATTTCTTCAAGCAACATTACAAACTCATCCCCTCCGAGACGGGCAACCGTATCTCCCCCTCTCAGGCATTTAACCAGACGAGTTGCCACCATTTTCAATAATTGATCACCTGCTAAATGTCCCAGACTGTCATTGACGACTTTAAATCGATCTAAATCCAAAAAGAGAACTGCAAATTGTTCGGGAAGATTTTCTGAATTTGAATGCGATCGCCGCTGCGATAGTTTTAAAGCATGGTTGAGGCGATCTAAGAACAAAGAACGATTTGGCAAGTCTGTTAGCGCATCATGAAACGCATCATGACGAAGTTGCGCCTCCATCTTCTTTCGTTCCATTAGTTCTGTTTGAGCATTTTGATAGAGTTCTGATTGATGAATAGCGATCGCACATTGATCAGCGATCGCTTTAACCAAAGACAACTCATTCTCAGACCAAATCCGCTCTTGATCGCTTTGGTAGAGACTAATTCCGCCTAAGTAAATTTGTTGATAAAAGAGTGGAGTGATCAGAAAAGAACGAATATCATATGCTTTTACTACCTCTTGCAGTTTTTGAGGAAGATCATCATTTATTTGATAAATCGCTATTTGCTTTCCTTCTATCAACTCATCTTTATAACATTCATAAAAATTACAGAGCGCTCCAACTACACTATCACCCTCAAAGCTATCGCTGCTGACATAACATACTCTCGTTTTTAGCGAACTATCTGGCTGAAAAATCAAGCTGTGACTGACTTGCAAAGCTTCATGTAATAGATCTGCCGTTGTTTGCAGAACCTCGGCTAAAACTAGAGTCTCCCGCATTGCTTGAACAATCCGATTGACGATCGTTTCGCGCCAAGCTTGCTGTTCAATTTTGGCGATCGCGTCTTTTTGCTGCTGACGCAATGCAAACTCTTGCAGGGCGCGCTGTACGACACTAGGTAACCGAAACAAGCGATCTTTTAACACATAATCGGTCATTCCTGCTTTGATACATTCAACAGCCGACTCTTCGCCCAAACTGCCTGTAATTAAAATAAATGGAATATCTTGCCCTGATTGTTTTAAAAAATTAAAAGCTTGCAAACCATTAAAACTTGGTAGTCGATAGTCAGATAAAACCACATCGTAAATTTTCTCTTGCAAACATCTCTGACACTCTAGTGATGTTGAGGCAACATCATAGGTAAAGCTTAAATTTATTGACTCTAAGGCAAGCAGGGTCAGTTCCACATCGGCAGCAACATCTTCAATAATCAAAATATGCAGTGATCGTACTGATCGTTGATCTTGTGACCTTTCAGTTTCTCCAAGATTTGATATCAAGTTGCTCATGGGTTACAGATATGAAGACACAGGTTTAGAGACTCTGACTAATTATAAGTGAAAAATTATTTATAAAAAAGAAGATTGTACGAAGCCAAATCTGTCTTTAATATAATTTCAAGATAATTTCAAGCATAGATTTAAACGAGAGGTGGCACATTGTTTAACATCATCCAGTAAAATCCAACCTGTTGAGCCATTTCAACGAATTGCTGGAAGTCTAATGGTTTGACAATGTAACTATTGACTCCCAAATCATAACAAGCCTGTAAATCACGGCTCTCGGCTGATGAGGTCATCACTACGACTACAAGGTTGCGAGTAAGAGGAGAGCGACGAATCATTTCTAATATTTGAATACCGTCAATCTTTGGTAATTTCAGGTCTAAAAGTACTAGTCGCGGTAATGACTGGGTAGGTGGTTGTCCATCACGACCGAATAGATAATGAATCGCCTGTTCTCCGTCTGACACTACATCAATTCTATTGACAAAGTTGTAGCTATCCAAAGCTAGTCGGATTAATTCGACATCATTAGGATCATCCTCGACCAGCAAAATTTGGGTTGGTTCCATATATTTACACTTTACACATTATAAAAAACTATTTACAGAGATTAGATGGTGTGTCGCAGTGAGACCATTGCTTAATCTCTATATCTTTATGAAGAAAATTGCGCCTTGATCAGGGTATCCTTCTGCCCAAATTGAGCCACCATGACGCTGAACAATCCGTTGCACGATCGCTAACCCAATGCCAGTGCCTTCAAACTCTTTTTCATTATGTAACCTTTGAAAAGCGCCAAAAAGTTTGTCAGCATATTCCATTTGAAAGCCTACGCCATTATCTTTAATTCTGATTGTATGATCTGGGAAACTATCAATTTCGATGTATGGTCTAGGCTGGTGGCGGCTAAACTTTATAGCATTACCAATGAGATTACAAAAAACTTGTTGTAAAAGTGTCGGATCGCCAATCGTAGTGGGTAAATCACCGATCGCAAATTCTATTAATGGGTTATGGCTAGGATCGGTGCGGATCATCTCGATCGCTTCATCGACTAGTTCTCGAATTGAGACTGGTCGTGACTCCAATGGTCGCCGTCCATAACGAGAGAGTGCAAGCAATCCATCAATCAAATGTCCCATTTTTTGGCTACTGTTTTCAATTACCTGCAAATAATGAGCAACTTTGGGATTGCCCAGAGCTTCATGGTCTTTGAGCTGTTGTTTTAAGGCGTTCACAAATCCATTTATATGGCGCAATGGCGCACGCAGATCATGGGAGACTGAATAAGAAAAGGATTCCAATTCGCGATTAGTATTTTCTAATTGACGGGCAGTTTGCAAAATCTTGGCTTCAGCTAATTTGCGATCGCTAATATCAGTTACTCGTACTAAGTTGAATGTGCTTCCAGCAATCGTTATTGGCTTGACGGCAAGATTCCCCCAAAAAGCACTACCTTTGTAGGTAATATATTCGACTTCTAAACTCCAATACCCTTTAGTCTGAATATCTAAATTAATCTCAGCAATTTCTGCATCAGAAAATTGATATCGCTGAAGTACCTGTCCTTCGATACCGATAAGTTCCGCTTTGTCCGATGCTTCAAAGAGTTTTACGGCTGGCAGGTTACAATCTGTAGTAAGTGAAGTTTGAGAATCAACTAGAAACAATGCATCAGTTGATTCATTAAAAATAGCTTCGCGTAAATCACGATTGCGATTCAACTCGACTTCTGCAAGCTTGCGATCGCTAATATCCATCGCCGTACCAATGATTTGGATGGGCTGTCCTATGTGGTCGCAAATAATTTCGCCTCTTGCTGAGACATACAGCACTGTGCCATCCTCCCAACAGGCACGATATTCAATATCGTAAGATTGAGAACTAGAGATCGCGTTCTGCACAACTTGATCAAAATATTCCCAATCATCTGGATGTATAGATTTTTGTAAATCTGTGTAAGACGGAGTACCGCTAGCAGGGTCTCGCCCAAAGATGCGAAATACTTCTTCTGACCAGCTAACTTCACCTGTTTGAAGATCAAACTCCCAACTACCAAGCTTACTAATCCGCTGTGCTGCCTTTAAGTGAGCATCGTTCCTCAATAGTCGTTCTTCCGCTAATTTGCGATCACTGATATCACGTACGATTACTAATAGTTCATCTTGACAATAAGGGGCAATTCGCACCTCTTCATATACAGGTTTACCTAACTTGATTAACTTATGCTCATAAACTTGAAGCTCTCCAGTGGCGATCGCCTGCGCCATCATTTTTAACGCAATAGCCGAGTCTTCTGGATGTAAAATTTCAGAAATATGATGTTGAATTGGCACATAGATAGAATTGTCCTGATTAGCAGGCATAATACATTGTATGCAAGTGCCATCAGGTTTTAGTAGTAAAAGCAGATCGGGAAGAGAATTAAGGATCGAAAGGTTACGGGCTTCACTCTTTCTTAGTGCGGCAGTGCGCTGCTCTATCCGCAGTTCTAATCCTTCATTGAGTTGCTTTAGGGCTATTTCCGATAGTTTAAGAGTAGTAATATCTCGACCAACTGACTGAATTTCAATCAATTTTCCTTGCTCATTGAATATTCCTTTATTGAGCCATTGTATCCAGCCAATTTGATTGTTAGGGCGACGATCACAATTTAGGGCAATAAAACTTGGTCTTTCTGGACTTAGCGCTGCTATATTCTGCAATATGCCTTGTAAATCATCTAGATTGGCAAAATCAACCCATTTTTGCCCAATTAATTGTTCTAGCTCCATTCCCGTCATGTTGCATAATGGTTGATTGGCAAAGATAATAGTCGTATCAGCAAGTGAGCGTAAGATCAAATCGCTATGATGTTGGACAATCTGACGATAGCGACTCTCGCTTTGGAAAAGAATCTCTTCTGTTTGGTTATGTCTATATTTAACTTTTTTATGATCGCTTTCTAAGTTCTCACTAACTTCATTAGCGATCGCATCTATCCGAATGGGAAGCCCTGAGACATCTTTAAATGTTTTCAGGCGAGCCGAAAACCACTGTATTTCTCCATTAGATTGATTGATCCGATAAGTAACTTGCGATGAACCTGATTCTTGAGCTTGAGTGATCGCCTGTTCTATTTTGAACTGATCTTCGGTAGCGATTGTGGCAAGCCAAAGATAATCAGTTTTGATTAACTCAGTAATGGAGGCTTGATAAACTCTAGCCGCAGCAGCGTTGAAATAGATCGGCATTAAATCAGGCAAAGCTAGTGACCAGATCACATCATCAAGGTTACCCATAATCTGATTGCGCAAAGTGTCAGCATCATGGACTAATGCTTGGACATGACTCATGGGACTAGCTCTCCGCTAAAAATCTTTAGTTTTTATTATACGTAACATCTTAAAAATCTCAAAAAGGAACAGCGTCGTTTTGCACCGTTGCTCCTTTTTAGACCTTGATTTAGCGCAAAGCAGATTAAGCCCTAACAAACTGTTTTTCAATCAATCCTGTAAGGCTATTTGTCCAATGCTGAGCCAAATCGAGGGTTTCTGCTTCGACCATTACCCGCATCAGTGGCTCTGTACCTGATGCACGCACCAACACGCGACCGCGATCACCTAAATCGCGTTCGGCTAAAGCGATCGCTTGTACTAACGCATCGCAGGACTGCCAATTACGACGTAGTTCCCGATCTTCAACGCGGACATTTTTGAGTAATTGTGGAAAAGTTTGAAAACTTTGATCCATTAGTTCGGCTAAAGGCGCTTTTTGTTTGGCAAGAGCCGCAAGATGCAGCGCCGCTAGTAAACCATCGCCACTAACTGCATAGTGCCGACAGAGAACATGCC
Organism: Pseudanabaena sp.; assembly: GCA_043786935.1. Classification (GTDB taxonomy): domain Bacteria; phylum Cyanobacteriota; class Cyanobacteriia; order Pseudanabaenales; family Pseudanabaenaceae; genus Pseudanabaena. The sequence goes on along the minus strand of JAYVVP010000228.1, from coordinate 4,436 downwards.
CCGACTGTTCACCACCGAGCATTGCACCCGATCGCATCATTTCTGCATGAACATATTGATCGCCTACCGCAGTACGAACAAAATTGCCACCAAGTTTTTGCCACGCTAGTTCAAAGCCGAGATTTGCCATCACCGTCGTCACGATCGCACTATCTGGCAATTGATTATTTTCTAACAACTCTTGTCCCCATAGGTACAGGATGTAATCACCATCAACTACTCGACCTTTGCTATCGACAGCAAGCACGCGATCAGCATCACCATCAAAGGCAAAGCCCATATCTGCGCCATGTTCTTTTACTGCTTCCCGCAATGATTCAAGATTAGTGGAACCGCAATTGACATTTATGCGATCGCCGTCTGGTTGTTGATGCAACCCAATTACTTCCGCACCCAAATTGCGAAATACTTCCATTGAGACACGGGTTGCCGATCCATGAGCCAGATCTAAAACTACTTTTAGTCCACTTAGATCTGTGGCGATCGATTTCTGCAAAGACTCTTGATAGTCACAAATTAAATGCGATTTTTCCTGATACCTACCCCAATTAGTTGAGGAGTCTGAGAGATTTGCATGGGTTTGAGATTCTAAAAGCAACTCGATCGCTTGTTGAGTTTCACCACATAGTTTTGCGCCATTCGCACCAAAAAACTTAATGCCGTTATCTTCAGGTGGATTATGGCTAGCCGAAATCATCACACCGCCAAATATTTCAGGCGAATTTGCAGTCAGATGGGCTACCGCAGGCGTGGGACATAACCCAATATGCCAAACATCCCAACCCGCCGCCGTCAAACCAGCCGAAATCGCTGCCGAGAGCATATCGCCCGATGTCCGAGAATCTTGCCCGATCGCAATCACATGAGCTTTTTGGGAATTGCTTTTCTGACCGATTACATGGCGATCGGCACGATCTTTCAAGATTTTACCAGCACTAATTCCAACTTCGAGGGCTAGGCTCGCCGTCAAAAAACTGCCAACATGACCACGAATCCCATCTGTACCAAACAATTTCATAAATTAAACTCCACACACACCAGCAAAGTATAACAATCGAAAACCAAAAAGTTAGAGGTGACGCAAAGCGTTCTTACCATTAAGACTAAAATGGCTCACATAGTGAGCCATTTTAGTAAAAGAAAATTAAGCAGCAACTTCAAATTTGGGGCGTTGGCTGACAACTTCATCAATCAGTCCGTAGTTTTTAGCTTCCGTAGGAGCCATAAAGAAATCGCGATCGGTGTCCTCAGCAATGCGATCGATTGGCTGTCCCGTATGAAAAGCCATCAACTCATTAAGACGACTCTTGTGATATAAAATCTCCTTTGCTTGAATTTCAATATCAGTCGCCTGACCCTGTGCGCCACCAAGCGGTTGGTGAATCATGATACGCGTATGAGGTAGCGAGAGTCTTTTACCCTTCGCGCCACCTGTGAGCAAAAAAGCCCCCATACTAGCCGCTAAACCTACACAAATTGTCGAAACATCAGGGCGAATATGTTGCATTGTGTCGTAAATTGCCATCCCTGCGGTCACTGACCCACCAGGAGAATTGATGTACAAGAAAATATCTTTTTCAGGATCGTCAGCTTCAAGGAAAAGTAACTGAGCAACGATGATGCTGGCAATACTGTCATCAACCTGTTGTCCCAAAAATACGATCCTCTCCCGCAGCAGACGCGAAAAAATGTCAAAGGCTCTTTCGCCACGACCAGACTGTTCGATTACGGTTGGGATCATGATTTATATTTTACGATTTACTCTCAGTCTATTGTACTGACATGTAATCACAGCTAACCTTTGTCGTTATTCGGATTTCACCCTGTTGTTATATCAGGCTTTTAGTAAAATTGAACTTTTCCCGATGTAACCTTAATAATTTTTGATAGGGTAAAAAATCATGACTCAAGATGACTTTCAAAAACAAGTCTTAGATCGATTAGACGCACTTACAGCAGTTGTTGATCAAACCCGCCACAAGAAGGGTCGCAGGGCGAAGCCCCGCAATTGGTTTTATATTCTTATTTGTGGCGGATTTGAAAGCAAATAGCTGTAATAATGATGTGGAGCAGATATCAAAAGTATAGATTTTAAATCGGCTAAAATAGAGTTAATACAAGATTTTCAGTACATTCTCAAAGCTAATGCCAAGTACGACAAATTCCCCTGAAGCCGTTGATCGCATTGTCCAACGATTTAAACGCCTTACCGATCCTAAGCAGAAATACGAGCAATTAATTTTATATGGGAAGAAGCTAGCCGAGTTTCCTGATTCACTTAAAATACCTGAAAATAAAGTGCAGGGATGTGTTTCACAGGTATTTATCATAGCGAAACTAGATGAAAACGAACGGGTTATGTTTGCTGGTGACTCGGATGCTTTGATCAGTAAAGGTTTTTTAGGTTTATTATCACTCTGTATGAGTGGATTGACTCAAAAAGAGATTGAATTGCTCACGCCTGACTTTATTAAAGACACAGGCTTAGTGGCAAGTCTCACGCCTTCGCGCGCCAATGGATTTTATAACGTGTTCAAAAAAATGCAACAGCAAGCGATCGCGATTGAACTACCCAGCGTTAACTAATATTTCTGTAGGAGCAGTTCATAAACTGTCCCTATAAAAAACAATAAAAAAGCCTCGCGTTGCGAGGCTTTTTTATTAAACCATTGCCAGAATTGGGCTAGTTGTGGAAACCATCGCAGCAAGAACTTGGCTCGGCGATACGTTAAAAGGTAGACGATGGATATCAGAGTTGGGCTGACAGGCGATCGCCGCAATATGTTCTAGTTCGGCAAGAGTTACTTTGCTTAAACCAAGGTCAGCGAGAGAAGTCGGCAAGCCAATCTCTTGATAAAACTTCAGTAACTGATGACGAGAGGAAGCCGCCAATTGATTACCTTGAAACTCTTCCAAACGAAGCTGAACAAGGATGCCATAAGCAACTTTTTCGCCATGCAGGATGCCATGAGCTTGATGTAAATGCGTCAGTCCATTGTGAACTGCATGAGCCGCAACTGTTCGACAACTAGCGCCACCGATTCCGCCGATCGCACCCGCGAGACATACTGTGGCATCAACCACTTCGCGCCATACTTGACTGTTGGGGTTAGCGATCGCTTCAGCAGACTTTTGAAATAGAATATCGCGCAGAATTCTTGCTTCTTGGACAGCCGCAATCACCATGGTTTTTTCGCTGCTGCCACTGCTCACTGATGACTCGTACCACTTAGCGATCGCGTCACCAATCCCTGAAATAAGAGTGCGTTTAGGAGCAGTAGCGATGATGTCATAATCAACGATCATCATGTCAGGACAGCGATCGAGGGTTACGTCATAACTAAATGCGCCATCAGCATCATATACATTACTCAGGGCTGTCCATGCCGCACAAGTTGCACCTGTCGTTGGAACAGTAGTGATCGGTAAGTGACACTGATGTGCAATCAGCTTAGCTGTATCTAAAACTTTGCCCCCGCCAATGCCAATAATTGCATCAGGACTTTCTCGCTGGACGAGATGATGTAGCATCGCCAAATTTTCATCAGTGCAATCCGCGATCGCATCGGCATAAATAATTTCTAGCTCAGTATTACTTAAATAGCTTGCAGTTACTTGGTTTGCGGTTTCCCCAGCAATTACTAATGCTTTGTTACCATAGCGCGATAAATATTTTGGGAGCTGCGATAAAATCCCATTTCCCCGTAAAAGTTGAGCTGGTGCGATCGCCAAGATCGGCAATGTTTCTACCACAAGTGTTTCTGACATTTAGGTTAAGAGATGGTAAACATATTCTCTATTCTATCTCTTTACTTCTTAATCCGCCAATCCTATAGCGGAATATAAGCTAATTTCGTGGAGATTACTTGCAATTATTTGACACATATTTGCGTCAATATTTCTAGACTTTACCATCAAGAAAAATTACCTCAAATGATTCGCGATCGCTAATTAGATAAAATAGAAAATCTGCACAAGCTTGGTGTTTGGGTTGGGATTCGGTCATAGGATGATGCCTTCGTGCCGAATATTTCGCAAAAGCATATTGTTATGATGTAAAAAACGTTTTTCGGTCATAAATACACAGCTAATCACTTGATCATATTTCAACGATAGATCTGCAACAATGCCACCTGTTTTCAGAATTTCATCGCTGGGTCTGACTTCTCCTTTCAGAACAATAAGAATGTCAATATCAGAATCGTTAATGGCTTCATTTCTAGCTTGCGAACCAAATAGAATGATCTTTGTAAGTCTGTCGCCATATTCTATGTGAAAGGCTTGTCTTAGTTCAGTTAAAATATTCTCTAATTTTGAATTTTTAAGTTTCTCAATACTGGGCAATGGTTCCGCGTAATGAGTAAGAAAAAGCATTGCAATATATGCCGTATGAAGTTAGTAGTAAAAGATAAACTTTGGTTAAAAATACCAGTGTA
>JAYVVP010000227.1:0-3983 GCA_043786935.1 Pseudanabaena sp. | reverse complement strand
ATTTCTGGCTTATCTGGTTGAAGTTGGATACGCCAGGGATGGATATAACTGACATCAGTTTGAAAGGTATTTTTTGCTTGCAGAAATTCATTGCCATTCCAGAGACATGGTATATCTGTAAAATGCGCTCTTAACCAATCGCTATGCTCATTGACTATACTCTTAATTGCAAGAAATTCATATACCAACTTTACAGATCGGTCGAAGTTATTGGGAAGTGCTAGTTTCTCTAATTTATATTTTCTCCATAGAGCAATTAATTGGCATAAATGAGCGACAACTTGTTTCCATTTATCTAGTCGAAAACTCAAACCTAAAGCTTTTTGAACCTCTGTTTCTAGCTCTACTGCTTGATGTAATAATGGGTATCGACTGGCAAGTACATAACCAGTTTTCCACAATGCAACCTCACTAGATGAATATAGTCGATTTTCTGGGATGAGCGCGGCTGGATATTGTTGTAAGTTTCGGGGAGATATCTCGACTGGAAGCCAAGCGCGTTTATTTAAAGCATCAGTTAACGTAGCTTTTCCATCATCAACCTTGGCATTTTCTAAATCTTCCCAATGACTATTAATATATTTAAGAATATCGATACAAGATTCAGCAACTGTATCCCCACAACTTCTTTGGGCTTTTTTAATTAATGTATCGACGAAATCTAGTATGTCTTGAGGTTTGGGCGAGTTTAGCATTCCTAACTTACTAAAGAATTCGAGCCATTCATCCCAATTTTTATAATAAAGAGTTGCATTGGGCATCGGTGCAAGATCGCCTAAAATATCTTTAATTACTGTTTCCTGCGGATTGTATGTATTTGCGATCGAGTGTAAATACCCATCGTCACATAATACCAGCGGAGTAGTAGTTATTAGCTGTTTAAATTCTTTGGCTTTCTCCGAGTCGCGTTTTCTAATCTCTTTGAGTGCGACATCATAATTATCACGAATCCAAGTCAAAGATGCTAGTTGTTCGCTGTCGTCGATCTTCTCATAGTTAGGAATAAGAAAATCTTGAATAAAGGTAGCTCGATCGAGTGTCTTTACGCCTAGTATATCAAATAAGGCTTTCCAGGTTTGACCATCTCCCAATTTTAACAGATGTAGATCTCCATCGATCGCTGGCAAATCATCTGCGCCCAATAGATAGACACTTTCGTCGATTAGAGAGACTAACTCATTATTGGTAGTCGGATAAATCTTTAGTTGGCGGAGATTAGTTTTAAAATCTTCATTATTTTTAACGATTCCGAGATCGCCTACTAGCAAATCCAAAAGCTGATGATAATAATTACAATAGACTGGTAGCTGGCAATTTTCGCGTGTCGCTAGAGTATTTATCAGATCTAAGGAGTTAAATCTCCAGATAAATTGCTCTGGATGCTTTTTGATGAATTTATCGATCGCCAAAAATAGAGCTTCTGGTGCCTCGACGGATACAATATTAAAGAAAATAACGATCTGACTAATGGCGACATCTCTACCTATATCGTTACACAACAAAGGCGTTCCAAGCAAACCGCCCCGATAAAGATTGCCGTCACTACCTGGTACTAATGGAACTTGCTTGAGTTCGTTGGGTAGATCTTCATTTATATTAGTAAAATACTGATAAATTTTAATTAACCACTGTAAATATGGCGATCGAGAATCACCTAACTTTAATGCAGTGGAAATGGCTTCTTCCTTAATGATTTCTGGGAGATTCTCTGCTACCAGAGTCGGAGTCATATCAACAATTCCCTCGCAGTTATTTAAACTAGGAAAATCTTTAATTACATCTTCATCAAGGAACCACTCAGGTAGATTACTAAAGATATCTCTAACAATCCGCTCTCCAGTATAAATATTAGCTTGAGATTGATAACCAAATACTTGTAGAGAACCATCTGCTAACAAAGCTAGCGGTAAACCTTTCAGATCGCGATTATTGCCACTCAGACATTGTTCCAGCAGAATATAAATCCAGTCTCGTTGTCGTAAGCTGGGTAATGGTGCATTCTCAAGCGAACATCCTAAACTTTTCGATCTTTTGAGATAATCGATTAGATTTTTTACACTGAAATATTCTAACTTTATTTTTGCTTGTGTAAATGCTGAAGTAATTCGAGCAGGTAATTGAGGGTTGGGGAAAATTAAGCCATCAGCACTCAGAGGATCGAATAGTTTCTCTCTTCCTGTAGCTAGTAATTTAACAGCACTAGGTGTAAACCATTTCCCTGCGGGAGTAGCTCTAATTACGGGTAAATCGTCTAATAGTTTGAGCAAATGTTTTGATAATTGTTCGAGAGCAATATCTTTAACTGTATCTACCGCCCAGAAACTATAAAAACGCTGCGGATCGGTATCGCCAATATCTGCGACTAAATCTCGTACTAACTTAGCACAAGCATGAGCGACTGTATATTTAATTAGCAATTCATTCCACTGCACCCGATTTGCATCGCGCCCAGATAAATTGCTCCCGCTCGTCAATTTAGTACGGGAAGAATCTAAATCGAAAAATCCATTGATGTGAATCGGTAAGCCAGATTCAGATAGTGGCAAAAAGCAATAAGTACGTCCGATAAATGGTCTTTCTTTGCCGTCGGTACTATGTGTCGAAATTCTCGCTGCTGCACCCGCCCAAGGTACCGCCTTTTCTCTTTGCTCGGCTAATTCTTTAATAATTCCTAGTAACCGCTCTTGTCTGTCTACTCGCAACATTCCGACTACGCGCCAATCGGAAGTAATGGTATTTTCGGGCGTAATAGTTTGAATTTGATGCCGATAGGAGACACTAGGCAGCTCCGAAGGTCGATTTTGACACATCTGCCAAAAATCTGCGGGAGACTGCTTTAAGGCTGCTTGTAGTCGCTCTCGCTGCGCGATTACTTCACTACCATTGGTAGTAGTAATGCTCAATAATTTACGAATAGTTCCATCACTTTCGATCGATCTTACCTCGATCTCGATAACTGATTTGAGGAAGATTAAAAATTCCTCACCCATCCGACTTAAATCGGCTAACAACGGCTCGACATTCTTTTCGCGTAGAAATGGTTGAGTCCGAATTTTGCTGCATTCTGCTTGCGCTGGAGTTCGCAAGGGCAGACGGAAGATTGTACCATTAAAATTAGTCGTTCCTGGCTCCAAACCACCAGGCGCATAGACAGCCATAAATTCAGGAGAATCCCACCAACCGTCAGCTAATAACCAACTCCGCCCAGGTTCCCCTGCATTTGTGCCTGGAATAGCGGTAGCATGAGGATCGAAAAAGACGATGCGATCGCGTGAGATAAAACTGGGATAATCAGTAACATGATAAACCGAGTTAAAGCCAACTCCAAATCTTCCTGTCTTCCATAACGTCTCGCGTTTGCCACTTTCGCCCAAACTCTGGATATTATCAAAATCCCCATCGGAAAAAACAGAGTCGTTGTAGACTACCATTGCCGCGCCCATTAGCTCCCGCATCGTTAAAGCTGGAAGATGATTACAAGCGTGTTGTCGCCAGTCAAAAGTAATGTGAATCCGCTTTGCACCAGCATCGTCAGCATTTTGAATCAACTCCTTGACAATCCCTACCCCTTCAGGATAGTCATGAATCAGATTGCGAAGTCTGACTGTCAGTGGTTCTCTTTGGAAGCAAGCAGTACCCGTGTTTTGGATTTGGAACGACATTGGGGTGAGAATGATGATTAGACTATATTTATACTTCCCACAATGTCTATCATTTGAACTATATTTATACTTCTATTTCTAAATTAATTACGCTTTCAACCACAATACATCGACACCATTGACTATCTAGCAACAACTTCAAACTTATTCCCCCTCAAAGGCGGCTAGCAAGTCTGCTGGTATGTCAGCATTGAAATCAGCAGGTACTTGGAATAATCCTCGATCGATCCCCATACTACTACGCTTGTCCGACAACGGCTGATAATCTTCGCCTGCAAATGGTTTAAAGTCCCTTCCTGTCGCAGTAAGAGGATCGCATTC
>JAYVVP010000226.1:0-3992 GCA_043786935.1 Pseudanabaena sp. | reverse complement strand
AAGCAAAAACATCTCTTTGGAAGTAGTTGCATACTCCATGCCTGTTAAGTTTGGCTTTGATGCTGCCCCACCAACAGCAATCAGGATTCGTTCAGCAGTAAATTGGCGATCGCCTACTGCCACAGTATGAGGATCAACAAATTTGGCAAATCCTGAAATTAGCTCTACATTACTTTTCTCTAATAAATCAATATGATATTGGTTTAAGCGGAATATTTCAGTTTGAATAGAGTCGCGTAATTTGCTCCATTCAAAAGTTCCTTCAGGAATTGTCCAACCATAACCTGCTGCTTCGTTAGAAACATGCGAAAAGCGGGATGCATAAACCATGAGTTTTTTGGGTACGCAACCACGAATTACACAAGTGCCTCCCACCAAGTCACCTTCCGCGATCGCTACTTTTGCCCCGTGTACTGCTGCTCGTTTTGAGGCAGCGAGACCACCACTTCCTGCGCCAATCACAAATAAGTCATAGTCAAAACTTGTCATAAACTTTTTTTATATTCTCTCTCTTAAATTATAGCTGTAGACATTCTAAAACCTTTCTTTGGGTGAAGTTTATAGTGATTGCAATATTAAATATCCACAGTAGATATAAAAAGTAAACCCGAAAGCTAATAATAAAGCTAGTATTATTCTCAAAATTAATTCAATAACTAATTAAATTGAAGTAGCAATCTTGCTCTACTATATCCAAGATTCAAGTTTACTTCAAATCTATTTAACTAAAAAAAGTTATGTTTAAAAACTCACAAAAAGTCAAGTTGCTAAGTATCGCTTCTACAAATTCCTCAAAACTGAGATTTCTTCTTTCTACTCTCATCTTGTTTACTATATCTGTAATAACAATTAGTTGCGGAGACTCGACTAATACCGTTACTAGTAGCTCATCTAACGCACCTTCCGCCACCCCCACATAATCCACTTTCATTAAGAATATTGAGCAAGATTCGGTAGATTACTTAACTAAGGCTGGAGTCAAGAACATTACAGTTTCTTGCCCTCAAAATATTACTGCCGCCGATGTTGGCAAAACCTTTGATTGTCAAGTTAGCTCTGAGCAAGGAAAGTTCCGATCTGAAGTTATTTATAAATCACCACAAGATATTAAATTTAAAAGCAAGGGATTGGTAGTTCTATCAAAGATAGAGTCGCAGATTCAAAAATTGATCAAAGAAAAAAATAATGTTGAGGTAACAGCCAATTGTGATAGCGCTAAAGTAGGTATTTCGGTTTATCAAAAAGTTGGTGACACTCTTGAATGTTCAGTCTCGGTTCCTGGTAGAGAAAAAGGGACTGCAATCGTCACATTTATGGATGAATACGGCGACAATATCAATGTAAACGTGGAAGTTAATTAGGGTAAAACCGTTTGTAGACTTTAATCTATAGCTCTGCAATTAGGGATAAAAAGGATGAAGTAGTATAAGTTTGGTCATATATTGTCGCTCTCATTTACTTCTTCAGTTCCCGTCTCAATAAAACTAGTCGTATCAAATGCAAGCTGTTTCTAATAAGGCAATCACAGCAGAACAGACTGTTGGAAATACAGATCATTTGATAAAAAAGTCAAATATTGATAGCAGCATGGGCAAAGATGTGGGTTTGAAGAGATTAAAAGCTAAGCCTAGCCACTAACTGCTGAAATTATCTGAAAAATCTTCGGGAATAATAACACACTAGCAATAATCAAGGCAGCGATCGCCGCAATTAGCACCGCACCTGCTGCACAATCTTTGGCAATTTTGGCTAACTGATGAAATTCGCGCCCAACAGTCAAATCTACAATCGCCTCAAGCGCCGTATTCAATAATTCCAATACCAAAACTAGAGCGATCGTTAGACTAATAATGGAACAAGCTACTGCTGATAGTTGGCAATAAATGCTCAAAGATAAGGCGATCGCGCCAATTACCAAATGAACCCGAAAATTTCTCTGCGTCCGAAACGCATAACTGACTCCTTGTCCAGCGTACTTAAAACTAAGTAGTAGATTTGTGGCAATTTGAAAAGATTCACTGCGCTCTGCCGCATTCTGTTCAGATATCTCAAACTCATTAATCTTAGTCATTAGGTCAAATAAAGAAGGCGATTTAATAAGTATTCTTAGCAGCAGTAAATCTGTATTCAGTAAATCTATATTCATAGATAATCTTCAAAATAAACTTTACTAAGCAATTTCTAAAATTTTACTGCTAAAAGATTAGTTTACCTAACCAAATTAAGAGTGTAGTTACTTAAGCGATCGCATGACATGGGACGTGTTTCTCTAACTGCATAGCAGCCAACAAAAACTAAAGCGAAATTAGCTGCAACATTAGATCTTGTCGTTTTAGCATTGCTTCTAAACTCTCATCGTCAGGATGATCCCAGCCAAGTAAATGTAACAATCCATGTGCTGCTAGCCAAGCTAATTCATATGTTAGCGAATGACCACGTTCCTCGGCTTGAATGATTGCGGTTGTCTGTGAAATAATGATGTCGCCCCAGTAAATCGGCTCAACGTAACCAGAAATATCGCTCGGAATCGGTGGGACATCCGACTCTAAAGCCGCAAATGACAAAACATCAGTTGGCTGATCTAGTTGGCGATATTGCAAATTTAATTGTTGGATTGTCAAATCATCAGTAATTGCTAAAGATAGTTCATATTCTCCCTCTGCGATCTCCTGTTCAGACAGCAGATTCCGTTCCCAAATCACAAACCATTCTTTCCATTGGTGCAAGGCAATTGGATGGTGATCGGCGATTTCAGGATAGAATTCGCAATATAAATTGATACTCAATGAATCATAACTCCATAAGCTAAAGAATTCTAAATTTTAAAACCGACAAAAAATAACATGTTAAAAATGGCATTTTATTGTCGTAAATTCAATTCAATCTATCGGTAATTTTAACGTTTTCACCAATTCTATTTTCTTGATAAACTCAGATATTTGTAACAACTATTCGGCTGAAAAAAGTTTCACATAAAAATCACAAGTTATTAAATGCAACTCCAATCCTGTTACGGAAAATTAAAATAATCTGAGCGATTAAGTAAGTTGAATCAAGGCTCTTAATAAAATCTGGTTTTGACTAATATTTAATGAAAAGCGATCGCTAATCCTAGCAAAGTTGCAATCACGCCGAAAATTGTCAACGCAAAATGGAATAGGGATGTACTTCCTTTCTTAACCATATTACGCATAGCAAGTTTTACAAAACTGTCTGAAACCTTTGGCTCATCAGGGTTAGAGACTTGATTATTGATAACATTACTATTGCTACTTTTTTTATTGGAGTTAGATTGATTATTTAAATTGTTACTCATAGTTTTAGTGACAAATAAGGTTTTAAAAAACACAAAGAAATTGATGAAAATATGTAAGGTCAAATCATTAGGTATAATTACTGTCTTCGCAAACTAATCTGCGTGGGAGAAAAAATTAATTTTCCATATTTACATTTTCTTTGAGAAAATTTATTGTTAACATTCGACATACCCTATAGTATTAACACTGTCATCTTTATTAAAGATGATTGATGTAATGTTAAGTATAAGTAATTTTGCTGTTGCGTAACAAAGTTTGCATAGGCAAAATTTAGATGCTTTAACATAGTTAACCTAAGGAGAATATTACTATGGCAGTTGAAAAAGTCAACTCTTCCTCTAGTCTTGCGGAAGTCATTGATCGGATCTTGGATAAGGGCATCGTTATTGATGCATGGGTGAGAGTCTCTCTAGTGGGAATCGAACTATTATCAATCGAAGCTCGTGTCGTTATCGCCTCTGTGGATACATATCTCAAGTATGCTGAAGCAATTGGTCTCACGGCATCGGCAGCAGTACCTGCGGTCTAGTAAGTGCTTACAGCTAATTTTGCTAGTAGTAAATACTAAACAGTAGATTATCAGTCTACCGATTTCTTTTCTACTCCCTTCTCCCTAAAAATTATCTTGTCAGTTTATCGCTAACAAAGCCATATTGTTTTGGCAAGGTAGTTATA
>JAYVVP010000225.1:0-27675 GCA_043786935.1 Pseudanabaena sp. | reverse complement strand
TCCCTTCCCACCCATAAATTAGACATATATTAGAACCCAGAAGACTGGAAAGTCGGCTTTTCAAGTGTCTAGTTTTTCACTGGGAAGGGAGTAGAAAGAACTACCCTCTCTGATGTTATGACTTAATCGCTACCCAATCTTTTTTCAATAACGATATAAAAGTGGCGATGCCTTTAGAAAAGCCTGCGGGATCTTCTAGAGCATATTGTGGAAATTCTTCATAGTAGCGCCATTCTTCAGATACATTATGGCGTAGATGCAGGACGCGATCGCCGCAATCTTTGAGTTTCCAAAGCATTTGACCGCCAGTTAACATATCAGACATGGTCTTCTCCTCTTTACTTGAACGAAAATATTTAGCATTACTATGAGCAAGTATTTGCTAATCACAATTGTGATGATCTAAATATTAAATTCTGTAAACATTGCTACTTTTGGTTTATCCATTCCTAGAGAAGGGTGTGGTTAAACAAGCAAGTTTGCTATTACTGCAAGCGAGTTATAAATCAAGCAACAGAGTCAAATAACATTGTGGTCATATAGCGCTCAGCCCATTCTGTACCGAAGGATTTTTCTAACACTCGACGGGTTTTGTCATTTTGTTGCTGTTTCTTACAGTAATACTGTTGACCTGCGATCGCCTTAGCAATATCGAGATCACTAGTTAAGGCTATTTCGGTGTTGGCAATTTGACAATGTAGGGTCAAAAGATCACGCACTCTTTGCAAAAATGCTTGCTCCTCTACCGAATCCATGGGACGCACAAACAAACAAAAGCCTGAAAAAATATCTGCCCAATCTGGTAAAGCGCGAGGTTGAGAGAAATTAAACTTAGGCAACGCTGACAAAGCTTGATCATATTTGATGGGTAGCGATCGCTCGGCACTTATTGGTGAAAGATCGACGATCGCGGCACTAAGACCTCCACGTCCACCGACAATGTCTGCACCAAAAATAGGAATGTCATATTCAGAATTAGGAAACATGACGCAGTGCAAGATATCTAAACTGTTGCCAACTTGCGCCAGTTCTAGATGCAGTTTACGAAATTGGGGTGCTTGATAACAGCGATTTTCGATGACTAGCTTTTCACCTTCTAGATGACCCTCGATATAGCCTAATCCCTCTGGGACGTTATAGGGCGCTAGTTCTAAGTTGGCTTGCCAAATTTCCTCAATACAGTCGGCTAACTGACAAATCAAAGTATGTTGGCGATTTCGCAATGATGCTGACATGAGACTCAAATATTCGTTTCTATCTGAGTATAAAACGATGATTGTAAAAACTATAAATAATCAAGCTATTCTTGGAGTTAATATTAAAACGTAAAGCTTTATATCAGCACCGTAAGTGTCAAAATAAATTTTAACTTTGCGAGATTGAGGCGAACTGATGTCACTGAAAGCTGGCAAAGAGGCGTTGCTGCGAAAACATTACACCGAAGCGATCGCCCTCTTGACTGAATATAGCCAACAGCATCCTGATCCTAATGCCAAAGACTGTGTACAAGCGCAGATTTGGCTGATTTCGGCATATAAAAAAACAGGGCGGGCTGATAAGGCGATCGCTATTTGTGAACGTTTAGAAAAATATCCTGATCCGCAGTTACAAAAGTGGGCGCAAAAGTCTTTAATTACACTGCGCTCTATTCTTGATGAACCACTAGATGATCGCATCAAACGTAATGAAGATGTCGCATCGGTGATTAAGTCTAGTCCTCGTCGTTATCGCAAAAAGAACGTTACCCTAAACCTCCCCCCGATCTATACATACTCTCTGATTGCCGCGATCATACTGACAATCGCCGCGATTATCGGGCTGCAATTTTTAACTAGCTATGGAATTTCGAGGATTTTTACGGATTATTTCTCTGATGCTTGGGTAAAAACAACTGCGATCGCTGCCAGCGTATTTAGCATTTTGCTATTTTTCATGTCCCCTTGGATTATTGACATTACCCAAAAGCAATATCACCGTATTCAATGGATCACTCTTGCTGATTTAGATGAGAAGAGTCCCGAATCAGTGGAAATCATTGAGACATTTTGTGAAAAATATAATATATTTGTGCCGCGATTAGGATGGATAGAAGACGATGCACCCGTCGCTTTTATTTATGGCGTGATCTCCAACTCAGCGCGAATCGTGGTTAGTCGCGGCTTGTTTGATTGTCTAGATGATGATGAAATTGCGGCAGTCTATGCCTATCAATTGGGACGGATTCGGAATAAGAGCTTTGCTGTGTTAACTTTTGTTTCTGCGCCAGTGCAAATTCTCTATTTCATTTATGTATTACTCAGCCGCCGCAGTTATCGTGCCAAAAGTGCGAAACAAATTTGGCAAGTTGCCGCAACTTTTGCCAATGTTCTCTATTCTCTCAGTAATTATTTGCTGGTTTGGCTTTCTCAATCCAGTACGATTGTCAGCGATCGCTTTGCCTCAGAGATTACAGGTAATCCCAACGCCCTAGCCAGAGCACTGCCAAAAATGGCGCGGCAAATGTTGCCTTATAACCAGCCTGCAATGCCGACTAATCGGCTTTTAGAATCGACTAGAGCGATTGGCATATGCGATCGCCAAACAATGACAGCGATCGGGTTAGCGATGGAAATCGCCCATGTCGGACAAACCGATCAAGATCCATATCGTGTATTTCTATGGGAATTGTTCAATCCGTGGCGGCGTTGGTTAGAGATTCATTCCACTCATCCCTTAGTTGGACATCGACTCAGATTTCTATCTAGATATTCGCAGCAGTTGGGATTACTAACCGAATATGACTTTGCAGAATTGCTAAAAGAAGAGAAGAAGCTCAATAAAAAACTTTTATATCGAAATTTTTGGCGCGACTTATTAATTCAAATCTCGCCATTTGTTGGTGTAGCGATCGCTGTCATTGCTGCCATTATGTTGTCGCAACTATATAACCGATGGTTATTACTGAGCTTGTCGATGATTGGTTTAGGGTTAGGATTTATGCTTCAAGGCAGTTTGCGTTATCCTGACTTTCGCCGAGTTGCTGATACTGATTTAGTGAGCTTGTTGATCGATCCCTATGCCAGCTATGTGCAAGGTGCTCCTGTTCAAATCCCAGGAGAATTACTTGGCTACGGTACTGACGAGTTTTATCTAGGCTATGCAGTGCGTTTAGAAGATCAAGGCGGCTTAGCCTTTCTCAACTACATTCCCAATTTTCGGCAATGGATTATCGACCCTTCCAATACGATTAAAAATCTTGAAATATTATGCGATCGCTCAGTAATTGCTACAGGTTGGTTTCGGCGTGGCAAGTTTCCAATTATTGACCTATCAACATTGCAGCCAATTATGGAGGATCGCCCCAAACAACGTGCTTCTCTGACTAGCCATCATCAATTCTGGAATAACATCGGTAGTTCTATTTTGGTTTTACTAGGCTTATCGCTATTAATGCTAACTTCAAGAGTGTTTTAATAGTACTTACGTAAAATAACAAAATGTAGGGGCAATTCATGAATTGTCTCTACGGTAAGAGAAGATTTTCAAGTCCTATTTGGGTAAGTCCTGTGTATGCGACTGTAATAGATGATCATGATATGTGGGAAAATAAAGCTTTAACTCACGATCCAATAAAGTTCAAAAAAGCTTAGCTTCTCTAAATCCTATAGTATCCATAGATAAATACTTATGATAAGAGATATTGTCATGTATCAAAATCTTTGCAATAATCATAGTAATTTGATTATGGTTTTTACAAAATCAATAGGTTTTTTATGATAAATAACTGGCTAGACAGTATCTGGCTAATTCCTTGTTATTCCTTGATAGGAGCGATGCTGTCGATCGCTTGGTTTCCTGCAATTACACGCAAAACGGGACCAAGACCAGCAGGCTACGTCAACATCTTGATGACTTTTTGTTCCTTTATTCATGCGATCGTCGCCTTGACCGTCATTTGGGGACAGCCCGCCTACTCACTGTCCTTTCCTTGGTTAGCGGTAAATGGTCTAAACTTCACGATTGATTTGCAGATCTCTGATGTAAATATTGGTGCGATCGTTTTAATTAGTGGGCTGAATCTGCTTGCTCAAATCTATGCCGTCGGTTATATGGAAATGGATTGGGGCTGGGGACGTTTCTTTGCGCTCTTAGCACTATTTGAAGCAGGGATGACTTCCTTAGCGATTTGTGACTCCCTCTTTTTTAGCTATGTCATTCTGGAAATTTTGACATTAGGAACTTATTTACTGGTTGGTATTTGGTACAACCAATCCTTAGTAGTCACAGGAGCGCGAGATGCTTTTTTAACTAAGCGGGTTGGCGACTTATTTCTCTTAGTTGGTGTTGTCGGCTTATGGCCGTTGACAGGAACTTGGAACTTCACCGAGTTAGCGGAATGGGCAAAAACTACAGATGTGAATCCGACCACCATTACCCTAGTAACTTTAGCTCTGATGGTTGGTCCAATGGGTAAATGCGCTCAATTCCCCTTGCATCTTTGGCTAGATGAAGCAATGGAAGGACCTTTGCCTAGCACAATCCTCCGAAATTCCGTAATTGTGGCGACAGGTGCTTGGATACTGATTAAACTCCAGCCTTTAATTGCCTTGTCACCTTTCACACAGCAAGCAGTGATTGCAATCGGTGCAGCTACGGCTCTCGGCACTGTACTAATCTCAATTGCTCAAATTGATGTCAAGCGATCGCTATCTTATTTGACCAATGCTTTCATGGGGCTGATCTTTATTGCCGTAGGTGTTGGCGAAATTCACAGTGCCTATATTTTGATTTTGGCTCATGCCTTAGCGATCTCTTTACTACTGATGTCCATCGGCAGCATTATTTCTAACACAGTGACTCAAGATTTAACCTTAATCAGTGGATTATGGAAGCGTCGCCCCATATCTGGTCTATGTTTCTTGATCGGTATGCTCGGACTGATTGGCTTTCCTCCCTTTGGTGGATTTTGGGCTATGGTGGATTTAATATCCCATCTTTGGGAAAAAAATGCTGCTTTAGCAGAATTATTGCTAGTAATTAATGGACTAATTGCCTTTAGCTTAATGCGCGTATTTGGACTAATTTGGGGTGGTAAGCCTCAACAAATGACCGCAAGATCCGTAGAACCACTATGGCTGATTATCCTACCGATGACAATTCTCGCAGGAGTAATCTTACATACTCCACAATTACTCGCTAGTTGGGGAATTGTTACTGACTGGTCAGTTTTATCTAGTGCTGACGCGCTCATGCTTTTAGGCTCTAGCACAGTTGGTTTAGTCACAAGTGGATATCTCTATCTCAACGAGAAAGTCAACAAGCCGATTCAGATTCCTTGGCAAGGACTCCAAAATTTCTTTGCGTATGATTTCTACACTTCAAAACTTTATAAAGTCACGATTGTAGGCTTAGTAGGCGGAGTATCAAATCGGATGTACTGGTTTGATCGCTTTTTTGTTGATGGTGTGGGTAACTTCTTCGGATTAGCAACCCTCTTTAGTGGTCAAAACCTTCGCTACAGCACTTTTGGGCAATTACAACTCTACACCCTGACGATCATGGTCGGCATTGGAGTTCTTCTATTATGGCTATTTAATCGTACCCTCTAAATCTGGACTTTTCATAGACTTTTTATAAGCTTTTTATTAAAGAAAAAACTATGCCCAATATACTGAGTGCTTTAATTTGGGGACCCGTGATCGGTGCTTTAGTGATCGCGCTGTTACCCCAAAGTCAATCTAAAAAAGGAGCCATAATCGTCGCCAGTACGATTCTAATTCTTGACGTTATCCTCTTAAAACAATTTGATACTAATATAGGCGCTTTCCAATTATCTGAAAATCTGCCTTGGCTAGAAAACCTCGGCTTAAACTATAGCCTTGGTGTTGATGGACTGTCATTGCCCCTAGTTATTCTCAATGGCTTACTCACTTGGTTAATCATTTGTTTTTGCGAGCGCCAAATCAAAGATCGCTCCAAACTCTTCCAAGTATTAATGTTATTGATTCATGCGGGTGTAAGCGGAGCCATCCTTTCCACTAATACACTTCTGTTTGTTCTTTTTTATGAAATAGAACTAATCCCCCTTTATCTCGTAATTGCGGTCTGGGGTGGATTACAGCGCAGCTATGCGGCGACTAAGTTCCTGATTTTTACCGCAGTTTCAGGGATTTTGATACTAATTGGCTTTTTGGGTTTAGGATGGCTCACTGCTAATCCTACCCCAATTTTTGATTATGCCACATTGCAAACTATTTCTTTACCGTTAGAAGTTCAAATTCCACTTTTGCTGGTTCTGTTACTCGGATTTGCCATCAAAGCCCCGTTTGTCCCCTTCCATACTTGGCTTCCTGACACTTATGTGGAGTCTACGACCCCGACCGTAATGATGCTCGGTGGCATTGTTGCAAAATTAGGAACTTACGGACTATTTCGCTTCTGCGTTGGTTTATTCCCTGATGCTTGGACTCTCTTCTCACCTTATATTGCACTCTGGGCAGGCTTAGGCATTTTGTATGGAGCAATGGTAGCGATCGCCCAACGAGACATCAAACGCATGGTTGCCTATAGTTCGATCAGTCACATGAGTTATATCCTCTTAGCCGCTGCCGCCGCAACTCCCATAAGCTTGAGCGGTGGGATCGCGCAGATGGTTAGTCATGGCTTGATTCTATCTTTACTCTTCTATTTAGTCGGTGTTATCGAAGAGAAGGCTGGCACAAGAGATTTAGATGTTCTCAATGGATTGCTAAACCCTTTGCGTGGTTTACCAACTACCAGTGCCTTGTTAATTCTCGGTGGCATGGCAAGTGCAGGAATACCTGGATTAGTGGGCTTCATTGCAGAATTTTTAGTGTTTCAGGGCAGTTTTGCCAAATTCCCAATTCCCACCATTTTTTCGATTATTGGTACTGGTTTAACTGCCGTTTATTTTGTAATTCTACTCAATCGCACCTGTTTTGGTAAATTAGATAACGCCACGGCTTATTATCCGAAAGTAAGTGGGCTAGAGCATTTGCCAGCCTTGGTTTTAACAGGAATTATTGTCTTCTTAGGAGTGCAGCCAGTATGGTTAACTCGATGGAGTGAGAAAGCCACAGTCCAAATCAGCGATCGTCAACCCATAGGGGCGATCGTTAGTGAAAGCCAGAAATCATTGTCTTATGAGAAAATAGCCTTAGAGTTTACTAGAGATGCAAAATGATTGCCGTACCTCATAACTACCTTTCCATTAATGAATATCTAGAATGGGAAGAACAGCAGGAAGAGAAGCATGAGTATGCCAATGGGCTAATCTATGCAATGGCAGGAGCTAGTGAAAATCATGTTTTGATCACTGCAAATTTTACGGGAATTATTTTGTCTCATCTCAAAGGATCTAAATGCAAAGTATTTCCCTCAGACATGAAGGTTAATATCGTAGCCAAGAATATCTATTACTATCCTGATCTTCTGGTTACTTGTGATGAACGCGATCGCGCCAATAAAAATCATAAAGCCCATCCCTGCCTAATTATTGAGGTGCTATCTAATTCCACTGAAGCGAAAGATCGAGGTGTCAAATTTGCCAATTATCAAACCATCGAATCTTTGCAGGAATATGTATTAATCAGTCAACAAGAACAAAGAGTGGAAGTTTTTCGCCGTCGCGATCGCAAATTCTGGCTATTGCAAACCTATACCGAAGGAGACTCCATCGAATTACAAAGCATTAACCTCACGATTCCGATTGCTGCCATTTATGAAGATATTGATTTATCAGATTTAATTCCCAATTTAAGTTTTAACCAAGAGGTATAAGCCATGACAACCACGTTACTCGAAGCCGCTACAAAGCTACCATCATCAAAGCATCCTTACGCTGATGTCATCCATCGCTTAGAAGCAGGTGGCTCCATGCTCCCTGACACCCCAGAAAACTTGATGCAGACAATCGGACTCTATAAGGCTTATGCTGTGCCGATGGATTTCTACTGGCGAGATTTGCTATACATAGCGGAACATGTGTTTTTAGAACCAATTCCTGCGTTTAAGTACTTTCTGCCGCAGGAATATCTCGATTTGCCTAACCACTATGCAGGCGATGATGCCGACTTGCGCTTCTGGCGTGGTCAGGCGACAGCCCATCCTGAATTATTAGAGTTCATGGAAAAGGGAGAACTAAAAGCGAAGCTGCCAAAAATCTTCCATCATCTCTATCACGATCGCATTAATATGGAGTTTGCTGAAGAATGTATGAGAGCGATGTTCTGGCATCGTGGACTGGGCGGAGAGCTAGAGCCTTACATGGATTCTGAGGAATATCGCCAAAATGCTGATCGCGCCATTCGAGCTTTCTTTAAAAACAATCCCGTGATGTTAGGACTGTATAAACTTTTCCCAGAAATATTCTTAGAGCAATGTCGGCAATCGACTATGACCTCTGTATTGGGACTGTTCTGGGAAATCATGGCTCCCGTATTCTTTGAGATGTCGGATATTTACGATGAAGACGGCTTTAAAGGCGTTCCCGATGCGATGGATTTTTTGGTAAATGGGATCTTTGCGATCGCAGGTCGTCCTATCTATCACCGTGTGAAAATTGGGAATGAATGGATAGATATTGTTCCTAAATCCAAAGGATTTACGTGGTTATACGAAGCAGCATTTCCCTATGTTGAGGCTGTATTTTATCGTACTTCACCTTTCCGAGGGACAAAATCCTACAATGCTCAAGCCAATGAAATTCCTACCGATCAAAATGACTTCCACTATGGGATTTTGTATGCGGATAAATTCCCCGTTGGTTCCGCAGGGATTCCGCCCACCCTGTTGCATCAAGATATGTATCACTTCTTGCCGCAATACCTTGTGGACTATTACAAACAATTTTGTCGTGGCGAAGATGACATGCTAATTCAGTTAGCCGTTAGTTTTCAGCGATCAATGTTTAATGTCACTTCGGCAGTAATTCAGGCGGGAAGAGCCGCCTTTCTCTATCCGCTTGATGATCCTAACCCCAAACATTTGTTAGCCAATCGTGATTATTTTGAGGGGCAACTCAATCGCTTCTGCAACCCTAAATATGGCATGGACAAAGCCTCAAGATTGGGAATGATTCAAAATCAAGATTATCGCTAAGTATTTGTCGCTAAGTATTTATCGCTAAATATTTATAGTACTTCATGGGACAAATAAAGACTAAAAATAAGGAGTTAATTATGACCACAATTGTTGATATCGCTGTTAATAATGAAGGATTTTCTACCCTAGTTACCGCAGTCACAGCGGCGGGTTTAGTAGAAGCACTGCAAAGCCCAGGACCTTTTACTGTATTTGCTCCCAACGATGCTGCCTTCGCCAAGCTCCCTGCTGGCACAATTACGACCCTAGTTCAGAATATTCCGCAATTATCGCGTATTTTGACTTATCACGTAGTTTCAGGAAGATATACAAAAGAAGACTTAATTGGTGTCAAATCTCTCACTTCCCTTGAAGGTTCACAAATTGACTTGGATATCTCAGAGCAAGGGTTTGAGGCAAATAATGCCACAGTCATTGCGGCGGATATTGAGGCAGATAATGGCATTGTTCATGTAATTGATACAGTCATGCTGATGCGTCCTCATTGGTTCCATCCAATTATGGAGTCTGGAAGAGTTGGCATTTTAAAAGACTGAATTTACAGCGGTTGTTGATCAAACCCGCCACAAGAAGGGGCGCAGGGCAAAGCCCCGCCATTGGTTTTATATTATTATTTGTGGCAGGTTTGAAAGCAAACAGCTATAACTTAAAGTGAGGGAGCCAGTCATAGCATATTAATGTTATTCAACTTTTTAAATTAATCAGCCCCATGTTAGATCTCTTACCATCTTCAATCGTTAGTGTTTTGAATACGTCACCGAATCCCGATGCACTATTTAAGTCTTTGCTGCCTGAAGTTGGAGCATATTTAGACTGCGATCGCTGTTTTCTTTATCTGCGAGAGCCAAGCACAGGTCTAGGCAAAGTGCCATTTTGCTGGGTACGCAATGACAACATTCCCATGGTTGATGATGAGGGATGGAAGCCTAGTTCACCTTCTCTACCTGATCGCGATCCCATGTTTGCGGCAGCTTTGCGGACAGAGCCTTCTATTATAATTGAAGATGTGGAAACAGCAAGTCCTGATATTTTAAACAAACAGTTTGAACGCGAAACCTTTGGGCATCGGGCGTTAATTCATGCTCATATTTGTTATGAAGGGCAGCTTTGGGGCGTATTGCAACCTAGCGTCTTTGGTCGTCCTAGACCGTGGACAAAGCTAGAACAAGCAGCGATCGCGCAATTAGTCCAAGCCATTACTCCCAGCGTTATTGCCTATGTGCTATCCTTCAATCCAATAGTATAGACTCAATCGAATTTAAAGATGATTTTCTGCCGTTCAATTTAACTTAATCGTTATACTGCAATGCAGAGGTTCTTATGATTCTCGAAAATGTTCAAACGGATTACGATGAAACTTTGCAACCAATCATGGAAGATCGAATGCAGATTTGTCAATAAGTAAAAATAAATATAATGCTATATTACAAAATCTAAGCGATCGCGATTATGTCTGCACAGTACCAAATCCATAAAGACACCATTGATCAAGTAAGTCAACGAGCGGACATCGTAGATATTGTCTCCGAACATGTTGTCTTACGCAAAAGTGGGGCAAACTTTCGAGGTGCGTGTCCTTTTCATAATGGTACAAATGCTTCAGCACTGTCGGTGAATCCAGTGCGGCAAATGTATCACTGCTTTAATTGTGGAGCAGTAGGCGGGGCGGTAAAATTTTTGATGGAGATCGAGAAGCGATCGTTCTCTGATGTAGTTTTAGATTTGGCGAAACGTTATAACGTTCCCATTCAAACTGTTGAGCCTGAAAAAGCGAAAGAAATTCAACGTCAAATCTCCCATCGCGATCGCTTATATGAAGTGATGGCATTGACAACCAGTTTTTATCAGCACGCGCTATATGCACAGCAAGGTCGCGATGCTCTAGCGTATCTAAGTGAAAAGCGCAAAATGAGTAAAGAGACAATCCAAAAATTTCAATTGGGCTATGCGCCTGCGGGTTGGGAAACCCTAATGGGATATCTGGTGCAGCAAAAGCAGATTCCTTTGAGTTTAGTGGAAGAGGCGGGCTTAGTGATTCCGCGCAAAACTGGAAATGGATTTTATGATCGGTTTCGCGATCGCCTGATGATTCCCATTAACGATACGAGAGGTCGGGTAATTGCTTTTGGGGGTCGATCGCTAGGCGATGAAGAACCAAAATATTTAAACTCGCCTGAAACAGAACTTTTTAGCAAAGGTACGGTTCTATTTGCGATGGATCATGCGCGAGATCCGATCTCTAAATCTGATCAAGCCATTGTGGTGGAAGGATATTTTGATGCGATCGCGTTACATCAAGCAGGAATTGGTCAAGCGATCGCGACGATGGGAGTTGCGCTGAATGCCGAGCAAATGAAACAGCTTTTGCGCTATACAGAATCGAAAAATGTAATCTTAAACTTTGATGCCGATAAAGCAGGAATTGCGGCAGCGGAAAAGGCGATCGCAGGGTTTAAAGAATTAGTTTTTAATGGAACAGTGCAATTGCGAGTTTTGACGATGCCCGATGGCAAAGATGCCGATGATTATCTCAAACAACATAGCGCTGATGCTTATCGAGATTTGCTTAAAAATGCGCCGCTGTTTCTCGATTGGCAAATTGATCAGATCCTTGCAGGTCAAGACCTCAATCAAGCTGATCGCTTTCAGAAGAGTAGTCAGGCGATCGCGCAATTATTAAACAATCTGCCCGTTGATTCCTTTTTTCGCACCCATTACATTCATACCTCGGCTCAACGCTTATCTCAAGGTAATTCTTATCTCGCATTGCGCTTAGAGCAAGATCTACGCCGCCAGTTACGGAACACACGCTGGAATAGTACCAAACCTTCTCCATCTCTAACGCCTGCGGCTAATGCTCTCCATAGTGCCGAAACTCAGCTTTTACAAATCTATCTGCATTTTCCCCAACATCGGGCTTTTGTATATGAGGCGCTTGAAGAAGAAAATATTGAGTTTAGTCTTTCCAATCATCGCTATCTTTGGCTAACCATTCTCAATCTTATCGATCAGAAAAAAACTTCTCTTGCTTCCGAAGAACCCTATGCAGAGCATTTGGTTCAGCAATTACAGATTCTCTGTGCAGAACAACTACAAGTTGCTGAACAATTACAACATTTGCTTTGGCTTGATGACAACTCGCGGATCGGTTTGTTACGTCCGCAAATGGTCGTCAGAACCGCGATCGCTAAAATCCAATTTGTGATGTGCGAAAAGCGCGAAAAGCATTGGTTAGAGTTATTTAAAAGTAAAGATGTCATTGCTGACCCAGCGTTTGGGCATCATTGCCAAGCCAAAATCCAAGAAGAGAAGCTCCGTAAAACAGAAATCCATAAACTAATTGGCGTTAACTATCTCGATCTTTCAGGAACTGGAACCAATGAAAAAAATGTTATTGAGTTTTGAGAAGCCAACCGATCGCGGCTCCCGCCATCACTAACCAAGCCGAATTAATCTTGGGAAATTTGATTAGAGCAGAATTATTAGACTCGCGATCGCCAAGGGATAACGAAAAAATCCTACAATTGTATCAAACGCCCCTTATGGGTTCAAAAGTTTGACTAGCTTGCTTTCATAATGAAAATTACTGGCAAAAGTGTGTAAAGTGTCCCTTATTGCTTTTTCGATTAGAATAGAGTTTTGTTGGTCAGGGCTGCTAGACAATGAGCGAGATAAAGGGTTATTCAATTAATTCAAATAATCAAGTGCAATTCCTTGATGAATTTGAAGTTGTCGTTGTCGGCGCAGGTCATGCTGGCTGTGAAGCGGCGATCGCTTCGGCACGAATGGGCTGCAAAACTTTACTCCTCACCCTCAACCTTGATCGCATTGCATGGCAACCTTGCAATCCCGCTGTTGGAGGACCTGCCAAGTCGCAACTTGTCCATGAAGTCGATGCCCTCGGCGGCGAGATAGGTAAGATCACTGATCGCACCTATTTGCAAAAACGGATTCTTAATGCTTCACGGGGTCCCGCCGTTTGGGCGCTCAGAGCACAAACTGACAAGCGCGAATATGCTGCGGAAATGAAAACCGTAGTCGAAAATGAACCAAATCTCTCTGTGCGTGAGGGAACGGTTATTAACACTTTGCTAGATGCTAATCAAGGCATTATTGGCGTTGAAACCCAGTTTGGGGTTGGCTATGCTTGCAAAGCTGTGATTTTGACTACTGGCACATTTCTCAATGGCAAAATTTGGGTGGGCAATCGCTCCATGTCCGCAGGTCGGGCTGGGGAATTTGCGGTGGCAGGATTAACGGAAACTCTTAATGCTTTGGGATTTGTGACCGATCGCCTCAAAACTGGAACCCCAGCAAGAGTTGATCGCCGCAGCGTGGACTATAACCAAATGGAAGTCCAACCTTCAGATACTGAGCAGAACTGGTTTAGCTTCGATCCGAGTGCATGGGTAGAGCGTGAGCAAATGAATTGTTACCTAACCCGTACTACTGCGGAAACCCATCGAATCATTCGCGAAAACCTCCATCTTACGCCTGTTTATGGCGGCTTTATTGATGCTAAAGGTCCGCGCTATTGTCCGAGTATCGAAGATAAAATTGTCCGCTTTGCCGATAAAGAGAGCCATCAAATTTTTATTGAACCAGAAGGTCGAAATATTCCTGAACTCTATATTCAAGGATTTTCAACAGGAATGCCTGAGAATATTCAATTACAAATGTTGAGAACTCTACCTGGGCTTGAAAATTGTCATATGCTTCGCGCTGCCTATGCAGTCGAATATGATTACATTCCTGCGACTCAGTGTTATCCGACTTTGATGACAAAATTGATTGAAGGGCTATTTTGTGCAGGTCAAATTAATGGAACGACTGGCTATGAAGAGGCGGCGGCGCAAGGGTTAGTTGCGGGTATGAATGCTGCGCTATTTGCTAAGGGTAAAGAAATGGTGGTGTTACCGCGCTCTAGCAGCTATATCGGTACGCTGATTGATGATCTTTGTACTAAAGAATTAAACGAACCCTATCGAATGCTGACTAGTCGCTCTGAATATCGGTTGATCTTGCGATCGGATAATGCCGATCGCCGCCTCACGCCGATTGGACGCGAAATCGGTCTAGTCAATGATCATCGTTGGCAACTTTTTTGTGATAAGCAAGCCAGAGTCCATGCAGAAGTAGAGCGTCTCAATGGAACTCGCGTGAAGGAAAAAGAAGAACTTGGTCAACGGATTACTGCCGAGACAGGTGAAGCTATTAGAGGTGCGATTACGCTTTCGGATTTATTGCGTCGCCCCAAGTTTAACTATGCAGAGTTGATTCACTATGGTTTAGCCGACCCAAATTTGAATCGATTTGAGCGCCTTGCTGCTGAAATTGAAGTTAAATATGTTGGCTATATCCAACGCCAAGAACATCAAATCGAAGAAGTAGCTAAACATAGCGATCGCAAGTTACCAACTGACATTGATTACAATACGATCGAGACGCTCTCTAAAGAATCCAGAGAAAAGTTAAGCAAAATTCGTCCAATGACGATTGGACAAGCTAGCCGTATCGGTGGGGTAAATCCTGCTGATGTTAATGCTTTACTTGTGTATTTAGAAATTCAACATCGGATTGCTGCTAGAACTAAATAATCGGAATAGTTCAGTTTATTGACACGATCACTAAAACATCGTTCTTGGTCTGACGCGATTTGCTTCATAGAATATAAATAGCCATATTGTGATCGCCTTTTGTAGAGATTATTGGCGTGATCGTCTTTACTACGGAGGTTTGCTAAACTAAGATTAGCTTGAATGTGAACAGAGAAAAGTAGCATGAGCGCGATTAAAAACGAGATAGTTCAGCGTTTAGAAATTATTCCTGATGATAATCTGAGAGAAGTTCTTAGTTTCTTAAACTATCTGGTGTGGCAAACTGAAAATCCTCGAACTCAAGAAGATACCAATTGGCTAGAGAGCGACTTGTCAAGTTTGGATAACTACGAATCCTACGAATGGCAAGAAGGAGAGCTACAAGAAGGGTTACCAGTTAAATTTATCTAAATTCATTGCTTTTCAGTTTTATAATTCCACTTAATATTAATTGTTGAAAGGCTAATTTGTGGATTATCCAAAGCAGACGATCCAGATTGGCAGCATGAAAACTAATCCGATGAAGGAGAAAGCGATCGTGCTAATTAATAAATCACGATCAAGATTGTAGACTTCTGCGAGAATCAGCACTGAGAGACCTGTTGGTGTACCTGACATTAAAGTCAAAATTAAACGTTGATCGCTTTTGAGTCCAAAAGCAGTTGCACCTAGCCCGATCGCTAAAGGGACGATCGCTACTCTCAAAAAAGCAGCGATCGCCGCAGGTTTGAGGTTGTTCCATTTCTCGATTTTGCCTAATCGCAACCCCACTAGTGATAACGCAAAGGCGATCGTTATCCATACCCCAGCATCAAGCCCTGACTCGATTACATTGGGTAATCCAATCGGGCGAGTATACCAACCGATCGCAAAAGCCCAAAGACTTGGCACAGTTGCGACATCTAATAATAATTTCCACCAAGGTGGCTTTACCTCACTCTTACCGAAATAACTAGCAATAAAAACCGCGATGCCATAATTACCAGCGACATTACTAGCAATGCTATATAGCACTGCCCAATCAGCATAAGTGGAACTGGTTAGAGAAGCTGTCAGTGATAAACCGACAAAACCAGTATTTCCTAGCATTGCCGCCAATATAAAACTGCCCATACTAGAGCGATCGCTATCCGCTTTTTTGACAAACTGCCAACCGATCAGGGCAAGTAACCAACTTAAAACTAGAGCCGCGATCGCCACATAAGGGACATATGGCGTATCAGAAAACTGGGTATGTCTGGCAAGTACAAATAGTTGCAATGGCACACCCACCCAGTAAAGAGCAAGACCCAAAAATTTAGAAGCCTCTTTAGGAGCAAATTTGGAAGCCAATAAACCAATGCCCGTCCATAGCATTAGTGGGATATAAGCATTGAAAAGCTCACTAAAATGTAAATCAAGATGGAAATCAAAATGCAAGTCATTTAGTAGCATTGAGAATCCATTCGGTAACACCATCGGCAAGGGTGGTAGCAAGTAATTTTTGTTGTTGTGGATCGATAATCCATTCAAACTCAATGGGATTAATCATAAAGCCTAATTCTAAAAGCACAGATGGAGTCGTAGTAGGACGGGCAAGAGCAAGATTATTCCAATAAACCCCATAATCGCGGCGGTTAAGCTTTTTAGAAATATAGGTATTAATAAATTTCGCAAAACCCTCAGCTTGGGGATTGTACCAAAAAGTTCCCACACCTGAGGTATTAATTGCATCACCATTATCAGGTAAAGCGTTGTAATGAATGCTGATCGCGATCGCAGGTTCTTCTTGCTCGATCTTCGCTACTCTTGTTGCTAAATCAACATCCGAGTCATCGGTGCGAGTCATTACTAATTTAGCACCCCGATTTTGCAATTCATCTTGTAATAGTTTGGAAGTGATCAACGTCACATCTTTTTCAGGGTAACCTGTTGCACCTCGTGAACCTAAATCCTCTTTGCCTCCATGTCCTGCATCTAATAGAATCTTGACATCTTTAAGAGGTTGTAATGCATTAGTTGAAGAGAGAACTGGCGGATGTTTGAGAGATAAAACCAGATTTGAGCCTTGATAGCGAACTTTGTATCCCCACTGCTGTCTAGGTTTGAGGCTAATTGTATAAATTACTTTGTTAGGTTCAGGTTGCACCCAGTCCAATTTGTCGATAATTGAGTCAGGATTAATGAAAATCGTATCAGTCTGAGCGGTCACATTGTAAAGCGTAAAAGTAAATAAGCGATCGCCTTGAGTAATAGATATTGGTGCGGGAACTTCAAGCGGAATTGTTACCTCTGTCCAAGCCCCATTTTTATCGACAACTCGCTTTGTATTAATACTCCGCACAATCGAGTGCGGTGGTACTTCTGGTTCTTCGATCTTGACCATGCTCTCGCGTACCCAACCGCCATAACTTAACCGCAGCCAAGCTCCCTGCTTGCCTGTAACTAGGTCTCTAGTCCCTTTAGGCAAAGGAGTAAGTCGTGAAAAGTCAGAACTTGCACCAGTCCTAGCATCGGTAGAGATTGCAGTTACT
Source organism: Pseudanabaena sp. (assembly GCA_043786935.1). GTDB lineage: Bacteria > Cyanobacteriota > Cyanobacteriia > Pseudanabaenales > Pseudanabaenaceae > Pseudanabaena. The sequence goes on along the minus strand of JAYVVP010000225.1, from coordinate 10,463 downwards.
TCCGCTACTTGAATATTTTTAGGAGATAAAATCTCCACTTTGCCTGCGGCTCTTTGCTTAATTAGCTGATTGCCTGAGCGCATTTCATATTCTGGCTGACCTAATTTGCTGGCAACTTCAAAAGTCGTGCAGCCCTGAAAATATCCTGAAGGCGACTCGATAGTTGCTTCGTTATTGCCCGTTAACACTGAAGAGTTTGGTGGTAATTGGATATTGCGGCGACGTGGTAAAAGTGGAACTTGCCGATCGCCGATATTCACTAAAACTGTTGCACTAGGTGTTGCGATCGCGTCAAAGCAAATTTGCTCATTTGGCTGTCGCGCAATATCGACAGTAGGGAATAAAGAATCTTTGATAAAACTGTTATCTTTTGGCGGCAAGGTAATTCTTGACTCACGCAAGACTTTGACATTGATTTGGCGCTCACTATTGCGATCGCCAGCTAGATTTATATACTTGATATTAAAAGTATTTTCGCCGAATTGAAGTGGCAGACTTGGTGCAAAATGACCAGCAGTACTGCGTGGTATGAGCTTGTCATTAATACTCACATTGCCATCTTTGGGAGCAGTACCAATAAAAAATAAGCGATCGCTGGTGGTGCTATGTTGCAACGGCGGATAGGTCAGATGTAGTTGTGAGGGTGGTGAAAAGCTCTGTACATTTGTTTGTGCATTTGTTGCGGTCGCAACTATAAAACTCAACATCGCAGTAATAAAAATTCCTATCAGTCGCCGCATAAGTCCCCGTACTTGTCTTGATTAGCGATGCAATACATCATCTTTTAATAGTATCGCTATAGTAATCGGCATAGCACTCTCTTCTGGGGTTTTGTCCTAACAAGACTGGCGACAGCTATAACAAAGAAATCCTACAATAGACTGTATAACGAAACGTAATTAAAGATGCTAAGACTTACGCATTGACAGAAAACAATTGTATGCATCATTGAAATTTAGTATTGAAAACTACATTATTCAATATATCTTTGGAAGATTTTAGGTGGAAAACTAAGTTGAATGCATTTTTTAGGAACGCGGAAAACTAGTTTTTCTGTCGATGCACACTTGTTTTCTTTGTCAATACGTAAGTCCTAGATGTTTAAAATGTTTTAAATCATAGCTATTTCTTAATATTTGTAGTACGGTAAATTAAGTATTTTTAAATGAAATAGCTTTAACCAAAAGGTCACTTCAATATAGTTACCTTAGTATAGTCAGTAGGATTGAGTAACTATGAGTTCTTCCAATGTTGATGTGCCTTTAGTAACTATTGCATTTGTATTCCGCGAAAGAATTAGTCAAACAATCGATTGTTTAGAGCATTTGATTGCAAATACTGATTATCCTCACCGATTAATCTGTGTTGACTCTGGCTCTCCGCAGCAAATAGCTGAAGACATGAAGAGATTATCTGTAAAGCATGGCTTTACTCTGGTGCGTAATGATGAACAATTAACACCTAATGAAGCGCGAAATATTGCTCTAGAGATGGTTGAAACGCCATACGTTTTATTTATCGATAATGATGTATTAGTTGGCAAGAACTGGCTAGAACCTCTAATCAAATGTGCAGAAGAGACTGGTGCTTGGCTAGTTGGTCCTCTATATCTTGAGTCATTCCGTAACAAAACTAGGATTCACATGGTCGGTGGCGAGGTTCGTAATCGTGATGAAGCGGGTAATCCTATCTTTTACGAAAGACACCATTTGCAAAAGAAGGAACTAGAGGACTTGGAACTATCTAGAACCAAGACGCAACTCATTGAATTTCATACGGTTTTGATGAATATGGATGCCTACAGGCGTCTCGGTCCTCTCGATCCCAATTTGCTTGGGAGATCTGAACACGCTGACCTATCATTACAAGTAGCTGGGGTTGGCAAAGAGATTTATATTGAACCAGCTTCGGTCATTACTTATGTGATTCCCGATAGATTAAACCCCATTGATCGCAATTACTTTTCTTTGCGTTGGTGCGTTGCGTGGAATGAAGCTTCAGGTATTCATTTGTCCAAGAAATATGGTATTCCCATTAACGATAGTGGACTTGAAAATTCTAGAAAATTTTGTCACACTCACAGACAGAGGGTTTTGGTAAGATATCCAAAAGTTTCTGGACTAATTGGCAAAGTCACTAACAAGTTCTTTAGGGTTTTTGATCGATTGATTGCTCAGAAAGCCGAACGTATTTTAAACCGACGCAAGTTTCCTTCAGAGTCGTATGCTCAAAACAGACAATTTACATCTAAAATCGTTTAGCAGATTGAAAAAGGTTGTATAGCTACAGTCAATCATTGTTTTAATCTAGATGCAGTTTTCTAATCTGTACTTTCTAATCCAATTTTTGATTTAAGTCATATGATTGTATTCCTAGTTCCTTTGAAGAGTGCTAAAATCTCAAAATCTTGGAAGGTCACTAGTGAGATATTTGAAAAAACTGCTAGATCGATTTGTAATCAGGACTGCGACAAGTTTCGATTGGTTGTCGTTTGCCATGAAAAACCAGAAATTGGTTTTGAATCTCCATTCTTAGACTATATTCAAGTGGATTTTCCCGCCCCTGAAAATGACGATATTGGTTACGATACAAAGAGAAAAGACAAAGCTAAAAAGCTATTAATTGGTGCTGAGTATAGTAGTAAATTTAACCCTTCGCATCTTATGGTTGTGGATGCAGATGATTTTGTAAGCAATAAACTTGCTAGCTTTGTTGATAAAAATGCCGATCAAGCTGGCTATATTTTCAATAACGGTTATGTTTATGAGTCAGGGAGTCGTTTTTTATATTACCTTCGGAGACATTTTGTACATCATTGCGGCACTTCAATAATTATTAAAACAAATTTATTTGAATTGCTGTTTGAAGATGAAATTTATGAACATAGAGGTTTTACTTTAGATGGCTCTAGCCATAGTCTGAATAAGCTTCCTTTTGCGGGCAGTATTTACAATAGGGGACATGGAGAAAATATTTTCGCAAATAGAAATTTAGGAAGACAATTTTACAGAGATGGCGACTTTATAGGTTATTTGAAACATTTAAGTCGGTTTCGTCCAATTACTTCTGGCATCAAAAGAGAGTTTAGATTTTAACTAGTTTAAAGTCCTAAAAGATTTTTAAAGTGAGCTGAAGATTTAATTTAAAAACAAAATTCTATCTGTTATGGATAAAGTTTTTAGATTGAGTAATTGATTATTAGAAAAGCTAAGCACTTCTCAAATCTACACAAGTTTTCTTTAGAAAAGTATTTTTACAATAGGCAGTCTGTATTCAAAATTATTTAGAAACTTGAATTAGTAGTTCTGATTATAAAATTGCAAATTTGAACTTACATAGCGTTTTTTAAGCAAGCGAGGTATAGAGGATTGTTTCCCCACCTTCGGCGGGGAAACAATCCTCTACTTCACTAGACTATGAACCGCTATAACTAGGACATAAAATGCAAATGAGTAATAGCGTTGCTTTGCTCAGCCATTACTCATTTGCGTTTTATGTCCTAAGCGAAATTCTATTGCTATACAAGCTGTTAAGACTTAAACTGCTGTGCAGATAGCTATAGTTGATTTATAATCTTTTGTAAAATTTTCCAGTTTAGTGAAACTGTTTGTTTCATGCAGGTAAATAAGCCTCTGTAGCAATTTTGGTGCTGGTGAAGTACACATGATCTCATTGAGATTTATATTATAGCTGTCGCCATTCTTGTTAGGACATAAAACCCAAAAAATAGAGACGGCACTTTTTAACATCTCTACTTTCTGATTTATTAAAAAAGCATGATTCGCGTCTGCTTTTCCCATTGCTTTTTCTAGGATTCAAAACAGGCGATCGCTTGTTCGACTGTACTTAGCGCCTGATCGATTTGGGATGCCGAGACAATCAAAGGTGGCACAAAGCGGACAACTTTAACACCCGCAGGCACTAACAATAAGCCATGCTCAATTCCTGCGGCAACAACATCACGGGCTTGAATCTTGCTAGATTCTTGCAAAACCAAACCATCGATTAAGCCCCAACCGCGGACTGAAGCAAGATGTTGGGGATAGCGATCGCATAGAGACTGCAAACCAGTTCGCAGTTGTTGACCACGCTCTCTAGCATTGGCAATCAGATTATCGCTCACCATCGTGTTACAAACTGACAAAGCCACCGCACAAGCAAAAGGATTACCGCCAAAGGTACTGGCATGATCACCTGGCTCAAAAACATCGCAGGACGCTTTACACATCATTGCACCGATAGGAATGCCGCCGCCCAAACCCTTCGCTGAGGTGAAGATATCAGGCTGAATGCCAAGATTTTCGTATCCCCATAGCATTCCACTGCGTCCCATGCCAACTTGGACTTCATCAATGATTAGAAGAATTTTCTTCTCGTCACAAATTTCTCGAATACGCGAAAAATAAGCGCGATCGCCAGGATTGACCCCGCCTTCACCTTGTAAGGGTTCGAGCATGATCGCACATAGCCGACCTTCATATTTTTTAACTGCAATTTCGAGCGCCGCAATATTGTTGTAAGGAACATAGTCAAAACCTTGCACAAGCGGCGCAAAATTTTTGTGATATTTAGGCTGACCAGTTGCAGTCACGGTCGCCAGAGTGCGTCCATGGAAACTCGCATTTGCCGTTAAAATTAAGGGATCATCAATACCTAGTTTGGTATGAGCATATTTACGCGCTAGCTTGATCGCACCTTCATTTGCCTCTGCACCTGAGTTACAAAAAAATGCTTTGTCAGCACAGGAGTTTTGTACCAGCCATTTAGCTAATTGACCTTGGGGGGCAAAATAAAACAAATTAGAAGCGTGGTGCAAGGTTTGAATCTGCTCAGTTACCGCTTTTACCATTGCAGGATGTGCGTGTCCCAACGTACAAGTAGCAATGCCAGCGACAAAATCTAAATATTCTTTGCCTGTGTTGTCCCACACTAGGCAACCTGCACCGCGCTCCAAGGCAATCGGAAAGCGGGCGTAGGTATTCATTACATATTGATCAAATTCAGCGATCGGGTCAGGTGATACATGAGTAGCCACCTGAGCTTGAGCTTGGGATTGAGCTTGTACTTCTAGCGTAGTTGGAGACATGGATAAAAATGGGATAATGCTGTTAATTTCATTATCAATGATATGAGAGGTCTAGCAAGTACTTCTGTAGTGGAATTAGCCAATCATCAAAGCAGTTATGTGAATATGCAGCACAACGCATCAAAATAACTGCTACATCAAATTCCGATAGGCGCAGTAGAGAAAGATATGCCATACATTATTCAAAATCAAGCAACTCCCCATGAACGTGTCTGTGAACTGCGATATGGTGTAAATACGATTGGGCGAGGACTAGATAATAGTATTGTCGTAGAAGATGAAGCTCGCAGCCTTTCAAGGCATCATGCTGAAATTCAGGTAACCGATAAGGGAATATATCTCACCGATCTCAATAGCAGTAATGGCACGCTAGTTAATCAAACCAAAATTGTCCAACAAGATTTAACTAATGGCGATTTGGTGCAGTTTGGTAGCGTAGTATTTCAGTTTATTAATGAAACGAAACTAGATCCAAGTCCCGTCACTGTTCCGATAAATGCCAGTTCAGGCTTGTCAATTTTAATGCGGGTTTCTCCAGAAAAATCTCGCGTGGATATGCAAGATTTATTACAAGAGCAAAAGTTAGCACCAACAGGCTCGTCGGTGTTGATGATCCAAGGTGACGATGAGACGCAGCGTACATCAGCCAAACTACGAGTTCTGCTAGAGGTTAGCCAAGAGCTGTCATCTCCCGAAGGTTATTCGGCTTTACCTGAAAAGATTTTGGAATTATTGCTCAAAATTATGTCTGTTGATCGCGCTGTATTGTTGTTAGTTAATGAAAAAACAGGAGAGCTAGAGCCGAAAGCTTATAAATTTAGCAATCCTAACGCGACCGCCGATCTTAATTTTTATAGTCGAAAAATTACTAATTTCGTTTTGCAACAAGAGATTGCGATTATTAGTGCTGATACTTCTCTTGATAATCGTTTTGATAGTTCTCAGTCAATCATTCAGCAATCGATCCAAGCAGCAATGTGTACTCCGTTGAAGCCGAGAGATCGGGCGATCGGTGTGCTGTATGTTGACAATCTATCTCATGGTCATGCTTATCATAAGGAAGATTTAGAGTTTTTGAGTAGTCTTGCCAATCAAGCCGCGATCGCGATCGAGAATGCTAATCTCTATCGTAATATGCAATCGGAAGTGATTCGCCGCACTAAACTAGAGCGATTTTTCCCTGCCGCTGTTAGCCAAAAAATTGAAGAAGGTTGGGACTTAAATCGGATCATCGAAGCAGAAGTGACTGCTTTGTTTTCTGATATTAGTGGCTTTACAGAAATGACTTCGCAAATGCAGCCGCGCAAAGTTCTTGAATTTTTAAATGAATATTTTAAAGTGATGGTCGAAGATACGGTTTTTCCGTTTGGTGGCACATTAGAGAAGTATATTGCCGATGCACTACTGGCAGTGTGGGGTTCTCCCTATCAAAAAGAAGATGATGCAATTATGGCTGTAAATGCGGCGATCGCGATGCAATGGGCTATGCGTAAGTTAAATGAAGATTGGATAGAACAAGGACGCGATCTGCAAATTCAGATTCACATTGGTTTAAATACTGGCATGGTCGCCGCAGGTAATATTGGTTCTGAAAATTTAATTCAGTACACAAATATTGGCGATACGATGAATGTGGCAAGTCGAATTTGTACGGCGGCAAAGGCGGGCGAAGTATTTATTTCGGAAAGTACATTAGCGAAGATTTCGCACTGCAATCTCCCAATCCAGAAGTTAGAACCAGTAATGGTCAAAGGAAAAGAAGAACCTTTACAACTATATCGAGTCTGTTGGGAAAATATCGATATTCAGGAGCTTATTAGCAAAACTACAACAAAGTTTGCCAAAGATTTAGAAAGTGTTTAAGCAAGTTCTATCTGTTCAGCAAATTACAAAAGTTATTTATCAAACGTGCCACAAAAAACGTCGCAGGGCAAAGCCCCGCAATGGGTTTTATACCAAAGCAACGCGATGTAAATATGCTCTTACAGCAGTTGTTGATCAAACCCACCACTACGACAAGGGTCGCAGGGCGAAACCCGCAACGGGTTTTATATTATTTGTGGTAGCTTTGAAAGCAAATTGCTGTAGCTTAATAGGTGATTTGCAAAGTTACGGAAGCATCGACTTTTTGCTCACTACCTAAAATTGGCACAGAGTTAGCAGCCTTAGCAAATGTATCCATGCGGGGCTGAGCAATTGGATAAGCGATCGCAGAATCAGCAATCTGAATGCTCTTAATTGATTTGGGTGTAAAACCTAAAGCATTTAAAACAGTGTTGGATTGAGTTTGAGCATCTTTAATCGAATCTTGGAGCGCCAATTGCTTGGTTGCATTTAACTCTGTATCATTGGCAATAAAACTAATCTGCTCGATTTGATTAGCACCTGCGGCAACTGCTGCATCAAGCGTTGCACCTGCTTGCTCGACTGGTACTACAAAACTTACGCTAGTTTGTCCTATAAAACCAACTTGGCGCTGGACTTCTTTTTCATACACATATTTAGGATTAAGTTGAATGCTCGTAGTTTGCAACTTCTCAACCCCAAGTTGTTGTAGACGCGAAACAATGCTATTGGCTTGACGCGCAACCTCTGTTTGAGTCGCGATCGCGGTTTTTGCTTCGACAGTTATCCCTAGCTGGATTCTAGCTTTAGTAGTTTTGACAGATCTTTCACCACGACCTGTAACCGTAAGAACTCGATCATTTTTGACATCTTGATATCTTTGCGAAGTCTCTTGAGCTTTTGCCGATGGGGCGATCGCGGCAACTGAAGGAATACAGAAAGCAAGGCTGAGGATGAATGTAGTGAGGTGACGCATATTATTAAATCTTTAGTTGTATTTCTCTTGTTCTTAAGATATCACTCACCTAAATAGAAAATAGTTTGGTTACACATTCGGAAACGAAGATAAATCAGGTTCCCGTTTTAGAGATCATCACAGGTATTAAAGGTAGAGGCGAGAATTCGTGCTGGCTTTTATATCTTGATATCACGGCGTGTAACTCGACCATTAGGCGCATCAATATAGCGCGGCAAAGTACTCTGTTCAACAACTTTGAGTGTATCCATATCGTAGGTTGTATAAATTGTTTCCGCTGTTTCAAGCTTAATATCAATCACGGAAACAGTACGATTTGGCGTAATATCACCACTTAGCAATCGGCGAGGACCATCGCCTAAAACACCTGCATTAAGAAGTTCTAATTTACCCTTGTGGGCGGGATAATAGGCGTGATCATGCCCACTAATGTAGGTGTGAACGTTATATTTCTCAAATAAGGCTCTCAAGCGATCGGCATCTTCCAAATAATTCCCAGCCGTCTCGCGTCCTTTAGCAACTGCATAGAGAGGTAAATGCCCAATCGCAATCCGCAACTTTGCCTTTTGAGCCGCTTCACTCGATAGACTTTTCTCTGCCCATTTCAGTTGTTCCGATGGAATCTCGGCTGTCGATGCATCCCAAGTTAAAAAGAAAATATCATTTTGCTCAAATGTGTAATAGAACGGAAATCCTGCGCGATCAGCAAAGTTTAAATTTGCCTCATGTTTGGGATCGCTCCAATATTTAATCACGGCCTTGCGATCGTTCTCAAAGTTCAATTTCCCACCAAAGGAGGAGCCTGATGCATCATGATTTCCAATCGTAAATCCAAAGGGAAGTTTCGCTTTGCGAATTGGTGCAGCAATATGTTTGTCAAATCCTTGCCACATCGCTTCTACTTCCGAAGGTTTAAGGGTATTATCTTGCCCTGCCACCATATCACCGCCACACAGCACTAAGTCTGGTTCCCAATCTGGCACAAAGGCGATCGCCTGTTTTACTTGATCAATATAATCTGTCGATCCATAAGCACTATTGAGATCGCTGATTAGGACTATCCGCACATCACCACGAGTTGGAGCAAATAATCCTTTTGGCGCGGGATTAGGCGATCGCTTGACAGTTGATACTGATTTAGTTGGTTTGGCATTACTAGCTATAGTTGCCTTAGGATCAGTGGGGGCGATCGCTTCAGGTTTACGGCTTAAGATTCCTGAAAATGCAGCACCACCAACACCGCCACCAAGGACTAATCCACCTAATATTAATAACTGCCGCCGTTTGATTGCCATAGGAAATTAAATATCTAATCAATTTGAGTGCTGCAATATTTTATAGCGTTTATAGCGATCGCTAGATGTAATGGTGATGGATATGGTGCTATCATTGACATCACTAATTGATTGCAAAGATGGCTAATATTACGATTCGGAATTTAGATGATGCACTCAAGGTAAAACTGCGGATTAGGGCAGCGCGGTTGGGGCGATCTATGGAAGAAGAAGTGCGGGTTATTCTCAAGACTGTTTTAGCAGAAGAAGATAAGCTCAAGAGTCTTGGTGAATCTATTCATCAGCGCTTTGCAGATTTAGATGGATTGGATTTACCCTCAATTGAGAGAGAACCAATTCGCGATCGCAATTTATTCGAGGATTTATGATTATTCTCGATACAAATGTGCTTTCAGAATTTATGAGAGTAGTTCCCAATCCTGCGATTATGGATTGGAGCGATCAGCAAGTCTCATCAGAAATCTTTGTCACGACAATTACACAGGCAGAGATTTATTACGGGCTTGCATTGCTACCTCTGGGAAAACGCCGTAGTGATATGGAGAGGGCAGCGCAGCAAATGTTTGAACAAGATTTTCCAGAACGAATTTTATCTTTTGATAGTGCGGCGGTTCTGGAATATGCAAAGCTAGCCTCATTTCGGAGACAAATTGGTAAGCCAATCGCTCAAGCCGATGCTCAAATCGCGGCGATCGCTCTTTCTAAAAATGCAGTATTAGCAACTCGCAATATTGCAGATTTCTGCGGTTGTCAATTAACTCTAGTTAATCCTTGGGCAGTTTGAACAATTTAAAGAGAGCATTAGTTGAGATCGACCTAATGATGCCAAACTATATATCTGTAATTTACGGACACTATTATTTCGTAAATGATTGACAAAATGTCTGGTACGATTTATAATCATATCTAGTTATGATGCAAAACAAAGTTAGGTCAGGACTTGGGTAAGCTTCAATCCTTTAAAATAGACGGTTTAGATCTGTTTTTTAACTCTAACGATCATAATCCACCTCACTTTCATGCTCGCAAGTCAGGCGTATGGGAGATCCGTATTGATATCATGTTTTGCAGCAAGGAGACTGGATTGATATTTAAACCTAAATATCCCCCAAATCCTGAAATATCAAGTAAAGATCAAAAACAAATTTTAAAACTCGTTTTAGAAAATAAATCTAAGCTTCTGATTGAATGGGAGCAAAAAGTATGTATAAAGGAGGATCAGTAATGTCCAGTAAACAGACAATGACTGTTCTAGTTCAAG
>JAYVVP010000224.1:0-11156 GCA_043786935.1 Pseudanabaena sp. | reverse complement strand
GTTAACTCCCAAGTTCCCTTAATTTCAGATTGAGTAGTTGCTTGTTTTACATTTGGTGTTTCGGAGATCGCCTTATCGTAACCAGTTCCAAAAGTAGTAATTACAGTTAAGGTTCCCAAAGTAATTGGCGTTAATAAAATCCTCAATCCTAAATTGATGTATAGCTGAAACCAAGATCTAGTATTATTTTTCAATTCATTAAAAGCTGTTGACATAAAATTTTCTTATTCTCATTGCTTAGGTCAGAATTTTGGGATTAGGACAGAGGTTTCAAAGTAGCTTGTGTCCTATAGTTAAGGAGATTGCTAGAATAACACCTTGTCAATAATTTCTCTTGAATTATTTATAGCTCGTTAGGTTATGAAAATACTCGATTCATATTCTTATATTTAACGAGTAACTTTACTGGCGATCGCTAATGTGATATGACATATTCAAATTAATAAAGCAGTATGATTACCAATCTCGCTAAACCACTAGCAGAAAACTTTTGGAGCGAATATAACATTCGTCTAGAACCGTGGAGTATTGGCTATGATGCGCCCGTTAGCATTACTCCTGAAGAGATTCCTAATGGGGACAATATACATACTGAAATTGAAGTTAGTAATGGGGAATGGCAACCTATACGTGCAGCGATCGCTCCTGAACTTCCCAATCAAATTCTATTTATTGATGGACGATTGCGCTTGGATGCAAGGTTTTTAGGGCGGAGTGATGATGAAATTTTATATGGAGCCTTTGCCACGATCGCAGTCGGGGCGGTGCTAGTTGATCGGACAATTAGCAGAGCTAAATGTATTGCTACAGAAGTAAAACGGATTATCGCATTGGGAGGTGGTTTAACTGCTCCCCCGACTGTAATTCCTTGTCCTGTGAGTGGTAGAGGCGATTTGAAATATGACTATTGCCTTACTAGTAGCAATAATGAGCCAGATACTCCTTCGCAAATTGTGCAGAGCGCGATGCTTGATGAAGAACTGCGAATGGCCAATGAGCTTTCGCTAAACAAAGAATTAATTAAAGAGAATGCGCTCATCGTGCGCGACGGCCCTCTACTTTATCGAGTTTATCAAACCCCTTATGTCACAATTGGCTACGTCAAAACTATGGGTAAGGCATATCTGAAAGGAGAAAATGCTCAAATTTTGAGATCGCTAAAAGTGGGAGAACGCACACCAATTTTTCGGATTTCTAAGGCAAATCACTCCAATCTTAGTTGGTATTTGCGATCGGGTAGTAGCGATTTAAACTACAAACGGTTGGGATATCACGAGTTACATGGGATTATTCGGATCGATCTTGATGGTGGTATTCCTATTGATCGTGCTCAAGCGATCGCTGATCAAAGCACCTATTTAATTCCGCAATATGCGTCACATCCTACTCGTGATCCACGTGCACCGCAAAACTTAACGCCTGTTGGGGCATTAGAAAAAGAGCTTGGTCGGAGAATGGGCAGTCGCGAATTAATTTCACGACGATTGCAAGAGTTTTTAGTAAAATCAGCTAACTATAGCAATTCTAAATGATTGGTGAAAATGTTTGCTTCGACTACGCTCAGCCAGCGTATACCGATAGCTGAGCATATACCGATAGCTGAGCGTAGTCGAAGCTTCTCTTAAATCATTTAGGATTGCTGTATAAATCTACAAGACGATTTGCAGCAAATTTAACTCATGTTTTTTTGCTGCCGATGGCATTTAAAATATAGAAATACAAAAGCTTATTTCTTAGTTCTTTGTGGTTTTCTAAAGTGAGTTTTCAGTGAGTATTAAAATTTCCCAAAACCGACAAACGTATAGAACTTTAAATTTAATTCTCTTTACTTTTTTAGGCGTTTTAATCGATATCTCAGGAAGTAGTTTAATTCCTCAATTGTACCAAAAAGCTGAGGCGCAAAAAGGTATTCAAGTTCGCACTAACCAATGGTTGAAAGTTGAAAAAATAACAGGAAATGTTACTTATCGAAGTTTATATAACTATGCTAATCGTCCTGCGCGAGTGGGCAATATCTTACAAGTTGTCAGTGATGAAATTTCTACAGGGGCGAATAGTTCAGCAGTTTTAAGTATAGATACGGGCATAGGTTCAATCTATATGTCAGAAAATACAACCATCAAAATTCTTTCTTTTGGGATCGCTTCAGACAATGGTCGAGTCACAAATTTGCTTGTGCCACGCGGTAAGGCAAGACTACAAGTTCGTAAATTTACCAGCCGTGGCTCCCAGCTTAACATCCAAACTCCTGCTGGCATAAGTGGGGTGCGGGGCACTAATTATATTGTGGTAGCCCAACCAAATAACAATATGGTGATTACGACGCTTGAGGGTAGTGTCGCTACCACTGCTCAGAATCGAACAGAAATGGTTAAGGGCGGTTTACAGAATTTGACGATAAAAGGTGAACCTCCATCTCCCGCTATACCTATTCGTGATGACACCAGTTTGAGATACTCAATTAACAAGAAAGTTTCCGATAACAAACGTTCTATTTTGTTAGTAGGTTACACTAGTGTTTTCAATACAGTGAAAGTAAATGATCTAGATCAATACTTAGATCGCAGTGGAAAGTTCTCCTTACAATTACCCGCAAGTTCAAGTTTAAAAGTAAATGTAAAAGTAGAAACCCCTCAGGGAAAAGTACAAATCTATGAGATTCCGATTCTCTGAGTTTATTTCTAGAAGATCTTTAGAGCTAGTTGCAAATTGTTTTACTGCAAAAATGCGATCGCGTCTAGCTGATTTAATTTGGAGATCTTTGCCTAGTATATTTGCCAGCATAGCCATAATTCCCTTAGTTTATTTGGGGACTTTGCAGCCAATCGAATTCTGGGCTTACAACAACTTTACTAATTGGCGGGGCGATCGTCCTTGGGATGATCGGGTAGTGATTGTTGCGATTGACGATGCCAGTATCCGTAAAATTGGGAGATTTCCATGGTCACGCGATCGCTATGGGCAGGTTTTGCAAAAACTCAGTCAAGCCCAAGCTAGTGTAATTGCCTTTGACATTTTATGGTCTGAAGCTAGTCCTGCAGATAAGCAATTGGCAGCATTAATTGAGCAAAACCAACGAGTAGTGCTGTCAATGGCTTGGGATAAGACTGGACAAACACTTTTTCCAGTAACTGAGATTAGTAATGCTAGCGTTGCAATTGGGCATATCCTTAAACGCGAAGATGCGGATGGCATTGTCCGTCAAATTGATTTGCAAATTCAAGATGTTCCATCTTTCAGCGTATCGATTTTACAAACTTACGATTTGACCACTACTGCGGTGACTCCATTACCCAACTTGAAACAGCCCTTATTGATCAATTGGACAAAAAGTGCTAGGAATATTCCGCAATTCTCTTTTAGTGATGTAATTGATGGCAACGTTTCCCCCTCAGCTTTCAATAATAAGATTGTTCTAGTTGGTGTGACTGCCTCAGGGATTGATAATTTAGCAACTCCATTTGATCGTAATCCTCCAGCGAGTGGAGTGCATTTACAGGCGATGATTTTACAAAATCTGCTTCAAAAAAGTTTTCTTTCAGGCGTTCCAAAACATAATACTTGGAGCTTCGCCTTACTGGGAAGTCTGATTATTAGCTTGATTTTACCCAGACGCAATTTATGGATTGGTAGCGTTAGTGCTTCTCTGCTCTCTGGACTGTGGCTAGTGACTGCCTTTGTTTCTTTTAGCGCCAACTATTGGATTGAGGTTGCCATTCCGATTTTGATGTTTATGTTAACGGGGTTTGCAATCACCATGCAAGAGCGCTTCCAAATGCAGCGATCGCTGCGTATTGCTGGTGCTCAGATTCGATATGAAGCTACTCATGATCATTTGACAGGATTATTTAACCGTCCTTTTATCGAAACCCAATTGCAATATCTACTCAACCAAAAAGACTTATCCACACCAGATTTGTCTGTAAAAACAGGTAGTTTCCAATCTCTTCTAGCTATTCTTTGGATTAACCTAAACCAATTTAAAAACATTAACGATGTCTTTGGGCATCCGATTGGAAATCTATTGTTAGTTGAAGTCTCACAATGTTTGAGAAAGTCTGTACCGATTACAGCTTCAATTGCTCGTTTGGGGGGAGCTGAGTTTGTGATATTGCTAGAAAATTTAGAAAATAAGCAAGCTGTAATTGATATAGCTGATCTCATTCACAAAAGACTTCAAGAACCATTTTTGATTCAAGGAAATGAGCTGGAAATTGTGGCTAATATTGGGATCAAATTCCATCAAGTTGATAATATAAGCGATGATGATCATTATCCTAATCTAGTTTCCCCTGAGACCTTACTAAGAGACGCTGACACAGCCATGTTTTACGCGAAAAAACTAGACAACTCAAGTAAGGTATTTGATGTCTCAATGCGAGAGCGCGTACTCGAACGCTTACAACTAGAAAAAGATTTGCGAAAAGCCGTTACTCTTACTCAAGGTGATCACAGCCAACACAATCAAGAATTTCTGATCTACTATCAACCAATTGTTTCTCTTCACAATATGCAGATTGTCGGATTAGAAGCATTAATTCGCTGGCAACATCCTGAGCGCGGTTTAGTATCACCAGTGTGTTTCATTCCTATTGCTGAAGATACAGGAATGATCATCCCAATTGGTGACTGGGTAATGCGAAATGCTTGCCTTCAGATTAAGTCTTGGCATCAACGCTTTGCTAAGGCAAAAGATATTACAGTCAGTGTAAATTTATCTCCTAAGCAACTAGCTGAAGATGATGTACTGGAAAAGTGACTAAACATTCTCACTCAAACTAATCTATCTCCTCAATATCTCAAAATAGAACTAACCGAAAGTTCGCTTATGGAAAATCCCAATTTTGCGGTAGGTATACTCAATAAAATGCAGCAAGCTGGAATTCAGATTTATATTGACGATTTTGGCACAGGCTACTCTTCTCTTGCCTATTTACATAAATTTCCTTTTGACGGGTTGAAGATTGATCGAGCATTTGTAAATAATATGCATCCAAATACAAATGGTATGGAGATTCTTCAGGCAATTGTAACTTTAGCGAAGAGTGTTAATGCTCACATCGTCGCAGAGGGCATTGAAAACCTAGATCAGTTAAATTGTTTACAAGATTTACTTAGGAAAGAAGGCGCTGGTCAAGGCTTCTTTTTGTTTCGACCTCTTGATGTGGCTTCGATCGAAGCTATCTTTCAAACCGAGTAAGCTAGAATTTTTTCTATCTCGCTCACTTCCGATCGCATAATATCCAAATACTAAAAGATTATTTTAGTTTTAGTCAAAGCTTAAAGCGTTATATTCACAACAGCACAACGGTATATAAAGAGGACTTGCCATATGAAATGGGATGAAATGCGTGAAAGTGAAAATGTGGAAGATGAGCGAGGTGGCTCCTCTCGGTCCAGCTTATCAGCAGGTGGAATGCTGGGGGGATTGGGGGCTGGGGGTGTGGCGATCGCAGTAATTGCTGGTCTAATCTTTAATGTCGATCCTGCTCAAATTTTGAGCTTCCTTAATGGTCAAAAAACGGCTCCCGCCTCACAAGCAGTCGTCAAAGCTCCAGTTAATGATCGCGATTCGGCTTTTGTCAAATCCATTCTTGGCGATACTGAAGATACATGGGGAAAGATCTTTAAGCAACAGTTAAATACTAACTACCAAGCACCTAAATTAGTACTATTTGAAGGCTCTGTAAGCTCGGCTTGTGGATCGGCTGAAACGTCGGCAGGACCATTTTATTGTCCTGCTGATAAGAAAGTATACCTAGATATGGGTTTCTTTAAATATCTAGAAGCTACGGCTGGAAGCGATGCTGACTTTGCGAGATCCTATGCGATCGCCCATGAAGTTGGTCATCATGTCCAAAATTTGCGGGGGACATCAGGAAAAGTAAGGCAGTTACAATCTAGTTCAGGTAAGACCAAAGCTAATGAATTATCGGTGCGTATTGAACTACAAGCTGATTGTCTGGCAGGGGTTTGGGGATATTCTACGGCTCAACGTGGCTTAATTACCGATCAAGATGTGTCTAAGGCTCTCAATACCGCTACTCAGATTGGTGACGACTATTTACAAAAGCAGTCTAGGCAAGGTCATGTAACTCCTGACTCATTTACGCATGGTACTTCTCAACAGAGGGTAACTTGGTTTAAGCGTGGTCTTGAGACAGGAGATATTAACCAATGTGATACATTTGTCACAAATCAGTTATAGCTCTTTGCTTGATCAAGCCCATTACAAGAATGGTCGCATGGCGAAGACTCACAATTGGTCTTATATGCTTATTTGTGGCGGGTTTGAAAGCAAATTACTCTAGTATTATATTTCTTGATCACTCCACGATTTTGGATCTTCTAAGGGTTCTAAATGAGTAAAAACATTAGTATTTGGTATGGCTGTACAAATAGCTAACTCGATCTCTTCGCATAAGTCATGCCCTTCTTGAACAGTCCATTGCCCAGGAACTAGAACATGGAAAGATACAAAGCATTTTGCCCCTGCATTTCTAGTACGGATCGCATGAAACTGAATTTTGTGGCGATCATAGCTAGACAAGATCTCATTAATAATTTGTCTGTCTGACAACGGGATTGAGGCATCTAAAAGAGCCGAGCCGCTCTCCTGTATCAGTTTTACCCCAGTCCAAACAATATTTGCAGCGACTAATAAAGCAATCAAGGGGTCAAGAATTAACCACCCTGTTGCGGACACCAGTAATAGTCCTAATATTACGCCTACGGAAGTCCATACATCAGTTATTAAGTGGTGAGCATCAGCGCGTAAAGTGATTGAGCGCAAGCGTTTCCCTACCCTGAGTAGCACGATCGCTAGTCCTCCATTTATAGCTGATGCTATTAGTGAAAGTACTAACCCTAACCCAACTTGTTCAACTGGTTGAGGATCTAATAGCCTAGGAATTGCTGCGATCGCAATACTAATCGCTGCTACTAAAATTAAGGCTCCTTCAAATCCGCTAGAAAAATATTCCGCTTTGGAATGTCCAAATGTATGTTCTTCGTCAGGGGGCTTGGCGGCATAGGTTAGCGCCCATACGGCAAATATAGCGGCTACTAAATTAACCCCCGACTCTAGGGCATCGGATAGAAATCCTACGGAATTAGTTAAAAAATAAGCACCTAATTTCAAAGCGATCGTCAGGATTGCGGCTCCGATTGAAAGAAAAGCATAATAACGAGCAGATTTATTTTGCATATTAAACTTTTTGAGAATAAAACAGTAGGGGCATAGTAAGGCGAAGCACTTACTGATTTACGAATATCTAAACGTTGTATCGTATATAAGAGTCTAAAGCCATTAACGATTGACGTGACTTTTATGCAAACAGAGAAACAGCTAGAACCGAAGGAAGTAGATCTCTCTGAAGAACTATCCGATTTCCCTGATGAGCTTGATCCCCCAAGGAAAAAGTGGATGGGAAGTTGGAAATGGCGCATTGCCATATTTTTGATTTTGCTAGCAGTGGGTGGTGGTGGTTACTATGCCTATACCCAACTAATTGCACCTGCCAATAATCAAGCCGCTAATAAACGTAGTCGCACGATCGCAATTAAGCGGGCAGATTTACCGATTATAGTCACTGCTAATGGCACAATTCAGCCCGAAAAGTCGATTAACGTCAGTCCCAAAAGCTCAGGTAGGCTTAAGAGTCTACTCGTCAAGGAAGGACAAACTGTGCGAACAGGGCAAATCCTTGCCTATATGGACGAGTCCAATACTCTCGGTCAAATCACCCAAGCTGATGGACAACTTGCCTCTGCTCAAGCTAACCTTAACCTGTTAAGGGCTGGTAATCGTCCACAAGATATTGCCCAAGCTCGGGCAAATTTGACCAATGCTGAGGCTACTCTAGAGCAATCGCAGATTGTATTGCGCCAAAATCAACAGCTTTTTAGAGAAGGGGCGATCGCTTCGAGAGATCTTGATGCGGCTAGGACAACTAGGGAAGCTAACTTCGCCAAAGTAACCCAAGCTCAACAAGCCCTATCTTTGCAGCAATCAGGGTCGCGTCCTGAAGAAATTGATCGTGCAGAAGCACAAGTGCTATCAGCAGAGGGTAGCTTGCAAAGTGTGCAATCGCAATTGGAAGATACAATTATTCGCGCTCCTTTTGATGGTGTGGTAGTACGAAAATATGCCGATCCAGGGGCTTTTGTCACCCCAACTACTTCAGGAAGTGCCGTCAGTTCCGCAACTGCTTCTTCTATTCTTGCCCTTGCCAACAACAATCAAGTTGTCGCGAATGTGGCGGAGGCAAATATTGCTCAGATCTCGATCGGTCAAGAGGTAACCCTTCAAGTCGAAGCCTATCCTGGCAAGAAGTTTCGCGGTCGGGTAGTATCCATCTCACCGCAAGCGATCGTCAACCAAAATGTCACCAGTTTTGAAGTGAAATCAGAAATTACTTCTCAAGATAAGCAAATGTTGCGATCAGGCATGAATGCTAGTTTAGAGTTTAGAGCTGGACAGTTAAAAGATGTGATTGTCGTGCCAACCGTAGCGATCGTGCGAGAAAAAGGCAGTACAGGTGTATACGTTAAAACCGAGCAGAGCGAAACTCCTGTATTTACAACGATTGAAACAGGGCTAACTGTTGATGATAAAACCGAAGTTAAGTCAGGATTGACAGGTACCGAGAAAATCTTTGTTTCCTTCCCTGAAGGCTCTCGTCCACGCACTAATCCGAGCGGGATTCCTGGATTATCACCCTCGCCACAACGGAGCCGTGGCTAAGCAAATATATGCAAAAAACTACGCAACTGGCGAAGCCGCGCTCAAAGTCATCTATTCAAGTCGCTAAGGTTCCCTTTGCTGAAATTTTGACTATGGCAGCCGAGTCTTTATGGAATAATCGGCTACGAACTGCATTGACGATGCTAGGTGTAATCATTGGTATTGCGGCAGTGATTGCGATTACCTCAATTGGGCAAGGCATCCAGAAGTCAACCGAAAATCAACTGCAAGCTCTCGGCACAAATTCAATTAATGTCCTGACAGGTTCGGCGCGAACAGGTGGCATCAATCAGGGCGGCGGCTCTGCTTCCACTTTGACTTTAGAAGATGCTCAAGCAGTAGCAAAAGCGCCCGCAGTGAAGTTAGTATCTGCTTATTTGCAGCGTACTCGTCAGGTCTCTTATGGCAATCAAAATACTTCCACAACTGTGCTCGGTACTGATCAAAACTATTCGCTTATTCGCAATACTTTTCCGACTGAGGGAAGATATTTTGAACAGGAAGATATTAATAATGCTAAATCTGTGGTGGTGCTTGGCTCCAAGGTGCGAGCGGATTTGATGGGTCGCGATAATGCGATCGGTCAACGAGTTCGGATTCAGGGCGAGCAGTATCAAATAATTGGGGTTATGGAATCAAAGGGCGCATCAGGTGGATTTGATCAAGACGATCGCGTATACATTCCTCTCAAAAATATGTCTGCACGGCAAGTTGGCAATAATGCTTTGCAAGGTGTTTCTGTAAGTGGATTTTGGGTGCAAGCCCTCGATGAGTCAGAAATTGAGGCGGCGCAATTTCAATTAACCAATCTTTTACGGCTTCGCCATAAGATTTTTCCACCTCAACCTGATGATTTTCGGATTGTCAACCAGACTGATATCGTTAGTGCTTTTACAAATATTGTCGGTTTATTAACGCTGATGGTCGGCGCGATCGCGGCTATATCCTTAATCGTTGGCGGGATTGGCATCGCCAATATTATGCTGGTTTCAGTTGTAGAACGCACTCGCGAAATTGGCGTACGCAAAGCTCTTGGCGCAACACGAGCAGCGATTCTTAATCAGTTTCTTACAGAGGCAATTTTAGTGTCGGGGCTTGGCGGTATAGCTGGCATCGGTTTAGGCGTAGCGATCGCTTATGGTTCGGCGACGATTTTTCAATTTCCCTTTCTCGTCTCGATCTGGTCAGTGGTAGCAGGTTTCGGTTTATCAATGATTGTGGGATTAGTGGCAGGTGTAATTCCTGCGCGTAGTGCTGCGAAGCTAGATCCCATTCAGGCGCTCAGAAGTGATTAGTAGAGAGAACAAACAATATTTATTGAGAGGGGAGATCACTATTTATGGCGATTAGATTTTTGCTAGAGTTTCTGGTAATTACTCAAGGTAATCTGGGAAGGTATTGGGATGATTTTGAATAATATGTTCTTCTTTTTCATCACTCAGTTCTACTTGAGATGATAGATATGGACAATCAAAAAAATGACTCATGTATAATTTTTCTATTCAGATTTTTCAATCTTACAAGGCGATCAATTGCTTGTTGAGAAGTTTATGGGTGTAGCGATCGCAGCAGACGCTAAAATCTTATGTAAATCTAAGTATTTCCCGTTACAATATAAATACTATGGATAGGTACAGCCAGTGGTTACAGCAATTAAGCGAATGGGAACTGTGGGCAAAGATGGCAAAATTGAACTTTACACCCCAGAGTTGATGGAAGGTACAAAAGTTGAGGTGATTTTATTAGTTGAACCTCAAGATGAGACTGAGTATTTGCTCTCCAATGCTGCCAATGCTAAAAGGCTGTTAGATGCCGCCAATATAGAAAAGGGTGAAGGATTAGTAACTTTCTCGGCTGAGGAATGGCATGAGAAATATTTGTCAATGTCTTCATCGACAGGTGCTTGGAATGTTGCCATGGGTGAAATTAATAGTGACAATCCAGAAAAGCAAAATCTTAGACGGCAAAGAATCAATCAACTCTTTACAACATGGGCTATTTTGGATAGTGAAGATGAGCAGAAAGAAGTTTTGAAAATAATTGAATCTGTTGAAGGTGTTTCGATCTAATGAGTCAGATTATCTTTTTGGACTCTACGCCTGTTGGGTTAGTTACGAACCCTAAAGCGACTCCTTTGGCTTTGCAGTGTCAGCAATGGTTAGATAGTCTCTTAGCCAGAAATATTAATGTAGTTCTATCAGAAATCATTGACTATGAAGTTAGGCGGGAACTTTTACGAGCAAATAAGTTATCAAGCATTAGAAAATTAGATCTTTTAAAGTCTGAGCTTGCATATTTACCGATTACGACAGAAGTAATGTTACAGGCTGCGGAGTTATGGGCTAGGGCAAGAAATGCTGGCAAGCCGACAGCCGATAATAAATCGTTGGATGGTGATGTAATTTTAGCG
>JAYVVP010000223.1:0-4057 GCA_043786935.1 Pseudanabaena sp. | reverse complement strand
ATTGTCGAAAACAACGTTATCAGAAACTTTTGTTGTGGTTTACTCAGTAGACTGGGTAGTATGAAATTTATGCTATTGATTTGGTGCTGGTATTCAATATCTGCACCAAATCAATAGCTTTTTTTCTCTATTTTCTAAATCTGCCCGAAGTATTGTTATATTCACTAAAATCAAAATCATTATCTATTCTCTCTACGGAACCTGAGTTAATGAGATAAGATCATCTTAGTCTTTACCTTGATCAAAGTATGACCGCGATCGCCAAAATCTCAAGTCCGCCTAATATTTCTTCACCACAAACTATTGATTGGCAAGCGATCGCTCAAGCTTTTATTGCAATCGTTGGCGATCGCTATGTTGTGCGAACCCGCGAAGAATTAATCGCCTATGAATGCGATGGACTGACTAGTTACAAACAACAACCCGCGATCGTCGTGCTGCCTCTGACTACTGCCCAAGTATCAGAAGTAGTTAAAATATGCGATCGCTACAAAGTTCCTTTTGTTGCCCGTGGATCGGGGACAGGCTTGTCGGGTGGAGCATTGCCATTGCCAGACTCGGTGCTGATTGTCACAGCACGCATGAAAAAGATTTTAGAAGTTGATTTTGATAATCAGCGTGTAGTCGTACAATCAGGGGTAATCAATAACTGGGTTACACAAGCCGTAAGCGGTGCAGGTTTCTATTACGCACCCGATCCTTCTAGTCAAATTATCTGTTCTATCGGTGGCAATGTGGCTGAAAACTCAGGTGGTGTCCATTGCTTAAAATATGGAGTCACCACTAATCATGTCCTCGGCGCAAAGATCGTCTTGCCTGATGGCTCAATCACCGATATCGGGGGCAAAATCCCTGAGAGCCTTGGTTATGACCTCACAGGAATATTTGTTGGTTCCGAAGGAACCCTTGGGATTGCCACAGAAGTAACCCTCAAGATTCTTAAATCCGCTGAATTGATTCAAGTTCTTTTAGCTGACTTTACTAGTGTAGAAGCCGCAGGATCGACTGTATCCGATGTGATTGGCGCTGGAATCATCCCCGCAGGTATGGAAATCATGGACAATATGAGCATCAATGCTGTAGAAGATACAGTGGCGACTAATTGCTATCCTCGCGATGCGGCGGCGATCTTGCTGATTGAAATTGATGGATTAGAAATAGAAGTTGCGGAAAGTGCTAAGCGAGTTGAAGAAATTTGTTATAAAAATGGAGCGCGAAATGTTACTTCAGCAACCGATCCAGAACAACGACTCAGACTTTGGAAAGGCAGGAAAGCAGCCTTTGCGGCAATGGGTCGCCTTAGTCCCGATTATTATGTTCAAGATGGCGTGATTCCACGCACTAAGATTACCTATGTTTTACAAGAAATTGAGAAGCTCAGCGAAAAGTATGGTTATCCTGTCGCTAATGTCTTTCACGCAGGTGATGGAAATCTGCATCCGTTGATTTTGTATAACAATGCAGAGGCAGGTGCTTTAGAAACTGTGGAAGAATTGGGCGGCGAAATTCTCAAACTCTGTGTGCGTGTTGGTGGCAGTATTTCGGGTGAGCATGGGATTGGTGCAGATAAGAAATGCTATATGTCTGAGATGTTTAGCGAAACTGATTTGGAAACGATGCAATGGGTTCGCGATGCTTTCGATCCGCAAGGGATTGCTAATCCTACGAAGATTTTGCCGACTCCGCGTACTTGTGGTGAAGGGGCTAAGCCAAATCAGGATGCTAAATATAAGTTAGCGGAACGCTTTTAAAGCGATCGCCTTGCAACTTCTTATAAATTGTCGATATGCTTAAAATCTGCTCACATTGCTCTACTTTAATTGACTTTAGGTAACTCAATTCCAATCTTGCTGCCAATCTCCATAACATTGTTTGCAAAATCAGTCATCCCTGCAACAGCAGTAAATGTCACAGTTGCTGCTGTTGCTAAGGCTAACAATCGTTTTTTAAGTGTAGGCTGATGTGGTTGCGGTTTTTTGATTTCTTGTTCGATCGCTTCAACGTCAATGATCAAATCTTCGCGAACATCATCAGGAAATTGTAGGGCAGTTTGTCTCAGGTTTTGGATGAGTTGGAGTATATCAGCTATATTTGCGCCGCTTGTTTGGTTAAAGTTGGTAGCGGTTTGTTGGGCATTATCTTTGACTTCGTTAGCCAAGTTTCCGATATTTGCACCTTGTAAGTCGTTATTAAATTGAGTGTTGATTTTGTCGCGCATTATTTTATCGCCGATGACTTTATCACCTGTCACGTTGTCGCCTGATCCGTATTGATGAGTATTGTTAGACATAGATTTGTAATGGAGTTTTAGGAGTTGATTAGCTGGCAAGGACTGTGTAGCATAGGTTTGACCATCATCATCGCTGAACTCGACTTCATATACTTCAGGGGCGAGGATTTCGACAATGGTTCCGACTTGTCCTGCGAGGAGGTGGCGATCGGGTAAATTGCTTTTGAGAGCGACGATATCGAATAGATTAAGTTTGGTTAGGGTGAGCATGGGCTTTACCTCAAGATATAACAACTAACGAGACGGGGGAAATCTTCATCTGGACGGATGATCCAAGTGGTGCGGACGTTGGCGGTATTTTGTTTGCGGGTGGTGAGGAAATCGACGATGTAGCGTTGACCATATTCATCGGACTGGCTGAGAATGGCTTCATAGTTTTGAATCGCTTCTAGGATTAGAGTTAGCAAAATTTCTACATCGTGTTCATTTCTACCTAAGTCTAGAATAGCGGCAAATAATCTGGCTTTGTGTTTTCCGCGATCGTGTTGGGAGTTGAGGCTGTAGTTCCAAAGTTTGTTGCAATCAATAAATGCTAAATCAAGGTTTGGTAACTTCATCCAAGTTTATCGCCCCTAACCTTATCCTGTCCAATATTATCACCTGTTCCATATTGATAATAATTTGTTTGAGGTGTTCTAATATTATTCATCACATTTAAAAGATCTTGAATTGTTGGACGTTCTTTTAGTTGTCCTTGTAATTCAGCTATCTGTTTTTCTAATTCATGCCTTTCTACATTGTTCTCTAAATTCTCTAACCCGATTTGATCAAGTTTTTGTTGTAGTTCCCATATTAGTGAACGAGCGTCTTCTAACTTTTGATGCATTTCTTCATAAGCTTTGCTCCCAACAGCGTGCATTTCTTCTATAGGCGCATTATTAGACTTATTCAATTTGACCTGTTGAAACCCATCCCCTAGATCTTCTATCGATCTTACAGAAATGTTTACTTCAGGGTATTGAGTTTTCAATTGCTGAAGAGCGAAATAAAATGCTTGTGGGTCAATACCATTGCGAAAGAGAAAGTCTAAGGTGCTTTTAGACTGAGTTACAAGTTTAGCAAAATCGCCCTGACTGAAAGAGCCACTTGCTGGCTTGCGTTCTTTCTTATCAAGGTCAATGAAAATATGAGTACAAACAACATCAGTAAAGTTAGTTTCAGGCGTAATTGCCCAGTTTGCAATACAAGCACCTGATAAATTTGCACCCGTAAAATCTGTTTTAATTGCGCGGACATTGCTCAAATTTGCTTCCCTCAAATCTGCATTTCTAAGGTTCACTCCATCAAGGTTCGCTGCATTTAAGTTTGCCTCATGAAGATTAACCTCAACTAAGTTAAGTTCAGAGAGATTTGCAGAACTAAAATCTTTTTCTATCTCTGATCGGCGAGAGGTACATAAATTTCTAACTTTAGGATTGTTGAGATTGAGATCATCTGAAAATTTGCATCGTTTAAAAGATGCACCCGTCCAATTCACGTGATCCAGAGAAGCTTTGGTAAAGTCACAATTTCTTAATAACGCTCTTGTAAAGTTAGCATTAGATAATCTTCCTCCTGTGAAGTCAGTTCCAGTGGCATTAACCAATGTATTAAAAGATCGACGCAACAATATATAGGTTAGCCAAATCAGAAAAATTGCAAATATTCCAGAGAAAATTCCAGTTGCAATATCTCCTTTAAGGAAAGCTTTAGGTAGAGGATCATAGAATATGATCCAAGCAAATCCTCCTGTAAATAAAGCTGTCGTTAAATTCATCAAAAATTTTG
>JAYVVP010000222.1:0-4067 GCA_043786935.1 Pseudanabaena sp. | reverse complement strand
CCGAGAGTCATGTCGATCGCAGCCTGCGTGATCCACTTCCTTTTATCCGCACAAATATTGAAGGCACATTATTATTATTGGAAGCGGCTCGAAAACATCAAATCAAAAGATTTCTGCACGTCTCTACTGATGAAGTTTATGGAGATCTAGTCGGTAGCGATCGCCATTCACTTGAGTCAGATTCTCTCTCACCGCGCAGCCCTTATGCTGCCTCAAAAGCAGGAGCAGAACATCTAGTATTTTCCTATGGTATTAGTTATGGCTTAGATGTGGTGATCACTCGTGGCTCAAATACTTATGGACTTTATCAATATCCCGAGAAGATAATTCCTCTATTTATTACCAATGCCCTAGAGTCAAAATCTCTTCCCATTTACGGCAATGGTTCTGCTATCCGCGATTATCTGTATGTGGAAGATCATTGTTCTGGTATTGACACTGTTTTACATATGGGTAAAAATGGCTGTGCTTATAACCTTGGGGCGCGAATGGAAGTAAATGGGATTGAAGTTGGCAAAACTATTTTAGGATTACTTGATCGCCCCGAATCGTTAATGGAATACGTTAGAGATCGCCCTGGACATGACTATCGCTATTCTGTTGATCCAAGCGCTGCCGAATCGTTGGGTTGGCAACGTCAGTGGGACTTTCAGCGCGGTATGACTCAAACTGTAGCTTGGTATAAACAAAACTCTGATTGGTGGCAAGCAGTCAAAGACAAGAAGGTATTTCAAGAACATTACAACCAGTGGTATGCCAAATGAGTAGTGTGTTAAAAGTCGCTCTAATTGGGGCTAATGGTCAGCTAGGTTCAGACATTGCTAGTCACTTCTTGCAATGCGATGATCGTTATCAACTCACGGCTCTAACTCGAGCTGATATCGACATTACTCAACCAGAAGCAGTGCATCAAGTGTTGACCCGTCAAAAATTTGACATCGTAATCAATAGTGCTGCCTATGTTCGTGTCGATGACTGCGAACAAGAAGTTGAGACTGCTTTTAACGTCAATGCGATCGCGGCGCTGAATATCGCTAGAGCCTGTCGGCAGATTGAAGCACTTTCTGTTTACATTAGTACCGATTATGTTTTTCGAGGCGATCTTCCCGATCCTTATATCGAATCAGATATTCCCGAACCCATCAACATTTACGGCACATCCAAACTCACGGGAGAACAACTAGTTCGCCAAACAGCACCGCGATCGCTAATTTTGCGAATATCTAGTGTGTTTGGCAAAGCTGGTGCGAGCGGCAAAGGTGGCAACTTTGTGGAAACGATGATCAAAAAAGCTAAAGCTGGAGATCCAATTAAAGTAGTCAATGATATTTTTATGTCACCGACATACACCTATGATGCAGCAAGACTTTTAGATGAACTTGTGCAAGCAGGTATAACAGGAATTATTCATGGTGCAAATGCTGGGCAATGTTCTTGGTATGAGTTTGCGAAGGAAGCACTTAGCTTAGCCAATATCTCGCACCCAATAGAGTCAATTCCATCATCTGCATTTCCCACCAAAGCCGTAAGACCAATGAATTCAGCGATCGCTAGTACTCGCCTAGATGACATTACAACTTTGAAAATGCGCTCTTGGCAGGAAGCGATCGCTGCCTATATCCAATCTAGATGAGGCAAGGTATAGAGCGGCATACATCATAATCTTTTAGGAAATACAAAAAACATGAAGGCACTAATTCTATCAGGCGGCAAAGGGACAAGGTTACGACCGCTTACTCATACTGGGGCAAAACAACTAGTACCTGTCGCCAATAAACCAATACTTTGGTATTGCATTGAAAGCATTGTCGCCGCTGGCGTTAAGGACATTGGCATTGTGATTAGCCCCGAAACAGGCGATGAAGTCAAAAATAAGACAGGAAATGGCGATCGCTTCGGAGCAAACATCGAATATATTCTGCAATCTCAACCCGCAGGACTAGCTCATGCCGTCAAAATTTCTCAACCTTTTCTGGGTAATGATCCTTTCATCATGTTTTTGGGCGATAACCTGATCGAATTGCCTTTGCTTACATTCTTAACTGACTTTATCCAAAAACAACTTGATGCGCTCATTTTATTAAAGCAAGTCGCCAATCCTTCAGCATTTGGTGTTGCCCAAATTGACGAACACGGCAAAGTGATTAAGCTAATTGAAAAACCTAAAAATCCCCAATCAAACCTAGCTCTAGTTGGCGTATATTTCTTTCAATCAAGTATTCATGAAGCGATTGCCCAAATCACTCCATCAGCTAGAGGTGAACTAGAAATTACTGATGCTATTCAAAAACTGATCGATACCAACAAAGTAGTAGCCGCATCAGAAATAGGTGGCTGGTGGCTCGACACTGGCAAAAAAGATGACATCCTGTCCGCCAATCAAATTATTCTTGACACTCGACTCACCTCACAAATTTTAGGGGAAGTCGATGCTGTCAGCCACATGAGCGGACGCATCCAAATTGGTGCAGGCTCTAAGATCATAAACTGCAAAATTCGTGGACCAGTGATTATTGGCGAAAATTGCTATCTAGAAAATGCCTATATCGGTCCTTACAGCAGCATTAGCGATCGCGTCACCATAATCGACACTGAACTCGAACATAGTGTTATTTTAAATGACACCAAAATAACAGACATTCATCAACGTATTGTAGATAGCCTAATCGGTCAAAGAGTATCGATGAAAGTTTCTCCAAAACGCCCTCAAGCATTACGCTTTCTTGTAGGCGATGACTCACAACTAGAAATCATGTAGCTCTTACAAAACTTGCGTTAAACTAACACCGATACTTTTGATAGTTGAAACAAATGCTATTTAAACAGTTCTCAAATCAATCATTACAAAAGCAGAACTTTAATGTACTGCTACTGACCGCAACCATCACACCACCATCTGGTGCACCACTTTTAGCCAGAACAGATCCCAAAGCTCGTCTACAAGACTATGAGAAGGGACTCCAGTTTTATCTCCAATTTATCAATAAAGGAATTGATGCGATCGTCTTTGCCGAAAACTCTAACTCAGATGTATCCACTTTAAAAAATATTGTCATCCAATCAGGATTACAGGACGTAGTAGAATTTTTAGTTTTTGATGGACTAGATTATCCACTCAGCTATGGTCGAGCCTATGGAGAATTTAAACTTATCGATTATGTTATGGCTCATTCCCAGACAATTAAAAACCATAAAGATAATTTGTTGGTATGGAAAATAACTGGACGCTATATCATCAGAAACATTGCCAAGATTATTGCTCGTAAACCTTCTAATATTGATATTTATGTCAATTCTAGAAAGTTTCCAATACCTTGGGCAGATATGTATTTGCTAGTGTGGACATTGAGAGCTTACGAAACTTTTTTAGGGAAAATCCGCAACGATATGATTGCTGAGCCTAGTTTGCAATTTCATCCTGAGCAGGCTTTTATCAAGTTACTAAAAAAACCGCTAGGAGATCTGAAGGTGAGAAGGAGATTTAATGTTACACCTTTAATTGATGGAGCCAGAGGTTCAGACAACCAAAATTATTCTGAGGGACGTAATTTGCGGAAATATTATATTCGCAGAGTTGTGAATATAGTATTTCCTTGGTTATGGATTTGATTAATTTGACATATAACAAGGCTCTACATAATCGCCTCTTCATAAGTTGCAATTGTTCCTAAAGTCATTGCTTCTAGAGTAAACTTGTTCTCAAATGATTTAAGTGCATTCTCGATCATCTTAGATTTCAATTCAGAATTTTCAGCTAACTGCAACAATCTAGACGAGAGTGCATCTAAATCATCAAATGGAATTACAAAACCATTCAGGCTATCCTCGATTTGATCGTAAGCACCAGCCGCAGGAGTACGTATGGGAACTACGCCACAAGCCATCGCTTCCAAAATTACTAATGGAAATCCTTCAGCCTGACTGGGTAAAACAATAACATCTGATGCCCAGTAAACGTCACGAGGCTCATTAACATATCCTAAAAATAGAAATCGACGACAGCTTTGCTCGTCGGTTAAAGCATATTTTTCTATTTCTTCCCTTTGATTACCAGATCCTGCAAACAT
>JAYVVP010000221.1:0-11454 GCA_043786935.1 Pseudanabaena sp. | reverse complement strand
TCTCGCATTCCCCGTATCTGCCATGTTTGGCGCGACCGCAATCCTCTTCACCTATCTCCCGATCATCTGGCAAATCCTCTGGCGGACAGGATTAGGATTAATGATGCTGACAGCGATCGCTTTATTTGTCGAAGGGCTAAACAATGGCGAAAATCACAATTTCTAAATTTCTGATTGTTCTTGTTGCCGATTAAAAGCCTCAACGATTTTTTCAATCTCCTTAGTCGAGATAGGAAGCATCTCACTAATGCAACGAGTAAATGTACTTAGGCAAGATTGAGATAAGCACAACGATGTTTGAGAACTTGAGGAAGATTATCGCGCTTCCACTGAGCGCCAGATATTTTGATTCTACGGCTAATTTGCTTGATAGTAGATTCAACAGCACCAGAGCCAATGGTAATTTCTTGTGTTTGAAAAGCTTGGTAGTCAGGAATGCGGAGCCAATGTCTTTCGAGATAAGCCAAAAAGACGGTAATCAACTCATGGGTAACCGCATTAAGCGCACCGAGGACGTTAAAACGTTGTCTTCGCGCGCCAGATTTGACAAACAAACGTTCAAAACACCACAGAAAACCTAAGTAAGCACCAAGGACAAAATGTGCGGCATCGACGAAGAAAACTGCCCTTTGACCAGATTTAGCTTCCTCTAATCGTAGTTCTAGTTTTTTTAAGAAATTCCTCTTGTGCTTCGGGGGTTGCTTTAGCTGATATCACACCCACCCGACGACAACTCATTCCCATTGACTTGAGGAAATGCCGTACTTGTTCGCGACTACGGACTATCCCCGTCAATTCGGTAATTGTCGCTGCTGCATGAGCGAGAGTTTTGGGTGGATGTTCTCAAAAGTATATCTCTAAACTTTCCTGATGCTGTTTTAGTTCGCTCTGGGAGCGGTTGAAGGTCAGTTCTTTGAGTTTGGCTATTCCTTCTGCTTTATAGTCTCGTAAATAGCTCAACAATGTCTATGTAGTTTAGTAATTTCTTTGTGAGCGTATTTCTGACTTTTTAGGTACAATGCTTCCATTTTTCGTTGTACTCGTGGATGCGGGTGATGAAATCTTTCGTAATGTAGTCCATCTATTTCTTCTTTTGTAAAGGTTATTTAGATCATCTTGCAAAATGGCTTACTTTTTCTCCCATTTTGTCATCTTTTAAAATGAATTTTACTCCCTGTCAAGGTATATCAGTTACTTTTTACAACTTTTGCACAATTTCAATGGTTCTATAGAAACTGGTAAATCCTTCAACAATTAACTTAAGTGGGCGCATCACTAAACTCTGTATACAAATTTTTGAACGCTTCAATCACATCGGGTGATAAGTTTTTTTCGCGATCGCTATAAAATTTTTGAAACTCAGCGATCGGGTCGAAGCGATCGTAATCTTTCGGCTCTTGACTTTTTGCTGATTCGTTTGGAATTAATTTTGGCTCTACCATTACTGCTTGGGGACACACTTTTCGTACCCGATCAGCTAATCCAATTGGCGGCGTATCGACAGCGATCGCAAATTTGAGGTATCCCACATAATCGCGATGAGATTCTAAATATTCGTCAAGCTGATCAATATGACATTCCACTCGCTTAAGCGGCTTATGACAAGTCAGTGGTTGAAACTGAACCTTTGCAGGTCGTCCAGTTTCGACTTCTATCAAATTAAAGCCTTTCTGCTCTCCTACTTCACCAAAATCCACTTGAATCAAAGAGCCAGAATAATAAGTGGGTGCGGCATTGGGGATCTGTTGTGGTTTATGAATATGACCTAATCCCATATATTGACATTCTGAAGGAATTGCTTGCCCAGAAAAGCTATAAACATCACCGCTATAAAAGGCAGCTTCTGAGCCAGTAAACTTCGCACCTTCCATGGTCATGTGCGCCATCATCACATTCACAGCATCAGTTTTAAATGCTAACGCTAGATTTTGTAAAACATAGGTCACTACTTCTTTATAACTACTACGCTGCTCTAAAGCGTCTTTATTCCAAATATCTTCGGCTGCCAATAATCGTCGTTCTGATGCAAAAGGCATCGCACCAACACAGAGCTTTCCATTTGCTGTGTCAATAGTGACGACTCCTCCATCTTCGGCAATTCTTGGTCTGCCTAAAGCTCTTACGCCCGCAAGCGACAGCAAAGGTGCAAGGCTATCAATGCGAGTTGCCGAGTCATGATTTCCTGCGATCGCTACTGAAGGAATACTTAACTGATTAAGTTTATAAAAAAAGTCATAAGCAACCCGTTCCGCCTCAGTTGTAGGGTTTGGCACATCAAAGATATCGCCTGCTACAAGAACTGCATCAACTTCAAAATCTTTGGCATAAGCAAGGATTTCTTCTAGCGCTAAAGCAATTTCAAAAGTGCGATCAACACCTCTCAATTTTCTGCCTAAGTGCCAATCAGAAGTATGAATTAAGCGCATAATTTAACTCGTTAGAACAATATCATTTTACCAATGTTAGCGACTTTAGTACTTGGATATAGACTCCCATATCTACAGAATTACACTTCTTAAATCCACCATCAGCGCTACTGTCGGCAATACTGCCACCTGAAATCAGCATAGGATTTCCCTTCAATTTTAAAAAGCTAGCAATACTTCTAATACTGTTGTCACGGGCACTATCTGTATAAATTTCTACCAAACCAAACTCTGTCTCAACTTGATTAGCCCTTTGCAGACCGCGTGAACCAGAGCTAGCGGAGCGGATGCTAATGCAGGTATTGTTAGCGCCCTCATAGTCGATTGAGTAACTAGAATCATCATCACCATTAACATATTTGTTTGCTTCTCCTTTGGCTTGCACTAGGCGAAACCCTTCTGGAAAAAAAGTTGGCGCAACAACTGGGATAGGTAATTGTAGAAATTTCGCCGTTTGTTCTGGAGACAATAGATTTCCAGTTACTTGCTTAGTCTGACTTTCAGTTGAAGTAGAAATAGTATAACTAGGCGCGGTTTCAAAAAATTCGCCAGTACCATTCAGACAATTTGTAAGTGATTCAGAATATTTCTCTCTACTATCTTTTTGAAAGAAATCATATCCAGAAGGAGAGCCACCATCTAATGATATCGAGAGATTCTCGCCATTCTGACTTAAAGTTACAGTCCTTCCATATTTTTTCCAGCCATCGGCAACAAAATAATCATTCTCAGCAGATAAGGAGCCAGTAGTTTCGCCAACTGCGACAGCATAACGTCCAGATGGCATAGAAACACCTTGATAACAGATACGGCTTCCCTGCTTGGCAAGCGTAATGTATCTGGAGCCTGCATTGTATGTACCTGAGATCAGTGAAAGTTGCTTGGCTTGCGATCGCGAATCGATTGCCTCCGCTGTTACTGTTGGTTGTTGCGTGGGTAATTCTGCTGTTGTGGATTGAGATTTAGCTGAATTTTCTTTTACTGTTGACTGATTGCTGGTTGAATCTGCATTTACAGTAGGCTGTTGATTGCAAGCCGTGACTTGAACAATGACATTTAGCAAGACAAATAGAATAAATAATTGCGATCGCATTAACAATCCTCCTATTTAAATAAAATATCCAAATAAAGTGATAATACACCTTATCTCTTGAATTGGCGAGTCCGAGTTTCGATTTGTTGGGCTAATAGTTCTCCTAAAATAACTTGCTCGGTAAAGTTTTTAGAGCCGATAATAATTGCTGGTGCGGTTGATTGAAGTAAGAAAGTAATTGCACTAATTATGATTGCGGTAGCTATACCTAATGCGATCGCTAAAATCTGCACCTATAGCAATGAGCGCCGCAGGAATCGCTCCAGCTAAAATCAATTGATTGTTAACCGTAGAAATGCCGCGAAAAATAAACACTCCCAAACCTCCTCCACCGATCGCGGCTGCAATTGTAGCGATGTCTACAGAAATTACGGTGGCAACTCAAATTCCCGCTAAAATCACGCTTGAAGCGAGTGGAAGTTCTACTTGAATTAATAATTGCCAGTCGGTCATACCCGTTCCTTTCCCTGCTTCGCGAATGGCAGGATCGATATTCTGAATACCGATGTATGTATTGCGAATTAAGCGAAGCAGTGCATACACAGCAAGAGCGATGATCGCGGGAGTTTTACCAATACTGCCTATTGAGTTTAAATGTTTTGCGATGTAAATCGCTATAACCAAGTTTGGCGATCGCGTCTCTATGCTTGCTAGTGCCATAGCCCTTATTAGCGGCAATATCATAACCTGTATAAATCTCAGCTAATTCAACCATCTGCCGATCGCGCCATACTTTTGCGACAATACTGGCGGCGGCGATCGAGATGGATAGAGAATCACCTTTAATTACTGTTGTTTGGGGAAGAGGAGAGATGAGTTTAAATCGTAAAAGTTGATTGCCATCGATAAGACAATGATTGGGCTGAGGTTGTAGTTGCGCGATCGCTCTTTCCATTGCTAATAAACTTGCCGCGAGAATATTCATCTCATCGATTTCAGCAACTGATGCCGTGCCAATTTGACACGCGATCGCTACTTCACGAATAACACGATCTAATTTTTCGCGGCGTTGCGGTGAAAGCTTTTTACTGTCAGTCACACCAA
The DNA here is from genome assembly GCA_043786935.1 of Pseudanabaena sp. Classification (GTDB taxonomy): domain Bacteria; phylum Cyanobacteriota; class Cyanobacteriia; order Pseudanabaenales; family Pseudanabaenaceae; genus Pseudanabaena. The sequence continues at coordinate 6,891 of JAYVVP010000221.1, read as the reverse complement.
GCTTTTCTAAATCTGCTAAGCACTCTATTGGCAAAATCACCGCCGCCGCCACAACTTCCCCAAATAGACAACCTCGTCCAACTTCGTCAACACCTGCAACTGGATGATGTTTAATTTCTAGCGATCGGATATATTTTCGTTCCATAATAGTAATTATAGATTGGTTGTCTTTGACTTATCCGTTTAAATTGAAGACTATTATGATACGGATCTTTCTGTCAAAGACCATGAGCTTTGTCTGCTTGCTCTTGAACTGATGGTGGAAGTTGTTCCAGTTGCCTGCGGGTAGCGTTCCAGAGTTGTTGTAAAATACTAAGCTGAGAATTGTAATACGCAAAAAAAGTATGGTATTTGAAGCAGTCGAATGTCCAACCTGTGGAGGAGTAGATATCCATGGACATGGACAGAGTGCCACACGCAAAGAAAAGATACATTTGTCGTAACGAAAACTGTACTCACAAGACTTTTATTCTCAATTACACCTACAAAGGGCATCTAGCAACAGTAAAACAACAAATCGCAGAGATGGCAATCAATGGTAGTGGTATCAGAGATACAGTCCGAGTACTAGGTATCAGCCCCATCATAATGATCAACGAATTAAAAAAAACAGGAAGATATAGAAGTTGTCAACTATCCATTACTAGAGCAATTGGATGTAGAGACCGTAGATGTCGATCTTTATCAAGCTAAATCAGCAGAGATGGATGAAAAACTTCGGCAAGCTCAGCCGAACTATGGAGTTTCGTTGGTAGTAAAAAACAGCAAAGATGGTTATGCGCCCGCAATTGATCATGATTGAACTCTGAGCTATAAATTTAGTCTAAGCACCTTAAAACTTCTAAATACAAAAAAGCGATCGCCTTTTAGTGCGATCGCTTTTTTGTTAATAAGAAATGTAATTTAGAAATTCATTTCAGCAGCTTGAACTTTTTCGACTTGTTTCTTCTTCAGTACCAACAAAATTTGGGTGACAATTACTGAAGCAAAAAATGCCAGTAACCACTGAATGCGGCGAGGATCTTGAAGGACGATTTCGCCATCATGCTGACCAAAACCACCAACATTGGGGTTTGTAGTTAGAGCCGCACCAACCTTAACTTCACTTCCAGGTTCTACAATCAGTGAAGCACCCGCAGGAACTTTCTCAACAGCAACACTGCCATCTGTGGTTTGAATTGAAATTTCATAACCACCATAGATACCTTCATCTTCATTAGGTGTTATAGGACTAATTTGAGTAACTAGACCAGAAACAGAAGAGAAGTATTCGTTGTTATTGCTCTTTTCGCCAGTTGGATAAACTTGACCACGACCACGGTTACCACCTGCATGGACAGCATATTTTAAGAAGTGAATATTCTTATCTTTAGCAGGATCGGGAGAAAGCACAGGGAAAACAATTTCTGAATAATCGTCACCAGATATAGGTCCAACTAGAACGATGTTTTCTTGAGTGTCACTATACGGTTGATAATAGACATCCTTAGTTTTTTCTTTTAATTCTTCAGACAAGCGATCTTCAGGTGCAATTTTAAAACCCTCAGGCAGTACCAAAACTGCGCCAACATTCAAACCTGCTTTGCTACCATCGGCAGCTACTTGTTGTTGAGTATGATCATAAGGAAGTTTGATAACTGCTTCAAATACAGAGTCTGGCTTAACAGCTTGAGGAAGCTCTAGTTCAATCCCCTTTTGAGCAAGATGACAGTTAGCGCAGACGATCCGACCTGTCGCTTCACGAGGATTTTTGTATGCTTCTTGAGCGTAATAAGGATAAGCAAGCACAGGTTGACTACTAAGACCAAGTAGTAAAGCGAAACTTGTGAGAATACATAGACTTACTCCTACAAGCAGGCGATTGGCACGGAACAAAGCTTTTTTCATTTATTAGTTCAAATACGATTTTAAAGATCAATTTACAAAATTTTGACAGGTATTTTTTATACACTTAGTATTCACAAGATACTTGTCAATATTGTTTTAAGACCACCAAGGAGCTTCATTGGTGCGGAAGTCAGTTTCTGTCCATGTACTAAATTGCACAACATCATCGGCAACTGTAATATGTGCAAGCGCGAGAGATAGTGGTGCAGGACCACGTACAACTTTGCCTTCAGCGTTATATTGAGAGCCGTGACAAGGACACATAAATTTGCTTTCGGCTACATTCCAAGGTACAACGCAGCCAAGGTGAGTACAAACTGCGTTCAAGCCGTAAGATGCAATTTCTTTATTGTCGGTAACCACAATATAAGTGGGGTCGCCTTTGAGTCCCTGTGCAAGTACGCGATCGCCTACTTGATGATTTGCCAAGAATGCAGAAGCAATCACATCATTGCCAAGTGCATCTTTAGCCGCAACTCCACCGCCAGCACCACCACGAGATGGAGGCACAAAATATGCTGCTACAGGATAAAGTGCAGCAAGCGAAGTTACAGCAGCAGAACCTCCCAATACTAGGTTCATAAACTTACGACGACCCATGGTTGGGACATCGGCGGATGTAGAAGCTTGACTCATAAATTTGACTAACGATTTAGATGAGAAATATTACGTTTTATATATCAATAATTACCATGATATAGACAATCTTTGGACTTCTTCCTAGTTGTTCTGCAACGAAATGTTAAGTATAGCTATAACTAAAGTACAACTCATAAAGTAAGCGCGTGCATCTTTAATTTTTTATGAAACTTTTATGAAGCTTTATATAAGTTGTAATGTTCTGTAGCGAGCGAATAATTAGGTCGAGGATTGTCGTTAATATTGGTAAAGCATGGAATATCTTAATGAAATGAACTCTATGCTTTGGCATATGATTGGTTCATGATTTGGCAGAAAATTTGGCTCAGGGTAACCATATGGCACTTCCAGAAATCCCACCTCCGATTAGTCCGCGTCAGATGGATATGCTTCGTGTCGTCTCAGCAATGGCTTGGTCTGACGGCAAACTAGAGCCTAATGAAGTTCGACTGATGCTGGATGAATTTGCGATGTTATTTGCTAAGACAGATGCAGAAAGGCGATCGCTAAAAACTCGTTTAAGAGATTACTTGGAACAAAATATTCCATTAGAAGAAATTGTCCCCAACATTCAAAGTATCGAAGATCGAAAAATGACCTTGAGACTTGGCTATCTGGTTATCCAAGCTAGTCGTCGTAAGCTCAACGAGCCAAGGATAAATCTTGATGAAGCGGCTGCGTATCAAAGATTAGTCAGAATATTGGACTTACCGTCAGAAGTTGTAGCTGATATTGAAGCAGCGATCGTTCCTTCAGATGAGCAACAGACCAATGGAATTATTAAAGCCTTAGCCTTGAGGTTACATAAATTGCTTAATGCTACTTGAGCTGAATTAGTAAGTTTTTGTGCTTAGACTACACACTTATCGCTCCAAATTCAGATAGAGTGATTACTGACGACGAAGTTTTACAGCAAAGTTTTTAAGGGCTAAGAGCAGCTACTATGCGGGATGGAACTGATCTTCAGCAAAAAATCATGTCTGCCCCTTTCTTTTTGGGGTTACCTGATGCCGCCGTGGTAAGGGCTACAGCCCATATGGTCACACGTTCTCATCCAGCCGATCAAGTAATTTTACTAGAAAATGATTGGGGTAACTCAGTTTATTTCATCTTGGGTGGTTGGGCAAAAATTCGCACCTACAACCTTGATGGCAAGGAAATTACCCTAAATATTTTAGGCTTTGGTGAAATGTTTGGCGAAATGGCCCCTCTTGATCAAGCACCACGATCAACTGATGTAATTACGCTTACACCAACAACCATTGGTAGTCTTCCTGCGTCCGATTTTGTGCATTTGATCGAAACAGAGCCAGCCGCAGGAATACATCTGGCAAGGTTGATGGCTAAGCGGTTGCGTCAAGTCAATCGCCGTCTCCGACTCCGTGAAGCCGATAGCACTTCTCGTGTTGCTGATGTTTTACTGTTCTTGGCAGAAGGTCAAGGAACTAGAGTTAATGAGGGTTTAGAAATCCCCAATTTGCCCCATCGAGAACTCAGTAGTCTTAGTGGCTTGGCTCGAGAGACTGTCACTCGCGTCCTCGGTAAACTGGAGCGCAAAAATTTGATTCAGCGTATCCCCGATCGCGATGTGTTGTGCATTCTTAACCCTGAGGGCTTAGAGGCTTTAATGGTTTAGATCTTTAATGGTCTAGATTATAGGGAGCATGAAAAGCGTTCCTCTAAGTCTGTTATGATTGTGCTCGTTATTTGGTAGGTAAAAAGTATAAATGCTGAATCCAGTTGATTTCAGCGGTAGACCGTTTCATTTTGTGGGTATCGGCGGTATCGGTATGTCTGCGATCGCCTTTATTTTAGCGAAGCAGGGTTTTACAGTTTCTGGCTCAGATCTTAGTAGCAGTCGCATCACTCAAAAGCTACAAGATATTGGCGTTAAAGTTTTTCAAGGGCATCAGTCTAGCAATATTAATCTAGCAAAAGCACCTCAGGTTGTCTGCTCTACTGCTATCAATCAACAAAATCCAGAATTTCAGGTAGCTTTAGCTAATGGGCTACCAATTTTGCATCGTTCTGATTTATTAGCAGCTTTAATCGCACAATTCCAAGCAATCTCGGTGGCAGGTACTCATGGTAAAACTACAACTAGTAGTCTAATTGGTTTCTTATTGCTAGAAGCAGGACTTGATCCAAGCATAGTAATCGGTGGTGAAGTGTCTGCTTGGCAAGGGAATGCCCGTTTAGGCAATGGCAAATATTTAGTTGCTGAAGCAGATGAGTCTGATGGAACTTTGGTCAAATTTTCGTCTCATATCGGCATCATCACAAATATTGAACTAGATCACACTGATCATTATCAAAACCTAGAACAGGTAATCGAAACTTTTCAGGCTTTTGCTAAACGTTGTGAAGTTGTGGTGGGCTGCCTTGATTGTCCAAATGTGAAGGCACATATACCTTTAGATATTACCTATAGCTTATGTGATCCGACCGCTGACTACAGGGTGACGCAGGTTAAATACACACCATCGCACACGCAAGCATTAGTTGTAGAAAGGGGCGAAAATTTAGGGGAGATATCGTTAGGGCTTTTGGGTAAGCATAATCTCAGCAATGCGTTAGCGGCGATCGCTGTGGCTCGTCATGCTGGAGTGGAGTGGCAAGCGATCGAGCAAGCATTACCTGATTTTGTTGGAGCTAGCCGCCGTTTTGAAATTAAAGGTGTGCAGAACGGAATTACTTTTGTTGATGATTACGCGCACCACCCTAGCGAAATTATTGCCACTCTTGCATCTGCCAGACAACAAAACACTACTAGTCGAGTCGTCGCGATCTTTCAGCCACATCGTTACAGCCGCACCCTAAGATTTTTGACAGAGTTTAGTCATTCTTTTACAGATGCAGATTTGGTAATTGTCACTGATATTTATGCCGCTAATGAAATCAACGATGGCAAGATTACAGGCGAACAAGTTGCTTCGGCGATCGCCTCTGTCCACAAATGCGTGCATTATTCACCAACTCTCAAAGATGTCCAAGCTTTTTTGATTAAAAACTTAAAATCTGACGATCTTGCTGTATTTCTTGGGGCAGGAAATCTTAATCAAACGATTGCCCCCACCATCCAAGAAATGGCAGCAGCTTAAGCAAAAACAGCACGAAGGGCTGCCTTGCTCTTATAGACCTTTCTCATAGATAGCTTTACTCCAGGCAAATGTCACTCGATCTAGTTACCTCGAACCTAATCCGTCCAAATGTATCTTTGGCAGCACTGACATCAATGCGAGTCGGTGGCGCAGCCGAGTATTTTATTTCACCCCGCTCATCTATAGAATTAGCCGAGAGTTTGTCATGGGCAAGCGATCGCTATTTACCAATCACGATTATTGGTGGTGGAAGCAATCTTCTAATTAGTGATGAGGGTTTGTCAGGTTTAGTGATTTGCACTCGCCATTTGCGCGGTATCGAGTTTGACGAACAATCTGGACAAGTTACCGCCGCCGCAGGTGAGCCTGTAGCGCGACTAGCTATGCAAATCGCCAGTCATGGTTGGTCTGGTTTTGAATGGGCGATCGGCATACCTGGAACTGTAGGCGGTTTGGTAGTGATGAATGCGGGAGCACAGGGAGGCTGTACGGCTGATTGTGTAGTGGAAGTTCAAACTGTGACCTTAAGTAGTGAAACTAAACTGATGTATCCACAAGATTTAGGTTTTAGCTATCGCACATCTTCTTTGCAATATTTTGAAGATCAAGATTTGCCACAAAAAATGCAACGAATGGTTACAGGTGCGACTTTAAAATTTAAGGCTGGTGGTGATGCTCAGGCGATTATTACCGATACTGAAGCAAAACTGAAAATAAGACATATTGCTCAGCCTTACCATTTACCAAACTGTGGCAGTGTTTTTCGGAATCCTTTGCCCCAGTTTGCGGCTCGGATGATCCAAGATGCAGGACTAAAAGGATTTCAAATTGGTAATGCTCAAGTCTCTGAACTTCACGCAAACTTCATAGTTAATCTTGGCAATTCAAAAGCCCAAGATATTTTCAGTCTAATTGAACACATTAAAACTGTAATCAGCGATCGCTACAATGTAATGCTGGAAACCGAAGTCAAAATGATTGGTCATTTTTGAACCTCAAGAACTTAACAGCGATCATAATTCTTTAGATAGAGCAATCACATTCTTTAGATAGATTTAATATTTAAGTATTTACATTACTCAACAATTCAACTAGTGTAATTAGTAAGCGAAAGCTAATATAAATTCTCATAACTAATTCATTCCCAATCGGATTATTTGCAATCATGACAACAGCAGTACAAAGACGCGAGAGCGCATCAATCTGGGACCAGTTTTGCAACTGGATCACCAGCACCAACAACCGCCTATATGTAGGCTGGTTC
>JAYVVP010000220.1:0-4125 GCA_043786935.1 Pseudanabaena sp. | reverse complement strand
ACTTGGATTAAAAGCAAAGGGTGAAGAAAAAGATACCCGCATCCAAAAAGCATTACGGATGATCGATGTGATTGGTTTAGACGGTTTTGAGAATGCTTATCCTAAAGAACTTTCAGGAGGGATGCGTCAGCGGGTCGGTTTTGCGAGGGCTTTAGCAGTCGAGCCAGAACTTTTGTGCATGGATGAGCCATTTTCAGCTTTAGATGTATTAACTGCGGAAAACTTGCGTTTTGAGTTACTCGATCTTTGGTTAGAGAAACGCATTCCTACTAAATCAATTTTGATTGTGACGCATGGTATTGAAGAAGCAGTCACTCTTGCCGATCGCATAATTGTATTAGGTCGCAACCCTGGTCGGATTCGTGCTGATTTATCGATTACTTTGCCACATTATCGCGATCGTAAGAGTCCCGAATTTCAAGCTTTAGTGGATCAAGTTTACAAAATTTTGACTAATCCTGATCTGCCTGACATCTCGACTCAGCCAACGACCACAACGTCTCATAGTACGATCGCCCCACCACCTGCACCGCCCAAATACCAATCCTTACCACATGTGCGAATCGGATCAGTAGCAGGTTTATTAGAGCTAATTGAAGGTCGTCAAGAGAAAGACCTGTATCGCCTTGCACAAGAGCTTTTATTAGAAGTTGACGATTTATTACCAATCGTTGAAGCTAGCAAATTAATGGATTTGGTAGCCATTACTGAAGGTGATATCCAGTTGGGCGCGATCGGGGAGAAGTTTATCAATAGCAATATTGACGAACGTAAAGCGATTATTCGCGAGTCATTACAAAAGCATATTCGCTTAGTACAGCAGATTTGTCAGCTTTTGCAAGCGAAGCGTAATCATCGCATTTCTGAAGAACTGGTTCTCGATATTTTAGAAAACTATTTCACTAGCAAAGAAGCACAGCGTCAACTCAGGACTGCAATGGATTGGGGGCGTTATGCTGAGCTATTTAGTTATGATGAACCTTCGGGGGAAATCTTTATCGAAGATAGTGCTACAGAAGCTGAGATGTCTAATTTGTAGAGTCTTTAATCTCCAAAACAAGATTGCGCGCATTCTTATTTGTAAATTTATTTGTAAATTGCTTAATCTATCTTTCAATCGACCTTGCTTATGTTTCAGCCCACTATCGATCCAAAATCAGAGTTTCGTTCACGATGGAGTATTGGCGATGTTTTACTGCCTTTAGCGATCATCTCTTTAATCTTTATCGTTGTGCAAACTGCCAGTAAATTTACTGGTATTTACGATGATGAGTATGTGATTAATTTATCACTAAGTTTTTTACCAACTTATGCTTTGCAAACACTGGTGAGGATGCTTGCGGCTTACGGACTTTCACTGGTTTTTAGCCTCGTCTATGCCTATGTTGCTTATCGTTCGACCACATGGTCAAAGGTGCTTATTCCACTGTTAGATATACTTCAGTCGATTCCTGTTCTATCATTCTTGCCCGCAGTTGTACTAGCGCTGGTTAGCTTATTTCCAGGTCAAAGATTAGGAATCGAGATCGCTTCGATTTTGCTGATTTTTACAGGCATGACTTGGAATATGACCTTTAGCTTTTATCAATCTCTTAACAGCATTCCTCAAGAACTGATCGAGGCAAGCCAAGTTTATCGTCTTAGTGCTTGGCAACGTTTTTGGACTTTGGAACTGCCATCGGGCGTAGTGGGTCTAGTTTGGAATAGTGTGATGTCGGTGGCGGGTGGTTGGTTCTTTTTGATGCAGACAGAATCATTTACACTTTCTAATCGTAACTTTACGCTGCCTGGATTGGGTTCTTTTCTGAAAGCTGCTGCTGATAAAGGTGATAATTTGGCAATTTTATGCGGAATTATTGTCTTGGTTGGCATTATTTCTGTGATCGATTATTTTATCTGGCGACCGATGATTGCTTGGGCAGAGAAATTCAAGCATGAGACGGTGGAAGCAGCTCAAGTACCTGAGTCTCGCGTATTAGACTTTTTGAGGCGATCGCCTACGATGCGAATTATCGGCGATCGCTTATTTATGCCGATATCAGAAACTTTTAATCGCGGTTTTAGCAGCAAACCTGAGACTTCTTCGCTAATTAAGCACAAAAAATCTAAATGGATGAATTGGCTAAACTGGATACTGGTTGGAGCATTCGGTTTTATTGTATTAGGTGGAACATTGGAAGCTGTCATTCTACTTAGTAAGATGCCATTAGACAATTGGAAACAAGTGATGATCGGGGCAATTTTTACAGCTATTCGCGTGTTTATTGTGCTGATTATCTCCTTGCTGATCACAGTTCCCATCGGTGTAACTATCGGTCGCGATCCCAAGCTCGCTCAGTTTCTACAACCGATCGTCCAAATTGCGGCTTCAGTTCCCGCAACGGCTCTATTTCCTGTGCTTCTACTAGGTCTAGCAAACATTGGTGGAGGATTAGATGTTGGCGCGGTAATTTTGATGACGTTGGGAAGTATGTGGTACATCCTTTTTAATGTAATTGCAGGGGCGCAAGCGATTCCATCGGAGCTTTTTGAAGCGGCTCGAGTTTATAAACTTTCTCGGTTGCAACGTTGGCAGACTTTGATCTTACCTGGGATTTTTCCCTATCTAGTTACAGGAATTATTACGGCAGTTGGTGGTGCTTGGAATGCGAGCATTGCAGGAGAATATATTAAATTTCAGGGAAAGGTTCTGACAGCAACGGGGCTAGGCTCAACGATTACTCAAGCCTCTGATGTTGGCGATTTTCCGCTCTTATTAGCTTCCACAATTGTTATGTCTTTGCTAGTTGTCACCACTAATCGCTTAGTTTGGCGACCACTTTATCGATTAGCACAGGTAAAATATCAATTATTAGTTTAATCAGTTGAGAACTTGATTAAGTAAAGTAGATGCAACTAACTTATCTCTACTTTATGCTGATGCGATCGCCCTTTAATCAGCGCTAACATAGATCCTCATCCCCGCGCACAGGACAAAGCATCAATGAGTAATGATAAGGACAGTTTTAAAGATAAATTTGCTTTTAAAGTGGAAGGCTTGGGATCTTTAGTAGATGATGTTAAGCAGTTGCTTAACCTCGATCAACTCATCGATCTGGCGCAAAAACTAGAAGAGAAGCAAAAATCTGGCGAAATTTATACTGAGGTAAATGTAAGTTCGCGTCCGTTAACAAGCATTCCACGGAGAGGCAATATTCCCCGATCGCCTCGCGGTACGACTGCATCAAATGGCGATCGCGAAGTCACATCGCCTGAAGTTGTTAAACCTGATATTCCTAATATTCCTAAAGATAATTCTCAAAATGCTCAATCTGCACCAACTGCGATCGCTGAACTAGTAGGCGGTTTAGGCGATACTTTAGCCCAATTACGCGATTTGGTAGAAATCCCACTTAAACGCCCTGATATTTTGGCAAAACTTGGACTAGAACCACCTAAAGGAGTATTGCTAGTTGGTCCGCCTGGAACTGGTAAAACTCTCACCGCGCGATCGCTAGCCAATGTGCTGGGAGTAAATTACATCGCGATCGTTGGTCCTGAAATCATTAGTAAATACTATGGGGAAGCCGAAACCCGCTTGCGACAGGTGTTTGAGAAGGCAGCAAAATCTGCACCCTGTTTGATTTTTATTGATGAAATTGATGCGCTCGTTCCCAATCGTGCAGCGGTTGAAGGAGAAGTAGAAAAGCGATTAGTCGCGCAGATGTTGGGGCTAATGGATGGATTTGCAGAGACGAAAGGAGTGATTGTGCTAGCCGCAACTAATCGCCCTGATGCGATCGATCCTGCCCTGCGCCGCCCTGGCAGATTTGACCGCGAGATTATCTTTCCCATTCCCGATCGCCGCGCCCGTCGAGAGATTTTAGAAATTCATACGCAAGCAATGCCTTTGACTGCTGATGTTGATTTGGATGCGATCGCGGATCGTGCTCATGGCTATGTCGGAGCCGATATTAAAGGGCTATGTCAAGTGGCGGCTACCAATGCTTTGCGTCGTCAAGTTGCCAATTTAGAGAATATTCCCGAAAGTCTGGACGTGAATTGCGAAGATTTTGAATTTGCCCTGAAGCAAGTTCAACCTGCTGTATTGCGATCGCTACAAATTCAAGTTCCCCAAGTCCAATG
>JAYVVP010000219.1:0-4131 GCA_043786935.1 Pseudanabaena sp. | reverse complement strand
GTTATGCACTCTACGGAATCCAAGAGATAAGCGGCGATCGCTATCCTGAAATTGTAGTAAAAGAAATTGGTTTAAATTCTTTTGATGTGCGAGTGCTGACTCCCAATCTGGACGCGCAGGGCAAATGGCAATGGCGAAGTTATTATCAAAATCAGAAATCGCTTAATATTGTTCAATAAAAAAATACTTCATGCATTTTTTTATAATCTGGTCTTAGATAAGCGCATCGCACTATAAAGTAAAAAGAAAATCGTTTTGTTATGCCTTTAGAAAATTTCATCGCGTATCCCATTCTCTTCAATCAGGTACGTATTCTCAACGAAGATTCTTTATTAACAAGTTCTGAAACTTTTGCCGATGTATTTGTAGATCGCGATCGCCAAGTTCACGTTGATTTTGACTCCTCTAAAATCCCTGAAGACACCAATATTTATGAGCGATCAGGCGTGATTTTAGGAACAGGAGCAGTCGATCTTCATAGCACTAGTTGTGAACCTGGGCATGAATCTAGAGAAACTATTGCGGAACTTATTCAAGCCTCTAAAAATGGCGGTTTTACGACTGTAGGAGTTTTGCCTAATACACAACCCGCGATCGATGATATTGCGGCTCTCGAATTCTGGCGAAATGTGCGTCAAAAACATGGCGATATACTCCAACCTTGGGGCGCGATCACTAAAGGATTAAAAGGCGAACAACTCACTGATATGTCGGAACTTGCTGAATCAGTAATTGGCTTTACCGATGGTAAACCGATCGCCAATCTCTTATTAGTCCGTAGAGCGATGGAATATCTCAAACCTTTAGGCAAAGCGATCGCCTTATTTCCGCAAAATCCTGAACTCGCAAACGGTGGCGTGATCCGTGAAGGGAAATGGTCAGTGCAATATGGAATGTCAGGCTATCCTGCCGTCGCCGAAACCTCTGCTCTTGCGGCACTTATCGAATTAGTCCGTCTCACTAAGACTCAAACCCATTTCATGCGAATTTCCACTGCCCAAAGTGTGGAACTAATCGCTCAAGCCAAGAATGATGGATTGCCTGTAACTGCAAGTACTACTTGGTTGCATCTGTGCCATCGCGATCGCGATTTAGGAAATTATGATCCTAACCTCCGCTTAAGTCCTCCTCTTGGCAGTGAAATTGACAGACTTGCCTTGATTGCTGGTATCAAATTAGGGGCAATTGATAGCATTGCGATCGATCACACGCCCTGCGCCTATGAAGAAAAAGTCGTTCCCTTTGAAGTTGCACCCACAGGCGCGATCGGTTTGGAATTTGCACTTCCTGTTCTTTGGCAAACTCTCGTTAATACCAATCTATTAAATGCTAATGAGCTTTGGCGATCGCTTAGTATAAATCCTGCGAAATGTTTAGGACTACCTAAACCTAAACTCTCAACTCTCTTCGATCCTAATTTGGAATGGTTGGCTAATGATCGCGCGATCGCCTCTCAAGCCAGAAACAGCAATTACATAGGGCGATCGCTTATTGGCAAAGTTTTATAGATTTGGGACGTAAAGCGCTTAGAACCAGCACTTCTCTGTTTCTATAAATCTCGCTTTCAGATTGAAACATCAATGTGCTTATCTTAATGGGTTCCTTGATTCTTCTGAGTACAAGCACTCCGTCCAAACTGAGATGCTCCCGTAAAGTTTCAAGACGTTTTGATACAACTCATACAACTCAAATATAAATTATGCGTCACTTCAAACATTCTTATGTAATGTTTATTTAGAAGTAAGAAAATATTAGATAGATAGAAGAATTGGTAGCTAATAAACCTGATAGCCCAAAGTATCTAATTAAGCTATGAATTTATTATGACAAAGTTGTGATTGTATTTGCATTCTAACAAAAAAAAGGAACCAAATAGATTAAAAGCACTACGGCTCTTTTCTAATCGCAAAATTTAAAGTCAGTTTTACTAACAAGAATTTAATATGCAAAATACTGAACAAAATATAGAAGCACAGCCACTTGAGCCAAAGATTGGCAATGTTTTACGTTTAACTGGTTGGATTGGACTCATTGCCCAAATTGGCTTTGGAGCTATTTCTTTGCTGATGATTGTGTTTGCGATCGTCGGTCGAACATTTAGTCAAGCTGTAGGAATTCCCTATGGAGTAAATCCCAATGTTAGCCCTAATTTCAATCAAGGGACAAACACAGACATTGGAATTGGAATTTTTTGGGCAGTTTGTGGTCTTTTAGCGCTGATGATTGGAATTTATCTTGCCATTCGTCAAACGCGGCTTTCAAAACGCTTGCGTCATGCAAATACCATGCAACATCCTACGAAATCACAAATCATGAATGTGTTGCGCTTGAGCGTGATCGTGGGATTAGTCGGCTTACTTCTAACGATTATAGGAGGAGGAGCAACGCTAGGAGTACTGTTCTCAAAAACCATTGTTCCACCGCAAGGGATTAACATTTACGACCCAAGTCGTTTCATTCGGTCAGTCGATATTATGGTCGCGATCGCAAACATGAGTGGAATTGCAGCCCACTTTGTTGGCATTGTTGCTTCTCTTAGTATATTTGAATGGCTACATCGTTAATTCATCTTCGGATTCAGCATTTTAACAAATCCGTTTTTTATATTTGGCTAAACATTAGTGATTAAACGAGGTGGCAACTCAACTGTAAAGGTGGAACCCTCACCAACCTCACTTTCCAAATAAATTGTGCCACCCATTAGCAGTACAAGTTGTTCTGTAATCGCTAAACCTAGCCCTGTGCCGCCATGCTTGCGAGTGGTAGATTGATCGACTTGCCGAAATTGTTCAAAAATTGTGCGCTGAAATTCAGGCTCAATGCCAATTCCTGTATCTCGAACTGATATAAGAATGTTTGATGTTGCGAAAGGAGAGATAGATGGATTATTTGGATCTAAAGCTACTTCTGATAAGGAATTTGTTGACTCTTGATCTGATGTTTTAGAGGCATATTTCAAATCAATGCAGACTTCTCCACTATCAGTGAATTTAATCGCATTGGAGACTAAATTCGTAATAATCTGTTTGAGTCGAATCGAGTCATGATAAATTGCACAACTACCAATATGATTTTGGAAAACAAAGGCTAAAGACTTGATGCTAGCTAAGGGTTGCAGACTCTCGCAAGTATGGTGGATTAATTCATCAAGATTAAATAATTCAGGATGAGCCTCCATTTTACCAGCTTCGATTTTAGACAGGTCGAGAATATCATTAATCAGATCCAGCAGATTTTTACCATTGCGAAGGATCCGCTCTACCATATCAACTTGACTAGTCGAGAGCGCATCACGGCGTTGGCGCAATAGGACTTGAGAGAAGCCAATGATTGCATTCATGGGGGTTCGCAGTTCGTGGCTCATATTTGCAAGGAATTGACTCTTAAGTTGAGTCGCCTCTAATAATTGAGCATTTTGAGATTCGATTTGGTTGATTAATTGAGCATTACCGATCGCGATCGCGGCTTGTACGCCAAAAGAAGCAAGAAGATTTAAATCTTCGCGAGAACTAGCTCTCTCTAAATGAAAATGCCCGATCGCTAAAACGCCCAAGCGTCCAGAGCGGCTAGATTCAATTGGCACACATAAAGCGCTTTTAACAGGTAGAGACTCCACTAACCTTGATTCCCCTGCTTTGATTTCAATGGGAATGCCTTCTTTAAAAACCTGTGCAATCAAGTTTGGCGCATCTAAATCGAAAGATTCTTGAAGTGGAAAATCTTTGGGTAATCCTTTCGCCGCCGATAGTATGAGTTGGTTCTCTTTGGGATTGTAGAGTGCAAGCACACACACTTCAGCCCACATAATCGCATCACAAGCCGCTTCAACTACTGATTCTAATAGAACATCTAGATCTTGCAACTGTTGGTTAATCAAGTTAGTGAGACGCTGCAAAATCCCCATCCGCTTTTGCTGCTCAATCATGATCCGATTGGTCTCTTGCATCATCTTGTCGCGATAACGCTGTTCGGTAACATCGCGCAAAATCATCACACTGCCGATCAGTTCTGATTCAGACCCCACTAAAGGCGCTGCCTTGGTACTAAGAATGATTTCATTTCCTTCAGGTGGTCTCAACACTACTTGATCTTCCACTACTTCGCCCGTAGACATGGCGCGAAAAACAACAA
>JAYVVP010000218.1:0-11519 GCA_043786935.1 Pseudanabaena sp. | reverse complement strand
AGCTCTCAAACTCAAAATTATGCTTGCGCCTTTTTCTTTCCAACGCATACCCGAACAACATAATCTTTGCTTGATTAAAGTTTTACAAGCCGCTTCAGTGGCACCCGAACCAGTCGGATAATGTTGCTGTCGGAATTGAGCATAATCCATTTGATGCTGATGGTCGTGGTAATGGGTGATAGCAGCTTGAACATTCTCCCTGAGAGTTTTGGCTAGTTCCTGTTGTTCCACAAGTTTTAGCATCTGAGCATAAAGTTTCGGGGCAGTTCCCACTTCATGTTTAAGCTGCTGACAACTTTGCTCAAGCCATTCTTTCTGCTTACCAGATTGGTTAGGATATAGAGCTTCTGCTACTGCTCTCAAGTACCCTGATGCATGATAAAAATCAAGGATCTGGATTTGGGTATGTTGATTTAGAAATTTCCAGTTTGATTCTGCGCCGTCGGCAATTTCTATATAGGCTGCATCTGGATAACGCTCTTTGGTGCGACCTATTTCTCGTTCTAAACGTTCTAGAAATTTCTGCTTACCATATTCTGGTGTTGCACCTAAATAAATGGTATGTTGCCTTTCGCCTTCAGCATCGTATAACGATATCGTTCCGACCATTGCTTCCCGCCATCCTTGCTCACACATTAACATACATGTTCCATCTAGACCGATTCCTACTGTGCTGACTTTGCAATCCATTGCGGGTGGTTCATAATTCTAGCTTTCTTCTTGCGCTTGCACAATACTCCCCACCGCTTTACTCAATCTCTGGATGTACGATAATGCTCCTCGTCCCTGATTGTCTAGTAAATCCCTCTGTACTTCTGCTCCTGCTCCGTAACACATTTTTGACGAGATATGCTTGACAAACATTGGCGTTGATGTCACGACTATACGTGCATTCCTTTCCATCGAGCAATAGGTCTTTCCACCTCCTGCTTTCTGATATACGTGACGATCTACTACCACTTCTCCGTATGGCGTTTGGTATGCTTTCGGCTGCTCTCCTTTTGTCCGCCACTTTTTTCCACTGATTTATATTACCGACCCCCCGGTGTTTTGTTGTTTCATTGCTTATTTGCTGGCGATACGTCCTGCTTAGTTGAGTTTCTCTTGGATTTTAACCTCACTTTCTAGCATTGTCTCACTCAACTCAATTGTCAATTCTATTTTTATTACTGCTCTTTCTACACTTATTAGTTTGGTAGTCATTTTCTTAATTCATTTCTTCATTATCTCTTATTTTTGTATTATCTCAAGGTCGCACCCTGTTGCGATATCTCATCAAATAGATTCGCCACAAACAAAAATATAAAACCAATTGTGGGGCTTCGCCCTGCGACCCTTCTTGTGGTGGGTTTGATCAACAACTGCTAAGAAGACATCGCCATTGCTGATTGAGGAACGAGTGCCGCAATCACTGCATCAGCGTTAGCCGTCCAGCCGATAATCCCACCTTGAGCGCGAAGCATCTCAATTGTTGATGATTTAAATTCGGGAAAATAGCTGGCAGTTCCATCTTCTATTAGTAAACATTCATAGCCGCGATCATTCGCTTCGCGCATAGTTGTCTGTACGCAGACTTCAGTAGTTACACCTGTAATCAAAAGATGAGTAATACCTTCCTTTTGTAAAATATTTTCTAAGTCAGTACGACAAAATGCTCCCTTGCCTGGCTTCACAATCACAATTTCATTTTCTAACGGTGTAAGCTCAGGAATAATATTATTTCCTTCTTCGCCAACAATGAGAATTCTACCCATTGTTCCTTTGTCGCCAATTTTAAGATTCCCTTTGCCACGATTAAGCTTAGAAGGAGGACAGTCTGAAAGATCGGAAGAATGAGCTTCAATAGTATGAATTACTGGAAAGTTTAGCGATCTAAAAGTTTGGAGTAGTCGTTTAACAGTTGGCACAATGCTTTGTAGTTGGGTTACATCATTACCCAGTGCGTCACCAAAACCACCATATTCTAAAAAATCTCGTTGCATATCAATAATTACGAGAGCTAACTTGCTATTAGTTGGTAATTCATAAGCATAGGGCTGAGCAGCGATCGCAGACATAAGTTTCTCCTAAATAATGATAGTAATTACTCGTTAGCAATAATGACAGGCTTTTGCCAAACAATTAAAACCACACAGCCTTCTTCGCTAAAAACTTGGTGGTTAGTATCGGGCGGATTTATAATTACACAGCCTTTGGTATATATTCCATTAGCATCAGATTGCGAACCCGAAAGCACGAAAATATGTTCGTAACCTGAATGAGCATGATGAGGAACCTTCGCTCCTGCTTCATAGCGCAGCATTGCTGCACTTGCGCCCAGATCATCTTTATACAAATGATAAATTTCTACACCTTGACGAAATGGCTGCCAAGCTAAATCGTCATAAGAGGAACGAGTGAGCAATTCAGGAAAAACACGAACTTGTTGATTGATAATCATCGTTTTCATTTTACATATAGCAGTTTTGAGGTTAATGACGGCAAATTCAAAACTGCCAAGTCTTAAATTTAATGCCCTGCCATCTTTTGCCCGATCGCGGCGAGATCAGCATTAGCACTAGTACTTTCATAAACAAACTTGCCATCGCTGATCACGAGAATGCGATCGCTAAGTGTCAAAATCTCATCAAGATCTTCACTCACTAAGAGAACGGCAACGCCACGATTACGAGCTTCCACTATTTGATTGTGAATGTACTCAACCGCTGCAAAGTCTAAGCCAAATACAGGATTGGCGACAATTAATAATTTGATTTGCTCTGCTGAAAGCTCTCTAGCGAGGACAGTACGCTGTACGTTGCCACCCGAAAGATTGCCAACTGGAGTTTCAGGAGAAGGTGTTTTGATAGAGAAAACTTTGATCAGATTTTTAGCATTTTCGCGAATTGCTTTGAATAAGAGTAAAATTCTCCCTTGAGATTGGGGTGGACGATCAAAAGTTCGTAAAGCTAGATTTTCGGCAACACTCATGTGCGGAACACAGGCATTTCGCAGAGGTTCTTCGGGAAGTGAAAATACTTGGTGGCTATACATTTCTGGACGAGTTGCATAATAGCGATCGCCATTGACAAAAACCTCGCCAGTCGTAGCAATCCTTTGTCCAGATAGAACTTCTACTAATTCTCTTTGTCCATTACCTGATACGCCAGCAATACCGACTATTTCACCACTTTTGATTTTTAAATCAATGCCAGCGACAGCTTCCAATCCATTGTCTCTATCGGCATGAAGATTACGCACATCGAGAACTATATTCTCAGCCGTAACTTCGGTTTTGACAACTTGACGCGCTTCTTTAGCTTCACCTAGCATCATTGCTGCCATATCCGAAACTGATAGCTCTTTAGTCGAGCCTGTGCCTGCAAACTTGCCTTTCCGCAGCACCGTTACATTATCCGCAAAAGCTGTAATCTCGCGGAATTTATGACTAATCATTAAAACACTCAAGCGACCTGCGGTAACTTCTTCACGCAATAGACC
Source organism: Pseudanabaena sp. (assembly GCA_043786935.1). Lineage (GTDB taxonomy): Bacteria > Cyanobacteriota > Cyanobacteriia > Pseudanabaenales > Pseudanabaenaceae > Pseudanabaena. Next base: position 8,039 of record JAYVVP010000218.1, on the reverse strand, counting down.
CAACACTTCATCAGCTTCTTGAGGTGTTAATACTGAAGTTGGTTCATCAAGAATGAGAATCCGACTTTTGAGATAAAGTTGCTTAAGGATTTCCAACTTCTGCTTTTGACCAGCCGCCAGTTGCGATATCGGTGTATGTAGATCGATCTTGAAAGGAGCCGATGCCATGAATGCATCTAGCTTTTCATATTCATTTTTCCAATTAATCAGGTTTGGGGTGTCAGGACGTACAAGCAACAGATTTTCGGCGACAGTCATGGCGGGGACAACCGTAAAATGTTGATAAACCATACCAATGCCATACAAATAAGCGTCACGAGGACTGTTAATGTCACGAGATTGCTTATTAATCAAAATATCGCCATGGGTTGCCGCATGAAAACCCATAATGCATTTAACTAAGGTACTTTTACCTGCACCATTTTCACCGAGGAGGGCATGAAAAGTCCCAGGAGCAAGCTTGAGCGATACATTATCGACTGCGGTAAAAGAGCCAAACTTCTTAGATATGTTTACCAGTTCTAATTCAGGTGGCAGATGCGATCGCAGGGTACTAGCAGAGACACTTGATGGAATAGTCAAAGGTGGTATCGACTCTTTCATAGATTCTTCTTCAACCAGATTATCAGCAAGATCGCTTTCAAGATCGTCAGGAATCGGTTTTTCCATAGCGGCGCACACCTAACACACTTTTATGATTTAACTAGAAATTTTGCTTAATTGCTGTAGTCAATGATTCAGAATCAGTGACTGTACCAAATACTCCGCCTTGCATTTCAATCATTTTCAATGCAGCCAGATGATTGCCATAATCAGTTGCGCCTGTACAATCCGATAACAGCAGACATTCATAACCGCGATCATTTGCATCGCGCATAGTCGTATGCACGCAGACATCAGTGGTAATACCTGACAGGATAATATTTTGAATGCCTTTGCGCTTTAAAATCAGATTGAGATCAGTAGCATAAAACGAGCCTTTCCCTGGTTTGTCGATAATTGGTTCATTAGGCAATGGGTAAAGCTCTGGAATGATATCCCACCCCTTTTCACCACGAATTAAGATTTTACCAGAGGGACCAACATTACCGATTCCTGCGCCGATCCTTTGCGATCGCCAGCGCTTGTTTTCGGGTAAATCTGATAAATCAGGGCGATGTCCTTCACGAGTATGAATAATCAGAAAGCCTTTTTCGCGAAATAGGGTCAGAACTTTTTTGATTGGCTCAATTGGCGCTCGGGTCAGCGATAAGTCATAACCCATCTTGTCTACATAGCCGCCAATACCGCAGAAATCAGTCTGCATATCGATGATTATCAGCACTGTATTGTCTGGTCTCAGATCGCCATTGTATGGGTAAGGATAGGGCGTAGCGTCAATATACATAAATGCTTTGGAAATAATTAATACAAATACTTGCTTTGCAAGCCTTTGCCTTAATTGTTATAGATAGATTTAGTTCAGATTGTTCCTCAGAAACTTATAGTGCTCAAGACGTTAACCATAGAAATAAATCTTTACTTTTGAGTTAAGAAATGAGCAACTTTATAAAATCTTCGCGTTCAATCTGGCAGACTACATTAGCTTTATTCTCTTTTGGTAATGCATGATGAGTAATATTATTGCGATCGCTTTATCAGGTGGAAAGAGTTCTCGAATGGGGCATGATAAAGCCTTATTAAAAATAGAAGGAGAAACTCTATTATTTAAAACTTGTCGAACCGCCTTACAAGTTGCTGATGCAGTTTATGTAGTGGCGAGAAGTGAGGAACAATATCAAGAAGCGATCGCTGACTCTCTAGATCATACTTTTGTAGTCATAGATCAGAAACTTGATGGTGCATTAATAGGATTCTGGCAAGGAATTCAGGCGATCGCTGAGACTTCCGATTGGATATTATTGCTTGCTTGTGATTTGCCAAAGCTCAAAGGTGAAGTGTTGCAAATTTGGGCTACTCAGTTAGCGGATTTACCTAAAAATGCGATCGCTTATTTACCACGTTATTCATTAGATGATGCTTCTCAAAAGCAATGGGAACCTCTATGTGGTTTTTATCGATGGCAATGTCGAGATTCGCTAACGGAATTTATAGACAATGGAGGGCGCTCGTTTCAAAGCTGGTTAGACGAGCAAGAAGTTATCGAAATATCAAATGTGCCTTTACCCATGCTATTTAATTGCAATACTCCAGCAGATTTTCATATTATCTAAAAGAGAAGGGACGCTTTACTCTCTTTCTGTTTTAGATAACAAGGTTCTAAGTAGAGGAGCATAACTAGTGAATTACTGAATTTCTTAGGATAAAAGGGATTAAAGTAGTGGACTTAAGAAAAATTTATCGATTTAATAAACTGAGCTTAACCTGATAGTGTCGAGAAACACATAGGATCATAGATGTATACCTCAAGCTGCTATGACATATACGTTTTCTAATTTCAATCTTAATTCTACGACTTCTGTAATTGATTGGCGGCGATCGCTCGAAGAAATTTATCGCGGTCGCACCATGCACACTTACAAGAGTGGACAAATCATACCCATGTACACTCATGAAGTGTGGGTTGTTTGTCGTGGTGTTGTCCAGTTAAATACTCTACATCCTTCAGGCGATGAAGTTTTAGTAGGTTTTGCAGTGCAAGCAATGCCCTTTGGTCTGCCTTTGACAAATCTGGAACCATATCAGGCGACCGCTCTATCAGATGTTGACTTGATGCGGTTTACATTGCTTGAACTAGAGCAGTCTCCGCTTCTATATCAAGGGATCTTGCAACATCTCAATCGCCGTCTCCAGCAAACTGAATCTTTGCTAGCCCTAGTTAGTAACAAACGAGTCGAAGAACGGTTGCGCCAAATATTACTTTTGCTCAAGCAAGAAGTCGGGATCACTGTCGAAGGTGGAACCCGTTTAACTGTGCGTCTTACTCATCAACATCTTGCAAGTGCCATTAGTAGCACTCGTGTCACGGTTACCAGAGCGATGAAACTATTACAAGATGAAGGATGGCTGAAAATTGATCGCGATCGGCATATTATTTTGGTGTAAAAAATTTGCTTTTGCGTCTTACAGCAGTTGTTGATTAAACCCACTACAACAAGGGTCGCAGGGCGAAGCCTTGCAACGGGTTTTATATTATTGTTTGTGGTAGGTGTAAAAACAAATTGCTGTAACTGAACAAAGACGTTGCTATAAAAATAAAAAAGCCTTGCGAAGCAAGGCTTTTTTATTTAAAAAGGATACTTTTTATTTATTCAAAATCGTCACAACTAGAGCAGTAGTCTCAGTTACAGGCTTAACACCTTCAGGGTAATTAATTTCGCTAACGTGAACTCCCTTACCAATTTCAAGATCGGTAATATCGATTTCAAAACTTTCAGGAACGTTATTAGGAGAGCAAGCTACTCGAATGTAGTTCTTGATTGTATCGACTGAACCACCGCCAACCTTTACACCAACAGGAATGCCTATAAAGTGCAAAGGAATGTCTACCTCAATCTTTGACTGAGACTCGATCGCAAAAAAGCTAAGGTGATAAATAGAATTTTTGTAAGGATGATTTTGAACTTCGCGTAAGAGGGTTCTGCCTTTAAAGTCGCCATCAGTTACATTTACTTCGATCATGGTGTTATTGATCGTTGCTTGACGGAGCAAAGTAGTTGCTTCTTTAGCGTCTAAACTAATCGAAATAGATTCTGCACCTTTATGTCCATACACAGTTGCAGGAATTTGACCGCTGCGACGAAGAGCGCGATTATTAGCAGGAGGGCGGGTAGAAGCGTTAATTTGGAGTAGCATTTTTTTGTAATTTAATAAGTGGTTATTAGTTTCAAGTTTTTTATAAAAAATGAAAACTCAAAACTAGAAATTTAAGCTCTTAACAAGCCACGCTTTGGTCCGTGAATCGGATCTTCCACGATGATAGTTTGTCCTCGGCTTGCGCCAAGAGAAATGATCGCGATCGGAATTTCCATCAAATCCGCAAGAAACTTGAGATAGGTTTTTGCTTCTTCAGGTAAATCTTCAACGTTTTTACATTCGCTAGTAGATCGCTTCCAACCCGCTAAGGTTTCGTAGATTGGGATGGCTCTACCAAAAGCACGAGCATCACTAGGGAAGTCACGCACAACCTTGCCATCAAGTTCATAAGCTGTACAAACCTTGATTTCTTCGAGATCGTCGAGTACATCAAGCTTGGTGACAGCGAGGCAATCAAGACCATTAATGCGAACCGCATAACGACCAATCACACCATCAAACCAACCACAACGGCGTTTGCGTCCTGTAGTTGTGCCAAATTCGGCACCGCGATCGCCAATATGTGTACCAGTTTCATCGTGCAACTCGGTCGGAAAAGGTCCTTCACCCACGCGAGTTGTATATGCTTTGGCAACACCAATCACGCGATCAATGCAGGTTGGTCCCACGCCTGCGCCGATGCAAGCACCACCTGCAACGGGGTTGGATGAAGTGACATAAGGATATGTGCCATGATCGAGATCAAGCAAAGTTCCTTGTGCGCCTTCAAACAAAATATTGCGACGCTCACGGATGGCTGCATCTATTTTGAGCGAAGCATCGACCACATGAGGACGTAAGCGATCGGCATAGCCACGATATTCAGTGATGATCGCGTCAACATCGAGTGGTTCTAAATTATAAAGCTTTTGTAAAACAATGTTTTTTTGCTCGATCGCCCAACGTAGCTTTTTGGGCATACGTTTTTCGTCCATTAGATCGCCGATGCGAATACCAACTCGCTCAGACTTATCTGCATAGGTCGGTCCAATCCCACGCCCTGTAGTGCCAATTTTATGTTCGGCTCGCTGAGCTTCAGAAGCGCGATCTAGCTCGCGATGGTAAGGCATGGTGACATGTGCGGTTTCAGAAATAAACAGGTTGTCTGTCGATATACCCAAATCTTTGAGTCGATCCACCTCTTCTAGAAGCACCTTCGGATCGATCACAGTGCCATTGGCAATGATACATTCCGTCTTGGGATACAGGATTCCCGAAGGAATCAGGTGTAGCTTAAAAGTGCGATCGTTGACGACGACCGTATGTCCTGCATTATTACCGCCTTGATAGCGTACGACAACATCTGCGGAGCGGCTAAGCAAATCTGTAATTTTGCCTTTACCTTCGTCGCCCCACTGTGCCCCAATAACAATTACATTAGCCAAGAGTATTGCTGCTCAATAAAATCTCACAATCACTTATCATTGCAAAGGGCTGTATTGTTTGTCAATATCTATAAACAGCTTTTTTAGGATTTGCCCAATTTTGCCGTAGCGAATAAAATTAGTTTTACCAAGCGATCGCTATGTGGCGATCGCAATTCTTGCTTGAGTTCGTTAAGTATTGGCTTAATTCTGGTTAAACTTGTATTCATTCGCTGCAAAAAAGTGTCACTGATACTAGACTTTGACTCTATTTTTCCAAAAAAGCTAAAGCTTCTGTACGGGAGTAAAGAGGAGTGCTTTTACCTTCGTCCATTGCTTTGTTGAGGCAATAGTCTTCATCGATTACTGTGCCTTTCATTCTTAAAGCATCAGCACAAAACTCTATTTCACCTTCCCAATAAATATATCGTTTTGTTTTGTCTAAACTGACTTTAGCGAAGAAATTTGGATCTTGAAGTGGTTGAAATACTGTGCCCTGCTGAATAATTGGGATAAAGTCAGCTATAACGCTCACTCCGTCAGCATATTCTAAGATTAACTTGAAGTTCTCAATTACTGAGACTTGATTTATTTTATACATGGTTATTTACTCTAATCTAAAGGTTCTAGTTTGTGAGGCGATTTTCCTGATTGGCAAAGTTCCCAGTTTTTCATTAGTTCCTGTTGATGTAAAGCAACCCATTCCAAAACCATCGATCGCACTCGGTTGGGAACTTTACCTTTAATGATGGCGATCGGTGAAATACCGACAATGATTTCATGTTCGCCATAGGAGGCATGGATATGTGGTGGGGCATGATCGTCATAAAACACCCTAATTGTAATTCCATAAAACTCTTAAATGATTGGCATAAGGTGTTTTTGATTAGGGTTATTATTCTATCAAAAGTTTTTGTGCTTAGTCATATATCTACATAATCACGGGAATGGGAAGCCTCCATGTTTGGTGATAATCTGATCAATATCATTCATGATCTCAATGGTTTCACCCAAAATAGAAATAATATTTTGATAATGAACGAGGTCGTCAAAGCTGAGTTCTCGTCTTTTGCGGTCTTTGAGCCATTTCTGACAGACTTGATAGCCGCCGATGTGGAAGCTCCAAATGTGGTTAGGGATGTTAGCGAAATACTGCTGGTCGTTAATCCAGATTTGTTGCTGGGTGTCGTTGTATTTGACTTGTTCGACAAGGTTAGAGCCATTGATGGGATAGCTGCTAATTTCTGAGCCTGTTTCTTTCATCAGGTGGAGTTTTACGAGTCTGTCGCCTTTGGTGGCTAGTTCCCAAAATAATTGTTTGTTGCTGGTTAGGGGTACTCGTGGAAAGTCGATTTTGAGAAATTCGGCGTAACGTTGGCGATAGGTTGGGGAGTGGAAGGTGGCATAAATGTAATTAAAGATGTCTTCTGGTGCAAAGGTTTTAATCTGATCGCCTTTGCCATCTGGGAAAAATTCTAAGCCAAGTTTTTGAGAAAGTTCGTCAATAAATTCTGGTGCTAGGTTTGGGCAGCGACCATGTGGATTATTGTTCGGTTCGGTTTCAAATAGGGTGGATTTGTCGGTTGGGTAGAGATAAAGAGGGAAAATATAGGAGCCGTCATAAACAGAAACTATCTTATGTTGACCACAAACTAAGTCAGTAGTTAAAACCGCAAAATTCTCTCGTGTTTGTCTAGTGGTAATTAAAGAAATATTTTCTTTGTTCATCAAATGTAAATTAATATCCATTCTTGGATAATCCATAACAGCATCGCTTAAAAAGCAATACCGTTTATCAAATGGTCGATATAAACAACTAATAATTTTACGATCCCAAGACTCTAAGGAACGAAGTAGCTTACGAGCATTTAACAGTTTCCAATCTCTGTTATCTTGCAAATCAAATTTTTCATAACATTCAGCATCAGTTGAAGCACTTATAAATTTATGAATTCTTTCTTTTAAAATATTCTCCTCAAAGTCAACAACAAAATGATCTCTATGACTATTAAGACCTATAGATTTAATCAAAACTAATTCATCAATTTTCCAAAATTTATCGTACTCTGATCTTAGATCGATATCCTGATGCTTAAATAGATAAAATGGTGCATCTGGATATATTTGATGTTCCTCTGAAATCATTGAACTAATATCACTCTCATCTAACCAGTGATACTTACCACCAACAAGCTGCTTATTTTCAAAAGCCTCGCGCTTGCCCCATAAATCAGCATGATAAACCGTTGTTGATTTTTGCTGACTATTTTGATATTTAACAAAAATTCCAATCGCTACACCCTGTTGAATATCAAACACATTTTGATCAGGTAAACCATCAGGACAAGTTTCTTTCTTCTTGCTATTTCCATGTAAATCCAAAATATAAATCTCATCAAAAGTCTTTAACAAACTTTGACGCATCCCTCGAAAAGTTGGATTGTCTAAATAACCATGATTAGTAACAAAAGCCAAAACTCCGTAGCCCGTTTGATCGATTCTCCATTGACTAAAGCGAATAAACTTCACATAGTCATCATTTAACCACTTAGGATTTTTCTCTCCCAAAGGCTTCCCATCAACTTCAAAATAACTATCTGTTTTCGTATTCGAGATAATATTCTTCCCATTGAGCAAACCCTTAATCCAATCTCCCGTATTTACCGAATGTCCAGAATAGGGCGGATTGCCAATAATCACCATTACAGGATGCTCTTGTTTAACATCTTTCGCCTTTTCAGCCTCTTCCTTAATTCGAGAACCAAAACTTACTACCTGATCTTGGCAATGGTTCCGCGTAATGAGTAAGAAAAAGCATTGCAATATATGCCGTATGAAGTTAGTAGTAAAAGATAAACTTTGGTTAAAAATACCAGTGTA
>JAYVVP010000217.1:0-11561 GCA_043786935.1 Pseudanabaena sp. | reverse complement strand
AGACTTTCTTTGTACTTCTGGGGTGCGATCGCTCTGTGAGACATCAGCAGAAACAGGAGATAAATCAGATTTTCTTTGGACTTGTGAAGTGCGATCGCATTCCAAAACAGAATTATCTATTAAATTCTCAGGACTAATTAAATTAGACGTTCTTTGGACTTCTGCTATACGCTCACCTTGGGAGACATCAGGAGATATAGAAGACAAATCAGATTTTCTTTGGACTTCTAATGTGCTCTCGGCTTGTGAAACGATACTATCTACAGAACCTGACTCAGGCTTTATTTGGACTTCTGGGGTGAGATCGCTTTCTAAAACAGGACTAACTAACGAAGTTTGAGGGATCACTAAATCAGAAGCTCTTTGGACTTGTGAAGTGTGATCGCTTTCTGAAACAGAATTATCTACTAAAGTTTGAGGACTAACCAAATCAGATTTTCTTTGAATTTCTGCTGTACGATCGCTCTGCGAGACATTAGCAGAAACAGGAGATAAATCCGCAACTCTTTGAACTTGGGAAGTGCGATCGCTTTCTAGAACAGAATTATCTACTAAAGTTTGAGAATTAACTAAGTCAGGTTTTCTTTGAATTTCTGAAGTGAGATCGCTCTGTGAGACATCAGCAGAAACGGGAGATAAATCAGACTTTTTTGGGGCTTCTGTAGTCTGATCACTTTCTAAAACAGAATTATCTACTAAAGTTTGAGGACTAACCAAATCAGATTTTCTTTGAATTTCTGCTGTACGATTGCTCTGCGAGACATTAGCAGAAACAGGAGATAAATCCGCAACTCTTTGAACTTGGGAAGTGCGATCGCTTTCTAGAACAGAATTATCTACTAAAGTTTCAGAATTAACTAAATCAGCAACTCTTCGGACTTCTGGGATGCGATTGGTTTGTGAAACATCGCTAGATACAGGAGACAATTCAGATTTTCTTTGGACTTCTGTAGTCTTACCGCTTTCTAAAACAGGGCTAACTATCGAAGCTTGAGAACTAACTAAATTAGAAGCTCTTTGGACTTGTGAAGTGCGATCGCCTTCTAAAATAGGAATATCTACCAAAGTTTGAGAATTAACTAAGTCAGGTTTTCTTTGAATTTCTGAAGTGCGATCGCCCTGTGAGACATCAGCAGAAACGGGAGATAAATCAGACTTTTTTGGGGCTTCTGTAGTCTGATCGCTTTCTAAAACAGAATTATCTACTAAAGTTTCAGGACTAACCAAATCAGATTTTCTTTGAATTTCTGCTGTACGATCGCTCTGTGAGACATCAGCGGATACAGGAGATAAATCAGCAACTCTTTGGACTTCTAGTGTGCGATCGCTTGCTAAAGCAGGATTATCTACTAAAGTTTCAGAATTAACTAAATCAGCGACTCTTTGGACTTCTGGGATGCGATCGCTTTCTAAAACATCGCTAGATACAGGATACAATTCAGACTTTCTTTGGACTTCTGTAGTCTGATCGCTTTCTAAAACAGGGCTAACTATTGAAGCTTGAGAACTAACTAAATTAGAAGCTCTTTGGACTTGTGAAGTGCGATCACTTCCTGAAACAGGTTTATCTACAAAGGCTTGAGTACTAACCAAGTTAGATTTTCTTTGCACTTCTAAAGTGCGATCATTCTGTAAGACATCGTCAGATACAGGAGGTAAATCCGCAACTCTTTGGACTAGTGAAGTGCGATCGCTTTCTAAAATAGAATTATCTACTAAAGTTTCGGGGCTAATTAAATCAGGTTTTCTTTGGATTTCTGCTGTGCGATCGTTCTGTGAGATATCAGCAGAAACAGGAGATAAATCAGTAACTCTTTGCACTTCTAAATTGCGATCGCTTGCTAAAACAGAATTATCTACTAAAGTTTCAGAATTAACTAAATCAGGTTTTCTTTGAATTTCTGAAGTGCGATCACTCTGTGAGACATCAACAGAAACAGGAGACAAATCAGAGACTCTTTGAACTTCTGGAGTGCGATCGCTCTGTGAGACATCAGCAGAAACAGGAGATAAATCAGCAACTCTTTGTAGTTCTGCTGTGCGATCGCTTTCTAAAACAGAATTATCTACTAAAGTTTCAGAATTAACTAAATCAGCAACTCTTTGAACTTCTGGGATGCGATCTCTTCCTAAAACAGACGTATCTACAAAGGTTGGAGGACTAACCAAGTCATATTTTCTTTGGACTTCTGCTGTGCGATCGCTCTGTGAGACATCAACAGAAACAGGAGATAAATCAGTAACTCTTTGCACTTCTAATGTGCGATCACTTTCTAAAACAGAATTATCTACTAAAGTTTCAGAATTAACTAAATCAGCAACCCTTTGGACTTCTGGGATGCGACCGCTCTGTGAGACATTAGCAGAAACAGGAAACAAATCAGACTCTCTTTGGACTTGTGAAGTGCGATTGCTTCCTGAAACAGGCGTACCTACAAAGGTTAGAGGACTAACCAAGTCATATTTTCTTTGGACTTCTAAAGCAAAATTATCTACTAAAGTTTCAGGACTAATTAAATCAGATTTTCTTTGGACTTCTAGAGTGCGATCGCTATTTGCAACAGGATTACCTACCGAAGTTTGAGGAATCACTAAATCTGATTTTTTTTGGATTTCTGGGATGTAATCAGCTTCCGAGACAAAACGCTGTGCCGAAGGAGAATCAGGTATTTGCTGAATGGGTTGAATAGTCTCACTATTGGAAACAAAACTATTTTCAGGAATTTTAGCGTTAGCAAAATCGGAGGATCTTTGAATTTGTTGGCTAGGAATTACTTCTAAGCCACCATTATCTATAATTGAGAGATCAGCAACTCTCTGGATGGGGAGATTCTCTGATGCATTTGTTGATAAATTTGATTGAGAATCAATATCTAGTGAAGTGTTTGTACTGAATTCTTGACTTGGTAGAGAAGAGTTACTGACTTGGCGATTTGGTTGAGAATTTACTAGGGGCTTTCTTTGGATTGATGGAGTTTTAGCAACATTATTTGGCGATCGCGTTGGCTGAGAATTGTTCTGAGGAGAGAGAGATTTAGCTTGAATATTGGGTTGATTTGTTAATGGCGCAGAAATTTCAGGTTGCGTGGATAATTGTTGCGGGTGGTCAAAAAAAGGAGAATCATCAAAGGAATTATTAAGAGGTTCAAACTCATTATCAAAACCGACATTATCGGGATTTAATAACGAGACAGCTCCTAATGGATAGATAAACTTTGGTTGTAAAAATGATTGCCCAATGGCAGATGGCACAAGCAACGGAGAATAATTGCCTAATGGAATACCATCAGGTAAATTAGTAGCATCAAAAGGAATGGCTATATTTTTAGGCACGGCTTAAGAACTAGGGAAAGAACCATTTGTTGCATCTCTGGAGACAACAGTTGCAGACCCACTGCCTGTCGTTGCGACTGTTAATCCTTCGATCGCTAATGTTAACTCCTCAATTGCAACAGAATTACCATCAGCTTGGAGGGATGGCGCTTGCCAACTTACTGGAATTGCCCCAATCAAAGTCCAGCACTGCCTCGTTTCACCAGCTTGATTAAATAACAAAATACGGATATTGCGTCGCCGTGATGTTGTCGCCGTAAACCAAGACCAGAAACTAATATCATTGGTTACGCCGTGCTTGAAGGTTACTTCAGAAAACGAAGTATGACCTAATAAAATCTTTTGCTGATTGTTATTACCACCCTCAAAATAGGTTTCGTAATTTACTTTGGCACTCAACCCCGTACATTCTGTAAAACATGCCACAATTGTCGAATCAGTTGACAGTTCTACATAGAAATGGTTGGTAGTAACGTATGACTCAGCCCTTGCAAATCCGCTAGTGGTCATAATCTCCCCTCATAATTTCTGCCAACTCGTTCTTTTTGCTGACGAAATTCATCTTTGAGTAAGTCATAAACCTGATCGCTCAATAATCGGATTTGTGAAGGTTCATGTAAGATTTTGGCAGCAAACTTGGCAATTTCGGCTCGTTCCTTTGATTCGTCAAAACGTTCTGCCATGAATATCTCTATTGTTAATTGTATAGAAACCTACTCTACATTATAGCTATATAGAAAGCCACAAAATCTATAAGTAATAGAGTTAGTTACGAAGCTGACTCTATTATTTAATCGGAAATTTTAAAGGAATTAGCCCAGTTTGTTTAAGTAAGTTTTGAGACTCTTCAGTTCTCATGATTGCCACAAAACGTTCAGCGATCGGTACTCGACGATTGTCGCGGGTATACACAACCGAAATCGGGTAGGCGAGTGGGTAGGTTTGATTGATAAAAGCAGTGTAGTTTTGAATATAGCTACCTTTTTCATTGCAGAGATCGATATCAGGAGCGATCGCATTTCCTGTTTTCATGACTAGTGGCGCAACGAAAGATCTGTAATCGTCAGCTAACGTTAATGGATAAACCGAACATTGACCAAAAACTTGACTAATTGAGCCAAAGGAAATGCTACCAATACTACGATCTTCAAAGTCTTGGATCACTTGTCGCAAAGAATCAAAAACAGATAGAGATGTAATTGTGCCACTACCATCTTGGGCAAGTTGCCGAAAAGCAGCGATCGCCGTTTCACCTTTGAGTACTCGGTTTTCAAAAATTTTCACTGCATCACTATCTAGAGGCATGTAAAGTTTGACAGGTAAATTTGGCCCCCCTAATTGTCGCCAATTGATGATTTCGCCTGTGTAGAGTTGTCGCAATTGCTCAAAGGTAATTCTACCTTGCAGCGCTGTTGGCAAGCTATTGTTGCGCTGTGCGTAGCTAAAAGCCACAAACACAGTTAAGCCATCGTAGGCAATGTTTTGGGTTATGAAATTGCCACCGAGATTGTCGATCGCGCTTGAAATGGCAAAATCTGCTTGATTAGACTGCAACTTGCCAATTATCGATTGATCGGAGGGCTGATCACTGCTTTGAGCAACATTTAGATCAGCATTTAAAGGTTGATAACTGAGCTTGAGCTTCGGTTGACGTTTCTGTAATTCGTCTTCGAGAGTTGCACCTTTAGCGATTAAATTATTTTGTAAAAGTGAGTAATTCCAAGTGCCATTTTTATCGGCTGTATAAGTAAATTTACCTTCAGGAATATCTGATATTTGGCTGATGCAACAGGGCAAAGAAAGTTTTGCTAATTTTGGTGGCTGAGTTAACCAGAAATACCATGAAAAAAATAGTAACGCTAGAAGAAATATACTGAGCGCGATCGCGATTCTCTTTTTAGTTAGCCAACTCCACCAACTTTTTTTCTTTATCTCAACTTCCTCTTGTTCTACAAATTCAATTACCACTTCGCGATCAATCGGTAAACGGAGTAAGGCTCGTCGCGCTGCTTCGGCACTGCCATAACTTGACTCACCGAAGCCGATCAAATTCTGGATAAACTTTTGAAGACCGACATTAATTGCTTTACTGCCCCAGTGGTTCATGTCATGAGGATTGAGACAAAAGCGATTTTCTAAATCAATTACGCCGCCTTGTAACAGATAGAACGCAATATAACCTAAATCTTCAAGATCGCGACTGATTGAATAAGTCGGGGCTGGACTATCGGTTGGATAAAAACGATCTTCCCAAAGAGCCATATCACTCAAATAGACTGTAAATCCCTGAAAATTTGATCGGATACCAATGCTGTAAAAAGTTAAATTACCGTGCGGCAACCCTGATGTCACCACCCCAGAGCGCAATCTATACTTTTGTGAATGTAAAGATTCCAAAGTCTGCAAAGCTTGATTGAGAAATGATTTCACTTGCCAGCTATTCATTGCTCCATTCATCGACAAATATTTGGCTAAAGCGATCGCATCATCAGTTTTCGGTAGGACAACATAACAGCGTTCTTCTCGACTATCCGCGATCGCCTCTATCGGTGTAATTAGCCGCGCATCTTGCGACCTACCATCAGAAAGTTTTAGTTCTGCTGAAGCTTCAAAATTACGTTTACAAGCTCTAGTTTCTTGCTCATTAAAATATTTTTTAGGAATTACATATTCCTTAAATAAAAATGTTTCCCCATCGGATAAGTTGGTAGCGTTATATAGCCGCCCCGCACCACGAATGCCGATATAGTTGTCTATTTGATAGACTCCTTTTACACCGCGCAGCTTTACTTCAGGCGGTAAAATTGCGGGGAACTGACATTTTTTACAATATTTATTATTGGGATCTTCTGCAACTGATTGGTGAGGAAATTCGCATCGAAAAGGATTAGATTCTTGGCATTTATAGCGTAGAAATTGAGGCTTAATTTGCCAAATCGTTCCCACTCTTGACTCGATCGCAATTTCTTTTAAGACCTCTTTTGTTTCGAGCTTTTCGGGTACACCAATACCTTTAAAAGAGGAGATTGACGGCGGTGCAACCCCTAAATCATCTTTGAGAAAAGGCAAAAGAAATCTTAGGGGAGCAGGAACTGTTTTGTTTAAAAATTCAACAAAACGATTGCCGATCAGCGCGTCAATACTGCCGAGAAACTGACCCCACACACCAGTAATTCGTTGCCACAGTTTCTGCCAAACATTCGGAGCTTTATTCGCCATAAATAGCTTGCCTTATTCTGTAAAACTCACGATAGACTATTATCGATTAAAGACGTGCAGTTTGTAGCAGGGTTTATCTAGCTTAAACCTGATTGTCTAGATCGTATTTAGATCACATTTCATCACTTTACTCCCAATCAATGTTATGGCAAGAGAGCAAGTGGCTCGCCTTTATAGAGCAGCCCAAACCGATTCCCTTCTTAAAGCTAAATTAAATCAAGCACCTGATCTGGAAAGTTTTGTCCAACTTGCCCAGACTGAGGGTTATGACTTCACAATCGAAGAGTGGAATCAAATGACCAATTTTGAGGTCGAAGAATTAAAGTGTCATCTTTCAGAAATTCCTGGGATTTAAAGCTATTGCGGAGTCTCATAAACTCCCCTGACCAGGTTTTTATGGCTTTACTGGTTTAGGTTTTAAGCGCTCGATCGCGATCGCTTTACTGATAGTCGCTTGGGTTTGACTGGGATTTAGCTTGAGGGCTTGCTCAAAAGCAACCAGTGCGTCAGGATTACTATTTAGCGCCAGTAATGCCAAACCTCGCCCCGTCCAGTAATCAGCATTTTTAAGATCGAGGGCGATCGCGCGGCTATAGGCAACCGCAGCTTCAGCATAGCGATCAATCGACATTAGTGCTAAACCGAGATTGAACCAAGCCGTGTCTGATTTAGGATTAATCCCGATCGCCTGTTGACTAGCGGTGATTGATTCGCGAAACCGATTTAGTCTCCATAGCAAAGCGGCTTTATTTGTCCAAATATCTGCCAAAGAGAGTTGATTGCCAATGTTAGCATCACCTTGAATTGCTTTTTCATAGGCGATCAGAGCCTCTTCTGTGCGTCCAAGCGAGGCTAAGATGCGTCCGTGATTAAACCATGCGCTAGATGAGTTTTGATTAAGGGCGATCGCCTGATTAGTGGATGAAAGCGCTAAATCAAAACGACCTAAAGCCCACAGCGTAGCAGCACGATTTCCCCAAAAACTAGCTTGACTGGGCTGGAGGGAGATGGCGCGATTGGCTGAGGCTAGCGCCTCTTCATATTTACCTAGACCATTTAGAGCATTAGCCCGTTGATCCCATGCCCAAGATGATCCTAAGTAATCCCATTGTTGATCGCCTTCTTGAATAGCGGAGTTACAAGCTGCTAAAGCCTCTTTATACTGACGCAGTTGATTAAGTGCAGCGCATGAATTAGCCAGCGCTAGCGAATATTTCTCTTTAGCTTTGAGCGCCCATTCTTGTGAGGAAAGAGCTTCGGCATAGCGCCCCAATCGCCATAAAATCATCCCCTGTTCCGCCCAAGCCTGTGCATTAGTCGGCTCGATCGCGACAGCTTTGTCATAGGAAAATAGGGCATCATCAAAGCGTTGTAATTGATTCTGGACTTTACCTTTAGTTTTCCAAGCGATCGCAGGGGTCGATTTGCCCCAATTAGCATTAACTTTAATGGCGCGATCGCAATCTTGAATTGCATCTGCGGCTCGATCAAGGGAATTAAAAATATCACACCGTTCCGTTAGGGCAAGCGAATAGTTAGGATTTGAGCGAATCGCTAAGCCTAGAGATTCTAGCGCCTCTGCCATTTTGCCAGCCCGTTTTAGCAACGCCCCTTGGATATACCAAACCATTGCAGGCGATGCGTCATCCCAGTTTTTATCAAGTCGTAAAGCAAGTTCACAAGAGGCGATCGCGTCTTCATAACGTTCTAATTCATTCAGCGCCCCACATCGTTTGGCTAAAGCTCCCGCATTATCTGGTTTTAATTTGATAAATCGATCATAAGAAACAACCGCTTCGATATACATTGCTAAACCAACCATGGCATCGCCACGTTCTAGCCAAGCGATCGGCTCATTTGTATTGATCGTGATTGCTTGATTGCAAGCCTCAACTGCCTCTTTGTATTTGCGAGATTTGACCAATGAACTACATAGCGAAGCCCAATAGTCAAAGTCTTGTAGCTTTTCCTGCGCGATCGCAGTCGGTGCGATCGGTAATGCGATCAGTAAATTTAGCAGCACCGTCATCAGCAACAACCAAAATCGATTGCCCCCTTTAAATGACCGTAGAAATGACTGTAGAAAAAAACGTAAAATCACTACTACTCCTAATTTTTAACCGACGTTTAAAATGCTAATCATGCTAACCACGTCCAGATTATTTTTCGTTGTAATCGCCGCGGCGATTGCTCTACCATCTTTTGCCTTTGCTGATCCTATCAGCGATCGTCTCCAAGCTGCCAACCGTCAACGCCTGATCGAAACCAATCGTTGTCAGAGCTGTAACTTACAAAATACAGATTTAAGTGGGCTTCGACTAATTGGCGCAGATTTAAAAAAAGCCAACCTGCAAGGCGCAAATCTCCGCAGCGCCGATCTTAGAGGTGCAGATGTAAGCGAGGCAAATCTCACCCAAGCCGATCTCAGTTATACCGACCTGCGCCTTGCCAATTTTGGCAAAGCAAATTTACAGGGTGCAAATCTTAGCAATACCTATTTACTCGAAGCTTCTTTTCGCGAAAGCAATCTCCAAGAATCAAATCTGACTGATACTTACGCCGATGGCAATGTTGAGGTATTTACCCTAGTACGTCACTTTGTTGATCTTAAGGGTGCAAATTTACTCAAAGCAAATCTCACAAATGCCAAGTTAGGATTTGCCAATCTCGAAAATGCTAATCTCAGCGAAGTAAATTTAGTTGAGGCAAATCTCGAAAATGCTTCATTGATCAATACAAATTTAACAAAAGCGAAGTTATGTAATACGACCCTGCAAGATGGGTCAGTAAATAATCAAAATTGTAGTTAAAATTTTTTTGATTATGCGAGAATACGCAGTATCAAGTACATGCTAATTCTCAGCATGTAAATTTAGAGGTTATTGGCATGTCGCGTACTCACAGTAACGAAAAAAATTCTTCCCAATCTACGACTTCAGTCAAACCCACAGCCTCATTTTTACAAACTAGAGACTTCGCGCCACTTCAGACTGACTTGGATGAAGATGCTACCTTTCGACCATCTGGATACAGTGAAAATTTTCTAGAAAAAATAATTAATCAGCCCAGCACTAAATCTTCTGATACGCCAGTCCAAGCAAAACCAATGAATCGTTTGAAGATATTTCAAGCTAATCGGATGGCTATCCAAGCCAAATTGAGTATCGGTGAGCCAAATGACAAATATGAGAAGGAGGCAGATGACACTGCATCAAAAGTAGTTCAACAAATTAATTCACCAACTCATAATAACTCCGTCCAAAAGCAAGAGTCTATGGAGGCGGAGGATAAAGAACTCCAAATGAAGCCTGCCATCTCTAAAATCCAACGCGATGAGTCAATGGAATTAGAGGATGAAGAACTTCAAATGAAATCTTTGGTGCAGAGGCGTGAAAATATCGGCGGGGGAGAAGCGTCAACTGATTTGGAGTCATCTATTCAAAGTGCACGGGGTAGCGGTCAGTCGCTAGATGCTGGTCTACAAGCAAAGATGGGTCAAGCTATGGGGGCAGACTTTAGAGGCGTAAAAGTGCATACAGATTCCCGATCTGATCAGTTAAACAAGTCAATTCAGGCGAAAGCATTTACGACAGGACAAGATGTTTTCTTTCGGCAGGGAGCTTACGAGCCAAAAAGCCAAGGTGGACAGGAGTTGATAGCTCATGAGTTAACTCATGTAGTTCAACAAAATGGATCTCAGATAGCAACATCATCTCTACAATGTAAATTTAGTGCCACGGTTCCCGGCACTTATGATGATGATGGTGGACATACTTTGGAAAGACATGGTGCTAATGTAACAGAATCAGCTCATGAGGCTAGAGCAAAAACTAATGCGCCTACTTATTCATCTAGTGGATGGGCTTCAGAGGCTATGATGAAAAAAGCTGTAGAGAATGCAAAGGCAACCCATACGGGGCCATCAATTAAAAAAACGGCTAATAAGTGGAAGATGAAATGGACTGTAAATGTCGGTTTGGCGAAATGCGGATTCAAATGGACTTATGATAGTGTGACTGATAAAGTAACAAAGTCTGATATGGACACTGCTGTTGTTATCTTCAAGGTCGAAGAAGGAACTGGCAATATTATATATATGACAACTGCTTACCCAGGAGCACCTGCCGTAGACTTTAATGCCAATGCATAGAAACAAGAAGGTATAAAATGAAATCTGACTTTGAACAACTTTTACGGCAGATCGTACAACATGAGTTGGATGAAGCTGTGACAGACTCTCCAATTCTAGAAGACATCCATACTATTCTCTATGAGAATGGTATGGAGCGTAATGAAAATATTCCATCATGGCTAATAATTTTTTTTAAGGCGCTAAGAAATAGTGAATCCGTAGAGATAAGCCCGAGACCTGCCTCTCAACCACCAGCAGATGTAGGAGAGTTTTTTAGTGCGTTGCAATCTATTCTAGCTTTGGATTGCTATGACTATGGCGAATGGGTAAGAGTTCGTCTGCCTAAGCATGGCATGTTAGGCTTTTTATCAATCGAACATGGATACTATCAAGTGGCGCGACTAGCAGAGATACCTGAAGATGGGTTGAGCGATATTTCTGCGGCGAAGATGCTCAATCGTTCTAACTAAATTGATTTTTAGTAAGATTGCAGATAACGTAGGTTTGGTTGAAGAATGAAACTTAGCACCAATAAAACCTGTATGCAATGCGATCTCTGCCTAACTATTTGGTATCGAAAGCACTTCATCCAACCTATTTTCTATAGTTTCGCATTTTTTAAATTGGCAGCAGGCGATCGCCGCTCTAGTGATTGATTTTTAGCTGATGTGATCGCGCTTTTCAAGTGGAGTGCGATCGTCTTTCCAGTTATTGATTTTTGGATCATGCGATCGCCAGCAAAACTGCCTAACACTTCTCAACATTCGCCACAAACAAAGTTCTTACTCCCTTCCCAGTGAAAAACTAGACACTTGAAAAGCCGACTTTCCAGTCTTCTGGGTTCTAATATATGTCTAATTTATGGGTGGGAAGGGAG
>JAYVVP010000216.1:0-11581 GCA_043786935.1 Pseudanabaena sp. | reverse complement strand
CGTAAAAATCCTGCCGCTTGTTCAAAAGCTTTTGCGCCTAGTTTTGGCACTTTTAGCAAATGACGGCGATCGCGAAAAGCGCCATTTTGATTGCGATAGGTGATGATGTTATTGGCAACACTAGCACTTAGTCCTGACACAAAAGTAAGCAGTTCTTTGGAAGCTGTGTTTAGGTCTACACCGACAAAATTAACGCAACTTTCAACGGTTTCCTCTAACTTCTTTTTCAGTAATTTTTGATCTACGTCATGCTGATACTGTCCCACGCCAATTGATTTTGGATCGATTTTTACAAGTTCGGCTAGTGGATCTTGCAGTCGTCTGCCAATGCTGATTGCGCCCCGTACTGTCAAGTCTAAATCGGGAAATTCCGCGATCGCTACGGTACTTGCCGAATAAATTGAAGCTCCTGATTCGTTAACCATTACTTTGATTGGAGGTTTCTCTAGTTCTTGAATCACTTCCATTACAAAGCTGTCAGTTTCTCGTCCTGCTGTACCATTGCCGATCGCGATTAGTTGAATGTCATACTTCTCAATCAAGGTTCTCAAGGTACGGGCTGCTTGTTCTCTTTGGGCGATAGCTTGATGGGGAAAGATGGTTTGATATTCCAGAAATTTGCCTGTCTCACTAATTACCGCAGTCTTGCAACCTGTACGGAAACCGGGGTCGATCGCGAGGGTCGGTTTCATACCTGCGGGAGCCGCTAGTAATAAATCTCGTAAGTTGGCTTCAAAGGTTTTGATTGACTCGACCTCAGCCCATGCTTTCATTTCGGCGATTACCGAGGCGATCGCGGAGGTTTTCATGAGGCGGTTAAAGGTATCTTTGAGCATATCTTGATAAAAAGCCCTGATGGCTGGGGTTTTAGCCTGAATTTGCTGCGAATTTAGGTAAGTTAATAAATGGTCTTCGTCAAAATCTAGAGTGAGAGTGATGATTTCTTCGGTTTCACCGCGTAATAGAGCGAGGAGATTATGGGCGGCGATCGCTTTTACTTTTGCTTGATAGTCGCGGTACATCTCAAACTTGGTTGTACCAATTGGATGCTTTGCCTTGATTTTCGAGAAAAATACTCCTGTCTGTATTAAGTAGTTTCTGATGTAAGCTCGATATTCTGCATTTTCAGCGACTTCCTCGGCAAGAATATCTGATGCGCCTTTGAGAGCTTCTTCGACCGTTTTCACTTGTTCAGATAAATACTTGGCGGCTTCTTGAGGCAATGAGGCGGTATTAATGTTAGGACGGTTGAAGGCTTTGATGGCTTCGGCAAGTGGCTCTAGTCCTTTTTCTCTAGCGATCGCCGCTTTAGTTCTTCGCTTGGGGCGATAGGGCAGATACAGGTCTTCAAGTTCTGTCTTTTGCAAACACGCTTCTATTTTGGCTTGCAGAACATCAGTAAGCTTACCTTGCTCGGAGATTGCTTGAATGATCACGGCTTGGCGATCGCGTAGCTCGGTCAGATATGCATAACGATCTTGGAGATCTCTTAATTGAATCTCGTTCATTTCCCCTGTGCGTTCTTTACGATAGCGAGCAACAAAGGGGAGGGTTGCGCCTTCGGCAAATAGCTCTAGGGCATTTTTGACTTGTTCGGGGCGTAGCGAAAGCTCTTGGGCAATTAGTTGTTCAAGGTTCTGCATTAATCGTTTCAACTTTCACTAGGCTTATTGCTAACTTTACCAGATGTGCGATCGCCTCGTGATCTTTGATAAACTAGATTAAATCTTAAATTTTTAGATCTCATCACACAGCTAAAGATCTGGGTTTACAACTGTCTGTATTCTTGTTTAAACAATCATGATGAACACGCCAACTTTATCAAGAGAGCAAACTGCCATAGCAGTAATTGAGAAGTCTAGACCACTATCTGAAAATCGAGTCTTGCTACATGGGGTGAGTTGGGAAACTTTTGAACGCTTGCTTGCAGATGTTGGCGATCGCCGTAAAACTCTATTCCATTACATTAACGGTACTTTAGAAATTATGTCGCCTCTCTCACTCCATGAAGGCAGCAGTCGGTTTTTCGATAGGCTATTGACTATTTTTGTTGATGAACTGGATATCGATATGCGATGTTTAGGCTCGCTATTGATGAAAATTCCCGAACTAAAAATTGGTGGTGAGCCAGATTCCTGTTATTACATCAAAAATGAATTGACTATTCGCGCTCAAGAAAATGTCATCGTTGGACAAGATCCACCGCCCGACTTGGTTTTAGAAGTAGATATCACTAATCCTAGCGATCGCCGTTTACCGATCTATGCGCTTCTTGGTGTGCATGAAGTCTGGATTTATGATGGATACAGTTTGGAGTTTTTAGCCTTGCAAAATGGGGGATACGTTCCCATTGAAAATAGTTTGTCTTTTCCAACGTTACCCGCAGCGATTATTGTGGAATACGTGCAGAAGCGATTGCTTTTAGGTGAAAGTAAAACTTTAAAAGAGTTTAGGGGATGGGTGAGAGCGAATTATTCACAGCAAGGGGAAGTTTAAATTTGAGTGCGATCGCCTTATCGTCGGTTTAGATATATCTTTGTAGTTCTAACTATTTATGATCCCTTGGGGTACTATAGATTTTAGAAAGTGTGTATCAGCAAAATTAAAAATCTATGCAAAGTACAGCTAATATTGAGCAAATCATCTTAAGAAATTTGCGATCGCTACCAACCGAAAAACAGCAAGAAGTTCTGGAATTTACTGAACGGCTTCAACATGCTCTTAATATAGAACTTCCAAAACCTAAACCATCTCTTCGTGAAATTGCTGCAATGCCTTTAGCTGAAAGATATCAGCACATTACCCCGTTCATCCCCCAAACTGTTAATGACTTTCTAAATGAGCCAGAACTTACAGAATTTTCTGTTTTAGATACAGAAGATTGGGAATCTGAAAATGATTAATCCTAAGCGTGGCGAGATCTGGTTAGTTGATCTCAATCCCACAAGGGGGCAAGAAATCCAGAAAACCCGTCCTGTAGTAATTGTCAGCGCTGAGATATTTAATCCTATTCCACTTAGAATCGTTATTCCAATTACAAGTTGGCAGGAAAAATTTAGCGATCGCCTGTTCATGGTAAAAATTGAGGCTAGTCCAGAAAATCAACTTATCCGAGATTCTGCGGGAAATATTTTGCAAGTTCGTAGTATTTCAACAGAGAGATTTGTCAAATATTTGGGGCTAGTTTCTGATGAAATTTTGCGAGAGTTGCTGGCTGGTCTGATTATTTGTGTAGATTACGAGCAAAGTTGATGGATTGTAAATTAAAGGTGATCGCTTTAAAAAATCTGGTTTTTTCTCGGTTTGAGGTAGAGCTAAAATGATTACAGAGAAGTTTCGTGCTTCATTCAATCAAAGCGACACAAAGATATGCTCAAGCATTAAGAAACAAAAAATGTCAACAATATCTCTAACTGAAGCTCAAGTTAAACTTCAAGATCTAATAAATGAATTT
Organism: Pseudanabaena sp.; assembly: GCA_043786935.1. Classification (GTDB taxonomy): domain Bacteria; phylum Cyanobacteriota; class Cyanobacteriia; order Pseudanabaenales; family Pseudanabaenaceae; genus Pseudanabaena. The sequence goes on along the minus strand of JAYVVP010000216.1, from coordinate 8,127 downwards.
TCCCAGTCTCATGAGCCTATCCTAATTTCAGGAATAACCTCTAACGCTATTTTAGTTTCTGAAGAAGATTGGCAAGGAATTCAAGAAACAATCTATTTGCTCTCAATTCCCGAAGTGGGAGCGACAATTGTGGAAGGTTTAGCTACTCCCATTAGTGAATGTAGCGAGACATTAGAATGGTGAATTGGAAAATCATCGTTTACCAATCTATGCGCTTCTTGGTCTGCCTGAAATCTGGCGTTATGGTGGATATAGTTTGGAGTTTTTAGTCTTACAAAATGGGGGATACGTTCCCATTGAAAATAGTTTGTCTTTTCCGACGTTACCCGCAGCGATTATTGTGGAATATGTGCAGAAGCGATTGCTCTTAGGTGAAAGCAAAACTTTAAAGGATTTTCGGGGATGGATGAGAGCAAATTATTCACAGCAAGGGGAAGTTTGAATTTGAGAGCGATCGCTATTTCGATGCAAAGGCTAACTCTCTCTAAAGGCTTTAAGCAACGCCGTAGTTGGTATAGGGGCGCTTGTATGGGGGATGTAAGCCTAAAACAATATCTGAAGCTGGTACGCCTTTTTCGACTAGCTCTTGACCAAGATCGGCTTCGGTCATGTTGTGCTGAATCCAAATTTTGTTGTCCTTAATGTCTAAATGGATATAACAAGCATAAATACGGGTTAGCCCTTGCCAGCCAAGATCGAGTATTTGATAGTGATCATGTTCTGTGTCAAAAATGAGTTGACATTCGATATTTGGCTCGTTAGTGGTGGAATGAGCGATTAGTAATTCGCGGACAATCTGGCGATATTTATCTAGTTTTTCCATTGAATTATCTCCTCTGTATTTGGTTCGTAGGCTAGGATTTTTAGGTCATACTGAACTATTGCGGCTTGGGTAAAACGTTCTTGGAAGAAAGTATTGAAAATATCAATAGGCACGGCTAAGTAAAGAATTCGATTATCTTCTGTCATTTGCAGGGCAAGGCGATAACTGAGAAATTGACCTAATGCATTATGAAAATCGCTAATGTTGGAGGGATTGATAAAGCTTTTAACTTCTACTGCAATTTTCTGTCCATCTTTTTCAGCAGCAAATACTTTTTCAGCCGCTAGATCTATTTCTAGTTTAACGCGATCTATCCGAATAGTTAATGGATCGCTTGTTATTGTCCACCCGTCTTTAACTAGGGATTGTTTGACTGCTTGATGGAATAAATCTTTAGCCATAGTTAAAATAAACAAATGGAAAGAGTATAAAGAATTAAGTCCTTATGCCAGAACATGAGAAGAAAGAAACTCAAACTACAACTCTAAAACCGAACTTGAAGTAGTGGTCATCTGCCCCGTCCCTGTGGCGAAACGCCGAGCGACAACTGACATCGTTGTTGTACCACGAGCCACCACGCAAGGCGCGTTTATTTCGTTCGCCATTCTTTAGCCAACTAGTTCCATCAGTTGGCGCATCCCCATAGTTGTCATGCCATGCATCTTTGCACCATTCCCAAACATTGCCATGCATATCATACAATCCCCAAAGATTTGCTAGCTTCTCTCCCACTGGATGAGTTTTACTCTCTGATTTCAGATTATACCATGCATAGTTCTCCAATTGACTAACATCATCACCAAAACAATATTTCCCAGTACTTCCCGCCCGACAAGCATATTCCCATTGTGCTTCGCTAGGTAAACATACTTTTTCCCCCGTTATTTCTGATAGCTTCTTACAAAAGGCAATTGCATCATCCCACGACACTCTCTCAACAGGAAGATTGTCACCTTTGAAATTCGATGGATTATTCCCTATCACGGCAAGATATTGCTTTTGCGTGATCGGATATTTACCTATTTTAAATGCTTTCAACGTAACTTTATGAATTGGCTTTTCATCGTTATAATCATTGCTTCCCATTGAGAAACTTCCCGTAGGAATATCCACTAATTCTAGTCTCACTCCATTTGGCAAGTCCAAAACTAGAACATTAGATTCTTTTTTGGGTTTATCAGCTTCTTTCGGCAATACGAGTATTGGACTAACAACTATTGTTAATCCACATTTGCGATCAATATCCACAATATCCTCATCGCGCAATCGCAAATGATCTTTCTGATAATCACGCAAATCTTTTAGCTCTTGAGTCGTTGGTGGATTCCGTTCCTCCAACATCTCCTTTAGCAGTTCCTCATACTCTTCTAACTTCCGTATCTTAGCCAATATCGGCTTTAACACATCCGCCTTAATCTGCTCCACATCCTCTGCCGACAATTCCAATCTGATTCGCAAAGAATCTAATAAGCGTCTAGCAGCAAGTGACCACTTACCCTCCACAATCCGACTCTCTAACTCACGCCGATAGACCAATATTGGATCGTCTTTCTTTTGAGCAACTTTCGCAATGTAGATTTTCCCTCCCTGCTCTACAGGATAAAAGGCAGGAGTCATACTTGGTGACTCCTGAGAAACTTTTAGTGCTGCATATTCATGTAACTCATCAATGGAGATATTCCTATCTCCATCTCGATCCGCCGCCCCCGTCTCAATCCCCTCCACCAAATAACGCGTATAGATCGACATCTCCCCATCAGGTTGAAACGAAAACTGCGTCGAACTTGAAGAAGTTAAAATCGCCCGTCCTTTACCACCCAATTGATTTTTGAGATTTACCGAACCATCATCCATCACCGTCATGCCCTGAGCAAACGCACCACTAAAGCAACAGTTAAAAATCAACACCTGATGCTGTGACTTGCTATCATTCATCGCATCTTGTAAATAAGTAGCCGATACAGTCGTTGGCTTGACGATCTTGTTTCCCTCCTTGCGAGTACTAGGCGTACCCAAAAATAGTCTATTTGCCTCATCAACGATCCCATGCCCCGAGAAATAAAACATCACCAGATCATCTTTTTGGCGATCGCGTGCATTAAACAAATTGTGAATCGCATCCTCAATTTTCTGTCGCGAAGCATTTTTTAAAACAACAACGTCTTCTGTGACAAACTCGCCGTTTGCGACCAACACGCGCTGCATCGCATCCACATCTAACAAAGATCCATGCAACGGTGAAAGTTTTTCACATTCAGGATATTCACTTGTACCAACTAACAAAGCCAAACGTTTCATTTAGATTTAATTTCCTTACTGACCTTGACTTGCCCATTTTGCAATCTGTTCATCCGCTTTCGCGATCGCGTAATCAAACTCAGCTTGACTACTAGCCTCAATCGCCAGTTCTTTACCATAAGCCTTGATTGACATCTTCAAGTTTTTACCAATGATGCGATCTTTAAGAAATCCGCCCAATTTTTGTAAATTCGCCGCACTAAGCTCTGCGGTAAGTAATCCCACCACAAATCCACCCAAAGCCATCGAGCCTTCAGGAACATCAGTTACAGCAACGAGATCAGCTTCTTCGACACCATCGACTGCCCTAACTTGTTTCAGCAAATTACGCGCCGCCGCTTGTAAATCCTCAGCATCCAGTGAAGAATCAACTAGTTCCAAATTGACGAAAACGTTAGTAGTCATAATTCACCGTTTTTGCGATCTCAGTTAGCTTATCAAAATTCACCTAACTTTAGCGCCAAAAGTTTTTTGTTGATATAGTCTGCACTTCTTTCTCTAGCGATCGCCTCGTGATTATGTTTATGTCCCTGATTTCTGCGATCAGCATATTGCGAAGACAGTTGATAGGGATAATACATAAGCCTTCAATTTTAAATCTTTCTGTAATTTATCTAAAATCTTCCTAAAGATTGTTTGAGACAGTGATTTTAAGTAGGACTATAGATTATTAAATGACTTATCAAGTCGTACATTGGAGGCAGTCAGGATGGACTCGTTAGGTGATCGATTTAATCAAATGACAGGCAAAAATCGCTTTGTCGCATGTCGCCTATTTCTCCACTTAGCTGGCAACGAAGTTGCGCCCTTGCTAGGCGTACTAAATAGTGCTGCACGGGATGCTATGGAAGCAGATGGAGATATTCAGATTTATGGTGAAGGGCTGGCAGAAATTTGCCAAAGCCTTTTGCAATACGATATTTATTGGCAGTCAGTGTCAAACGAAGGCGATGTTTTTTGGGATGAAGGAGAAGCAGGCGACTTTGTTGAGGAATTGTTTACTGATTCTGCTCAACGCTACCACAGTGGTATTGAGGTAGAAGGATTAGAAGACCCTAACGACGTTTTATCAGTGCCGATTACCCAAAACTTGATTGTGATGTTGACTGTTGCCTATGAAGGCGACGTACCAGCCTTGCAAACTGATCTTTCTAATATTAGTGCTTTAAAAACTGCTCTAAAAGAATTAATAAATTTACACTATCAAGACAGATTGCGCGCCGTACAGGTTCATTTTTCTCCAGCCCAGTTAGGCGATGAGTTGACCTCTGATCAGTTACTTCTCCATTTCCCAGAGTTGATTCCATTGTAATCACTCAAAAGTTATCGTAAGGCGATCGCCTAATCTTACATTTCGCTCGTAATTATCACTTTTTTAAATCTGCTACTAACATTTTTAACTCTTTCTCACTATGAATATGCTCCGTCGATTCTTTGTATGTGTAATGATCTTTACTCTAGCCGTAACGACTGTGGCTTGCGGATCTAGCTCCGATCAAGTTGGTTCAGCGACAAACAACTACTCTGCTACTCAAACGTCAAAATCTATTCCAAATCGCTTAAGTAATGGTCAATATCCTGTCCAGCAAGCTACTTATAACGATGCCGATGGCGAGTATATGCTTATGTTGTTAAATACAAAGCCAGGGGATTCGTCTGCTTATCGCACTATAGACTTACAAATGGCTCAACTGACCGACGAAGAAATTTCAAAGGGACAGAAAAACTACTTGAAGCTAGAGAACGGTCAGGCTTCAATGCATATTGAAAAAGATTTCAAAATCGACTATGTGCATAATGTGACTGAAGAGAAATCTAATCCCCAAACAGGGCAAACAGAACGGGTGATTGTACGACAAGAATCTAGTTTTTGGTCACCCTTTGCAGGTGCATTGGCAGGACAAGCGATCGGCAGCTTGCTATTTAGACCTCAATACTACGTCCCACCGATTTATCAGTCTGGTGGCATTTTCGGTTTTGGTGGTTATGGTAGAACCTATAACCAGTCTGTAAATATCTATCAAGAGCGCTACAATGCGCCTCCAGCCGCAGTTCGCAATCGCCAAACGGTACGCAGTACAGGCAATCTCAGAACACCGTATACCCAACAACCAACCACTTCTACTCAACGACGGACTACAGGAACGACAGGTTTTGGATCGACAAGAGATCGCTCCACAGGATCAGGCTATGGCACTAATACGTTACGCCGCAGCAGTAGCCCTAGATATCGTCAGCCTTCTAGCAATAGCTTTGGCTCTAGCTCTCGCAGTCGCCAGTCTTCCAGAAGTAGCTTTGGCAGCAGTTCTCGCAGAAGACGTTAGATATCATTTGGTATAAACATACAAAAAATGTGATCGCTATTACTGCTAACTAATCTTCTGAGCAATGCGTAACTTTGCTGATCGCGCTCTAGGGTTTGTCTTAGTTTCTTCATCAGTGGCGATGATTACTTTTTTGGTGAGAACTTGAAGGCGATCGTCTTCGCGAAATGTATGTTTGACAATGCGATCTTCGAGACTGTGGAAGGTAATCACGGCAATTTTGCCGCCAGCTTTTAGCCAGTTTGGAGCAACGGCTAGCCATTTTTCGAGGCTCTCTAATTCGCGATTGACAGCAATTCGTAAAGCTTGAAAGGTGCGTGTGGCGGGATGAATTCTGCCATGACGATAACTGGATGGAACACAGGCGGCGATCGCATTAGCAAGTTCTAAGGTTGTTTTAAAAGGTCGCTTCTCGACAATTTGACTGGCTATTCTGCGGGATAGTCTCTCTTCGCCAAATTTAAAGATAATGTTGGCGAGTTCCACTTCTTTATAGTGATTTATAATTTCAGCAGCCGTTAGAGTTTGGCGATTATCCATTCGCATATCGAGATCGCCTGATTCTCTAAAGCTAAATCCCCGATCGGCAACATCTAGCTGTGTCGAACTTACCCCTAAATCCGCAAGGATTCCATCAAAGAGCAAGGTGGATGAAGGATTATAATCGCAAAAGTTACCGCGCCAAAATGTGACTTGATTTCCATAAGCTGCAAGTTTATCTGTTGCCGCCGCGATCGCCATCTCATCGCGATCAATTGCTACTAAGCGCACATCTTCGGCTGCTTGCAATATCAACGAGCTATGTCCACCGCCGCCAACAGTGCAATCAAGATATACGCCCCCCGCAATGATTTCTAAACCTGCGATCGCGGGGTCAGCAAGTACGGGAACATGATGAAACTGAGCAGTCATAGATTTGAGGGGCGAATAGAAAGCAATGCACCTTAGCTGTTATCAATATGTAGCTTGATAGTCGCAATAAAGTAACCAAAGTCATTAATATAGTCTACTGTGCTGTTTATTTTCCGACTTTGTTATCATGAAACATACTCTCTCCGTTGTCGTCCAAGACGAAGCAGGCGTGCTGACTCGCATTGCTAGCTTGTTCGCCCGCCGAGGTTTTAATATCGAGAGCCTTGCAGTCGGGACTGCCGAGCAAGATGGATTTACACGCATTACGATGGTTGTCTCTGGAGACGATCATACGATTGAGCAAATCACCAAGCAGTTGCATAAACTGATCAATGTGATCACAATCCTTGACTTTACCGATATTCCTTGTGTTGAGCGCGAGTTAATGCTCGTTAAGGTAAATGCTGCGCCGAATGTGCGCTCAGAAATTATCGAAATATCGCAGATCTTCCGCGCCCGTATTGTTGATGTGGCTGATGATTTCTTGACAATTGAGGTAGTGGGTGATCCTGGGAAGATGGTTGCCATTTTAAAAATGTTAAACAAGTTTGGTATTCGTGAAATTGCCCGTACTGGCAAGGTTTCGCTCACCCGCGAATCGGGCGTTAATACGGAATATCTCAAAATTAACCGCGATGGAGCGCGAGCCGCTTTATCTAATCTTTAGGTTTATATACAAAAAAGCATCCTACGGGGTGCTTTTTCTTTTATGATGCTGTCAGCCCACAGTAGACGATCGCGTGCAGCCACACACTATGCGTATAGCCATATTTACCGAGACATTTTTACCGAAAATTGACGGCATTGTGACGCGGCTAAAATATACCGTTGAGTATCTCGTCAAACTCGGTAATCAAGTATTGGTTTTTTCGCCTGATGGTGGACTTAAAGAATACTGTGGCGCTGAAATTTATGGTGTATCAGCATTTGATTTTCCACTGTATCCTGAGCTGAAAGTGGCTCTACCGCGCCCTTCGATCGGACATGCTCTAGAGCAATTTAAGCCAGATATTGTGCATATTGTAAATCCTGCAATTTTGGGGATGGCAGGGCTATATTATGCAAAATCGATGAATTATCCGCTTATGGCTTCTTATCACACGCATTTACCTCAATACTTGCAGCATTATGGATTAGGATTCCTTGAAGGTGTGATGTGGGAATTGGTCAAAAATACTCACAATCAAGCGGCTTTAAATCTTTGTACTTCGTCAGTGATGATCGATGAACTGCGATCGCATGGTGTCGAGCGTCTCGATCTATGGCAACGCGGTGTAGATACAGTCCAGTTTCATCCTCGTTTTAAAAGTGATGAAATGCGATCGCGTTTAACTCAAGGACATCCTGAAGATATTTTGTTTCTGTATGTGGGTAGATTGTCTGCTGAAAAAGAAATTCAGCATATTTTGCCAGTGTTACAAGCAATCCCCAATAGTCGGCTGGCGCTGGTTGGTAATGGGCCATATCGGCAAGAATTAGAAAAGATTTTTGCCGATACAAATACTAATTTTGTTGGATATTTGCACGGTGATGACTTAGCATCAGCCTTTGCTTCGAGCGATGCTTTCCTATTTCCATCACGCACTGAAACCCTCGGCTTAGTGCTACTCGAAGCTATGGCAGCAGGCTGTCCAGTCGTTGCAGCAAATTCAGGCGGTATTCCTGATATTGTTAACGATGGCATCAATGGATATATGTTTGACCCGAGTCAAATCAATGGTTTGACCTTAGCCACCCAAAATCTTTTGCAAAATCGCAATCAATATATGT
>JAYVVP010000215.1:0-11596 GCA_043786935.1 Pseudanabaena sp. | reverse complement strand
ATCCATCATTGAGTTGCCAAGATAGATCGCAGGCAGTTTAAAATCTCGGTTCAAGATTTCGGCAGTGAGCAGATCGCGGACAAATATTGCTTTACAGCGATCGCTATTCATCAACATTCTTTCCCATGGAAAAAATATCGAGCCGCCGAAGGGCTTTTTGACATCAAGTAAAGTACTTTTACGATCGCGCCAATAATATTCTGATTTCGCGGTGGCAACAAACGCATAATCACAACCTCCTAGCTTTGCTGGCAACCACGCAAATAACAACGGCACGATGTCACCCACCGCCAAAATCAACCGCTTACCATTTCGGCGATCGCGCGACCATTTCCACACAAAGCCCAATTGCTTGCGAGTCAGCCCCACTAATCCACTTTTAACATCCCGCGCAAGCTGACGGCTATCCATTCGTACAAATCCCCCCGATGGCATCGCCTGTGTAAACTGTTCAACAATCGGTATCTTTGCTTTTGCATAGGCATGTCCCACGCCCACCAGTGGCAAAGCGATCGCCTTAAATCCTAATTTTTCTAGTTCCATACAGATACGGGCCGCAATGATATCCTCACCATGTCCGTTACTGATACACAAAATTTCCACGTCTTACCAAAAAGCTCTAATCTACAGGAGGGCTATTGTAACTTTAGTAGAGACTGTGACATTCTGCTTACTCATTAGGTCGGTATGTTAAGACAAAAAATTAGCTTTTATCTCGATGATCTTGCTACGCCAATTGGTAAATCAATTAATATCGCGATCGCTCTCCTTGTACTTGCCTCCGCTACCAGTTTTGTCGCCCAAACTTATCCTATCGCTGAGATTATCCGCCACAGACTCACTTTGCTCGATGACATTATTCTCGGCGTGTTTGTGTTGGAATATTTTCTACGGCTTTGGTGTGCAGAGCAGAAACTCAAATATCTATTTAGTCTTTATGCGATCGTTGATCTCTTAGCAGTACTGCCATTCTTTTTAGGTGCGATCGATGTCACTTTTATTCGTCTATTACGTTGGTTTCGGATTTTGCGCCTCATTCGCTTAGTGGAGTCGCGATCGCTATTTGCTAACAAGACCGAAGATATCGCCATTTTATTTAGGATTCTATTTACATTATTTGCGATCGTGTTTGTCTTCTCAGGATTAATTTACCAAATAGAGCATCTCAACAACCCTAAACTAAATAACTTTCTTGATGCTTTCTACTTTTCTATCTTCACGATGACCACAGTCGGCTATGGTGACGTGATGCCAATCTCTGACGCTGGCAAACTAACCACAGTTTTAATGGTTCTCACAGGTATCGCGTTGATTCCTGTGCAGTTAGGTGAACTATTTAAGCGCTTGATTAAAACGGCGAATCAGGGCGATCGCCTAAATGACATTACCAAAGAGATTATTTGCTCTGGTTGTGGTTTGTCATTCCATGATGTCGATGCTCATTTTTGTAAAGTATGTGGAACTAAGTTATCTTGTTGATTCAGGTATTAGCTGATAATGAAGAGGTTTGGTCAGAAATGGAACGCTTAGTTCAGGCTCATGTCCCTTTAGGGCTAAATCTAAAATCAATGGGGATATTGCAACTAGATCAACTCAAATTTTTATTTAGTGTTCAAGTTTTACGACAGGCATGTTCTCTTTTTCAAGTGGAGGCGGGACAATTTCGCTTTGATGCAAAAGCTGACTTACCAAAATCGGAACTGATGGGATTAAGTTTGCCAGCAACCGAAACGACATTAATGGGACTGAGGAGCCTTAAAGACTAGAAAATCTTGCAAAGTAAGCTTCCTTCACCTGATTCCACTTTATTTAATCTTATTTCAGGTCAACCTAATTTACGTTTAGATGCCAGCGAGGCTCAAGTATGGAGACTTGCTGATGGTTCAATGAATCTCAAAAAGATGGCAGAGCAGTTTCAAATTCCCATTCAGAAAGTTCAGCAAATTGCATTTCGCTTAATTGTGGTGGGTTTAGTGGAAGAAGTACCTGACATTGATGCAGGTATAATGAATATCGCTGATAGTGAAGCGGCGATCAATGGTGATACTAGTGGACAGGTGATTATCTCAGCGGAGCGCACTCAGATCAGTAATTCGTTTTTACGAAGTCTAGTTGGATTTTTGCAGCACAAAGCATAATAAACTCACAAAGTAAGAGGGGTTGACGCATCTTTTTTGCACCTAAAACTATTTCTTCTTTAGCTGCGCCCTTGACTTCTTAAACAGTTGTTCAGATATCTCATTTAAGAGAAGATTCGGTATGAGCTTCAGCGATCGCTTCAGGTATTTTTGGTGTATTTACTCCGCGAATTGTGTCAAAGGTTCCCTTGATAAAACCAGCGATCGGTACAGCAATTAATAAACCTAATACTCCATTTAATTTGAAACCAATATCAAGTGAAACTAGCATCCATACTGGATTCAATCCTGTCAACTGACCAACAATACGAGGACCAGCCACATTTTCAACTACTTGAATAATGACAACCGCTACTAGTAATACCTTCACGCCTAACCAAAAATTTTGTAGGGCTATTAATAGACTAACGGTGATGATCGTGCTAGAGCCGCCAAGAGGAATTAAACTTGCAACGCCAATCCCAAGACCAAAAAGTTGAGCTAGGGGAACTTCTAAAATTAGCATGGCAGTAGTTTGTGACACACCGAGAATAGTCGCTAAAGTAACTTGTCCAACTATGAATCGCTCAAAGTTACGCGGTAATAGATTGCGAACTTGATCGTTCCATTTTTGAGGTAACCAACTTAACACTCCACTCCAAAGAAATTGACCACGCAAGACTAAAAAGATTGAAAATATTAGAGTCAAGAAGATATTTACAAGGCTACCGATCGCACCAAATACAATACTGAGAAGTTGATTGGTCAGTGATCGCAAGACACCCGTTAATTTCTCAATTAGTTGATTAAAGGTGCTACTGATATCAATCGGTAGTTGTTGCGCGATCGCCCAAGTCTCTAAGGTTTGTAATTGTTGTTGACCAGATTTGATCCAATCAGGTAGACGTACGATGAGTTCATTAGCCTGTGCCAAAATCAAAGGCACAAGAAAAATTGCTAATGTCCCCAGCAACATAAAAAATATTAGAATTACCAGCCCAGCTGAGATGCCACGCTCTAAGCCCAATTTTGTGAGAAAGCGAATCGGATAATCTAGCAAAAACGAGATAACTGTCGCCGTAATCAGAATACTGACTAATGGCTGTAGCTCTTGACCTAGCAATAGCAGTAACCAACCGTTAAGAAAAATCAACGGAAAAGTCAAGCCGAGAGAAAACCAACGAGGCAGTTTATTGAGGGTATCAATCATACGAAACAATTATGGACGCTAGTTATCTACTTAAAATTGTGCGGTAAAAGTGTTAATTAAAACGTAAATTCAGGAAAAGTTTTAAGCTTTGCTCAAAACTTTTCTTAAATATAACAATCTCTATAGCAATCTAAAATTATTTAAGAGAAGCTTCGACTACGCTCATTTATCGGTATACGCTGGCTGAGCGTAGTCGAAGCCAATATTCTCACCAATCATTTCAGGGATCGCTACATTTAAGATAAAAAAACGATTTCTAGCCTTTTATCCTAGATAAGCCCGACGAATTCTTTCGTCAATTAATAAATCCGATGCTTGTCCTGCAATTGTAATCGCTCCAGACTCCATCACATATCCACGATCAGCATGTTGCAAAGCTAAAGTGGCGTTTTGCTCTACTAATAAAATCGTTACTCCAGATTCATTAAGGTTGGCAATGGTTTTAAAAATTTCTCGGACAATCTGCGGCGCTAATCCTAAACTTGGCTCATCTAGCAATAACAACTTAGGACGACTCATCACCGCACGGGCGATCGCTAACATTTGCTGTTCTCCACCGCTCAAAGTACCTGCCAATTGATCTCGGCGTTCACCTAAGCGTGGAAAAATCTGAAATTGTTTTTCGATATCGGCTTTGATACCCCAGCGATCGCTTCGTAAAAAAGCTCCTAACTCCAAATTATCTAGCACTGTTTGCCTTGCTAGCACCCTGCGACCTTCGGGACTATGCGCGATCGCCATTTTGACAATTTGATCAGGTCGCGATCGCATAATATCCATGCCATTGTATAAAATCTCTCCAGATTTGGGTTCAACAAGTCGCGAAATTGTCCGTAAGGTTGTCGTCTTACCCGCGCCATTTGCACCAATCAACGTCACAACTTCGCCTTCATTGACAGTTAAGCTCACATCTTGTAATGCTTGAATCCCGCCGTAGTTAACAAATAGATTCTTAATTTCTAACATTCAATTTTAATGAGAATATCTTTTGAGTTAATCATTCAGATTGCTGCCAAGACAGCCTAATGGTTTACTAAATTACTATAAATATTAATTTTCAGTATTAATGAAATTCAATATATTTCTAACATCAGTTTCTATCGCTTTAGGTTTCACTCTCTGCACAATTATTGCAATCATCATAAATCCCCATATTGTTACAAGTTTTTTCTCAAACTCTCCAGCCAAACTTTTTTATGACATTGAGCATTATTCTAATTTGGCTATTCATCCAACTTGCAATGCATTTTACCCTTTATGGCCATGGCTCATCAGTAAGTTAGGAAAACTTCAAACAGTGGATGATGCAGCGTTTTATTTTCGTGCTTTTGGGAGTTTATTATCTTTAATTAGTATTCCTCTATTTTTATTACTATTAAAGCAAAATATTAAAAGCTATAAAATCGTAGTTTTAGTTGTTGCTTTGTATGCAGTAAATCCTCTTTCAGTTTTTAGGATGATTGGCTATACAGAAGGAATTTTTTCTGTCTTGAGCTTGATTCTTCTAATTTTCCTAAGCAATTTAAATATAAACTCAAAACTATCTATCAAATTAATATACATATTAATATCTGTATTTATTTTGTCATTGTTACTTTCATTAACAAGACCTTTTCTTATACAAGTAATATTTGCTTCTGTTCTTGCCTTAATCTCAATTTTAGTAATAACTAAATTTCAAAATAGTCTAAATTTTTTAAAATCACTAAAGATTTATAGCATAACTACTTTTACTATTTGCCTCGGTGCTTCAGTTGGTTATTGTATATATGGATATTATTGTTTTCAATCTAGAGGGGATTTCTTCGCTCCTTTCCATGACCAGAAAGCTTGGGGTAAAACATTAGGCTTTTATCCTCAATTATTTTTTATACCGTTAACTTATGCTGATTTTATCTCAATATATTTGCCAGCTATAGCAATGATTTTGTCGTGGCTAATTGCTATATCTACTAGCCTTAAAAGATTGATTTTTGTGGTTCCTAAACTATGGCAATGGATACTGCTTTTAGTTTATCCACCAGCTTTTTTAGCTTTCTATGGTTGGGACTTTAAAAAGATCAATTTTTCAAGCAAAGTGATTAACTCAAAAGAGATTAACCTTACTCAAGGAGCAGAGAATGTATCTATTAGTTATGTGTTTTGGTTTTGTATCTATTTTGCGCTAATACATTCAATTATCATTGTTTTTAGTGATCAAAAGCTAACTAGTTTAAGGCGTTTTATATTTGGAACTCCTTACTTTTTTTTAGCGATCGCCTATATAAGTCAGTGTTTTCCATATCGCAAAGTGAGTAAATTGCTTTTGTGGATACTAGGATTATCAAGTATATGGTTAGTGCAGTATTGGTTAGACTATGCCAATGGTGTGTGGATTGGCTAGATTTAATAATCGCTTCATATAAAAAAGCACCCCATAAGAGTGCTTTTTTATACTTAAATTTAAGCTTGCCAATTAATCCAATCTTGAGGCTTTAAGAAAGTTTCGTGCAGTTCGGATTCTGGAGTATTAGGTTCAGGATGATAGTCATAGTCCCAACGTACTAGCGGAGGTAGTGACATCAAAATTGATTCGGTGCGCCCATTGGTTTGTAAACCGAAGATTGTGCCGCGATCATACACAAGGTTAAATTCGACATAGCGACCGCGACGATACAGTTGCCATTGCTTTTCGCGATCGCCATATTCCATATTGCGGCGACGATTTGCGATTGGGGTATAGGCTGGAAGAAAAGAATTACCACAGCTATTGACAAAGGCGAAAATCTCTTCCCAAGTGCGAGGCACGTCACCAACTTCGTCACTCATGACTTGAGCAGTTGTCGAGTCATTACTATTTTTGTAAAGCCCATCTTCGCCATTTTGGTAATCGAAGAAAATACCACCGACACCGCGAGTTTCACCACGATGCTTGAGGTAAAAGTAATCATCACACCATTGCTTGAAGACAGGATAGTAATGAGGATTATGGCGATCGCAAGCATCTTTGAGAGTATTGTGCAAATGCTTGGCATCCTCGGCAAAGCCATAGTAAGGAGTGAGATCAAGTCCACCGCCAAACCACCAGATTGAACCCGCTTCAAAATAGCGATAGTTAAGGTGCACGGTTGGCGCATAGGGATTTTTTGGGTGCAATACCATCGAAGTACCCGTTGCATAAAATGTTTCACCTGCAACTTCGGGGTGATGACGCAAAATGGCTGGGGGCAGCTGAGAACCATACACCTCAGAGAAATTTACGCCGCCCTTATCAAAATAGTCCCCATCGGTAATTACACGAGATCGCCCGCCGCCGCCTTCAGGACGTTCCCATTGATCTTGTTTGAACTTGGCTTTGCCGTCTAGTTCCTCTAAATCTTGGCAAATGTTGTCTTGCAAATTCTGCATGAACTGTTTCACGCGAGTCTTAGAGTCAACAGGAACTTTGGATAAAACCTTGCTAGGAGCGACAGGAGCGATAGTCATAATCGTTTCGTATTAGTTTCAGAGGTTGGACTTAGAATTTTTATAAATATTTATCACTGTTAAATACTTTACATTCAGTCTGTGATGCCTAGGTGAAATGTAAAGCATTGTGTAGTAATTTATCGTTTAGAGTCATCTTATAAAATAGAGGCGATGGAAAGCGTTGTCTTAGCAAAAACACAAATCATGCTTGATCTGCCAGAGCAATTTTTAACTTTACAGACACCTCGCCTTATTCTTCGCAAATTAGCGATCGCTGATGCTGCTGATATTTTTGCCTACGCTAGCGATCCTCAAGTAACGACCTACACCTCATGGGAAACGCATCAGTCAATCGATGATACTTACAAATATTTAAACGATTTTGTCTTCGAGCTATATCGCTCTGGTAAGGGTATGGATTGGGGAATAGTGGAAAAAGAGAGTGGTAAATTAATAGGAACTTGTGGATTATATGTAGAAACTATCCATAGGCGGGGAACGCTAGGCTACACGCTAGCAAAAAACTATTGGGGGAAAGGACTTATTACTGAGTCGGCAAAAGTGGCGATCGCGTTTGGCTTTCATGTGATGCAATTACAACGGATTCAGGCAATTTGTGAGGTGGATCATGGTGCTTCGGCGCGGGTCTTAGAAAAAGTGGGAATGCAGTTTGAAGGGATTTTGCATAATTATGTTTTCTACAAGCAAAGATCTTGGAATGTAAAGATGTATGCGATCGCGCGATCACTCGATTTTCTACCCTAGATTTTATTGCATTAATTCAATTGGTAATCCATCAGGATCGGCGATAAATGCTACTTGATAAGTGCGATCGCCAATAGTCTGTTCACGAGGTGGTAAAAGTAATTTGACCTTACCTAATTTATTAACTAGATCTTGCAAAAAATCTTCTAAATTTTCTACATAAAAAGATAAGTGATAGTAACCTACATAATTCTCATCACCAAAAGGATCGGATATATTTTTAGGCTCAGGAACTTGCATTAGTTCAATATTTGTTCCTGCTCCTCGCATCCAACAAGCAAGTGTGATTCCTGCGGTGAAGCGTTCGGTTACTTCAAAGCCCAATGCTTCATAAAAGGCGATCGCCTGAAAAATATCAGCCGTCCGAATCGAAGTGTGATGATGTTTCATAATTACTTTACAAAGTGTAAAAACACGCTTCTATCCTTTCTTGGTTTTAAAAAAAGAATCTTTGGTGACGCACCAAACAAAATGTGGGAGGGAGAGCATTCTTCGCCAACGCCAAGGCTCTTGATAGAGACGATATAGCCACTCTAGGTTATTTTTGCCGAACCATTCTGGAGCGCGAGTTTTAATTCCTGACCAAATATCAAAGCTGCCACCTACTCCAATCCACACTGCATTTGGACAAAGATGTCGATATTGCTGAATCCATAACTCTTGACGCGGTACTCCTAAACCGACAAGAATTAGATCGGGTTGTGAGCTTTGCAACTTTTCGCAAATTTGCTGCTCGATCGCTGCATCAAAATAGCCATCATGCATTCCCGCGATCTTAATATCTGGCCACTTTTGTCGCCAACCTTCCGCCACAGTATCGACGACTTTAGGCGCACCACCAATCAAAAAGATTCGCCATTGCTTAGCAGCCGCAATCTGCACGACTTGTTCCGATAGCTCAATACCTGGACATCGATTGATTTTTTGACCTTGCGATCGCAGATACAGCACAATTCCCGAACCATCTGGCACAACTAGCTCAGCTTGCTTAATCACATTTGCCAAATTCTTGTTTTTGCGAGCCTGCATAGTCATTTCTGCATTGATGGTCACAACATGAGTTCCCTGATTAGCTTGCAATCTCTGAGCAAGCCAATCGCTATAGTTTTCATGAATATGTACAGGCAGACCAAGGACGGCAAACTGACGCAAAACAACTTTCTCCAAATAATCAAATAATCAGTAGTGCTCAATTTATCATTTTAAAACCCAAAAAGGAGAGTCGGTGTGAAGCGTCCCTTTTCCTTTTTGGGCGATCGCTACTTTAAGGCGTAGTCGTTACTGTCAAAACCTGCGGCGGCGTGGCATCAGCAGGATAAAGAAAATCGAACTGGACAACCCGGCGATCGCTTGGTGGCATTGTCAGAGTTACCAAAGACTTGCCACGTTCGCCGCGACGCATGACTAGATGTACATAGCGAGTTTGCGCTAAGCCTTTGTCGTCACGAAACCTAGTACGAACTGAGCCTCGAAAAAATACATCCTCAGGTAATGGCTCAAAAAACTGCAAACCGCCAACGGGTTTATCGTACTTGATGGGATTTTGGAATGAAAGAATAACGGTTTGAGTTTCGTTGGTAGGATTTTGTAATGGAAGCGTCAAATTATACTGCACACCATAGTTACCATGAGCAGAGTAGGCGGTGTCGGGATAGCGAACTTTGATAGGAGCAGTTTGCACTTGTCCCGTTCCCATCGTGCCGTATTGCAACAAACTTAATCCGTAAGAGTAGGATTCGCCCCGTTTGGGAATAGATAAATCTTCACTTTTATTGCTGTCAGTCAAACGTCCAAACCATTGCGAACCCATCTGTATACCAGCCACACGGCTATATTCAAAAGCTCCTTCTGTTAAATCTGGAGGTGTTGGTATAACATCACGCGGTTTAGCGAGTTCCCCTTTTTTGAGGATGTTTTCCCATTCTTCGAGATTAGGAGCACGTTCAGTTCCATCAGGATTGAGACGCGCATAGAGAGAGAGAGTCGCTACATAAACTTTGCCATCACTGCGTAAACGTGATAAGCCCGATCGTCCATTTAAGGGAGGATCTAACTCCTTCACAGGAATCGGTATATTCATCAGCATTTTACTCTGCTTGGGTGGAATCACAATTTGAGCAGGAAAAATGGCTTGACGACGACCACGCAAAATGTCTAGCATGGCGCGATCGCCAGGTCCCCGATACATCGCCCCATCATTATTTAGAGAGTAGCTAGGCGCATCGTAAAAGGGAGCGTCAGGCTGACTGAGATAGCTTGCTCCTTGCAAAATATCAATGGTTACAGGCTGATCGGTAGAATTGTAGGCGATCGCACCGATATATAAAGTTCGTAGATCCACTGGTGGTGGAGCTTTGGAAATATGATGTGTAAATAGCTCAAAGCGACCTTGAAAGGGAAAGTTTAAATGCGCTTGGGGATGAGCCATGCCTTCAGGTGGAAACGCTGACAGCAAAATCCCTTCCGTTTGCACAATCTCGGGACTATTGCTGTTAAACATTGGTACATCGTCAAGGTTGCCCATAAGTGGACGCATTTCTTGACGATCTAAAATGATTTTGCGTTGATTGGAAACTTGAGAAATTTTGACACCTGAATCTGGAACAGATGCGGAAGGGTTAGGTGGAAGAGGACTCAACAATGAAATTAAAAAAGCAGTCAACATAGACAGTAAATATTATTAGAATATTATAAATTAACGTTATTTTAGTGTCCTGATACTGCCATAAAAAAGCATCGGTGGTAGCAAAAGAGGCGATCTCAATACCAATTGCTAAGGAAATCATTTTCAAGTTTAACTACGTTCCAGCAATACTTGTTTTAGTCGCAGCGGATCGCCTTTATCGATTACTTGACCTTGCTCTAATAAAAATGCTCCATCAGCATAATCAAGCTCATTCAAACGATGGGTGACCCATAGCGCTGTGAGATTTTTTTGCTTAACTAGATCCCGCATTGAGGCAACTAGCTCGATTTGATTTTCGCCATCTAGCAAAGCAGTTGGCTCATCTAGTAATAAAATTTCGGCTTGACGCGCGATCGCCCCTGCGATCGCTACACGTTGCTTTTGCCCACCACTGAGAGCATAAATGGGACGGCGGATCATTTGTGCGAGATTCACGGAACTCAGAGCTTCTTCGACCCGTTTTCGAGTTTCGAGATAAGAAAGATTTTCCGATACTAAACCAAAGGCAATGTCTGCTCCTACGGTTGGCATTACCAATTGATGATCGGGATTTTGAAACACAAACCCAAAGCGATCTCCAATTTCAATATCACCAGATTTTGGCTTGAGTAGTCCTGCTAACAGCCGCAATAGTGTTGATTTGCCACTGCCGTTAGTTCCCAACAGCATCCAAAATTCCCCTTGAGGGACTGACAGTGTACAGCGATCGAGTACAGTTTCACCTGAAGCCCATGCGAAGCAGAGATTGCGAACACTAATAGCGTTGGTAGTAACAGTTTGATCAGTGGGCATTTTGTTGATCAGTAGGCATTTAAAAATTGCAAAACATTTTGTAACGGATTTTGACTTGTTTTAAACAGATCAAAATCCGCCAAGGCTTATCTAGATTGATTTTTAGCTTGTACTAGAGCTAGGCACGTATAAAGCCAGCACCCATATTTGCAGAGGCTCCTGACTTTTCAGAAACCTGCACCGCTGAGATCTCGCTAACAAGTACAGAAACCCTTTTTCCTTCTTGTTTTTCGCAGGTTAATTCCAAAATTTTGTGATTACCTTCGGTGATTGCACTAGCAATTTCGCGATAAAGCGCATCAGCATTTTCTTGCTCTTTACGCTGAACGGACAAAGCGATTGGGTTGTTTTTGAGAGTGATTTCAACTGTATACATCAACATTAAGAGGTTTTCCTGCCTAAAGATACAAAGTAGGTAAAAGAGTTAGATGAGATGCGTTAGTAATTTGCATAAATGCTTTCTTTATCTCAGTATGCCATTGCATCGGCGATCAAGGTGAGGTTTGTTGAGTAGAGTATTCAGTAGCTTGGTGAAAATAGGTGTTGGCAAGGGGCATCTAGCTGAATTTTGGGATTTAT
>JAYVVP010000214.1:0-4196 GCA_043786935.1 Pseudanabaena sp. | reverse complement strand
ATAATTACAGAGTTCAATTTATCAAAAAATATAGATTGTCCAAAATAACATCTTGAACTAATACTGAATCCATAAATTTTATCTATCCATAAAAGCGTCTGATCTCCAGAATAAATATAAAGCATTATGTGATATTTCCCAGGAGTTAATTTAGGGGATTTTATAATAAAATCAATAGTAAATTTTGTTCTTCTAGCAATGTTGAACCCATCATGAATATATTTTGATTTTATATGAATAACATTTTCTTCTTTTTCATTAAATATTTCACAATCAATAAAGAGTTTGTCTAGATCATATTCACCAGTTTCAAATTTTAACGATAAAGGCAAATCTTCATTTGCTATTAAATCATCAAGTAAGGAAATATTGGAAATCCCTAACCATTTAATTTGAGAAGTGGAAACGTGATAAAATTCATTGCTAACTTGTCCCATCTTCAAGTAAAAATCTACTCCTTCTGATGACGTTCCTTCATAAGCTAATTTACCTTCTTCTAACAAATACAAATTGGAACATAAATTTTTAATTGCTATCATGTTATGACTAACAAATAAAACCGTCCTCCCATCCTTTTCCGCCACATCTTCCATCTTCCCCAAACACTTCTTCTGAAACGCCGTATCCCCCACCGCCAACACCTCATCCACAATCAAAATCTCAGGCTCCAAATGCGCCGCCACCGCAAACGCCAACCGCACATACATCCCCGAAGAATAGTGCTTAACAGGTGTATCTAGAAACTTCTCTACTTCTGCAAAATCCACAATTTCATCAAACTTCTTATTAATTTCCGCCCGACCCATTCCCAAAATCGCGCCATTCAAAAAAATATTTTCTCGCCCCGTTAGCTCAGGGTGAAAACCTGTCCCCACCTCCAACAAACTCGCCACTCTTCCCTTAATCGATATCTTGCCCGAAGTTGGCTCTGTAATGCGGCTAAGGATTTTTAATAAAGTCGATTTTCCTGCGCCATTGCGTCCGATGATGCCAACGCGATCGCCTTGCTTAACTTCAAAAGAAACATCCTTCAGCGCCCAAAACTCCTCATGAGCAGGATCATCAAGCTTTTGACTAGAGTTAAAAAATCTTTGCTTTAATGACTTTGCGCTATTCGCGATCGCATCCCTTAGCGTACTATAACGCTCTTGACGCTGATGCCCAATCACATAGCGCTTACTCAGATTTTCAACTTTAATCACAGTATCCGACATATTTATTTAACTTAAAACTATATCTAAAAATGAATATCTCGCTCTAGGACATCCCTAATCCCATATGGACAAAACTCTGGGAACTGTAAACCCGTTTCTTTAAAAGCATCCGCACAGGCTACCACATACATCTTATGTAGCCATTTATCGACTAAGTATCGTTTTAAACTAGGACTATCTTCTAAATAAAGCAAAATATTCGCTCGCTCCAGTTGAATAGTTCCCTGCCAACTCCTTGACCTGCGCTGTGGCTGATAGTCCCACTTTAACAAATGATGCACAATTAAACGTAAGCTACTCAACAGGCGATCGCGCTCCCGTTTGGACAAATCGCGCACCTCTTCAACTAAATTTTCAATATCCAACTCCCCAAAGCGTCCAGCCGCGATCAGATCCGCCATCTGTTCAGCCCAGAGTCCATAATCCTGTTCATACAAAGTCTTCATCTCGTTGACCCTCTCCACAAATTAAGATCTCACTCAATACCAAGCGATCGCATTTTTGCTTTTAATTCTTGCAATTCCGCCTTAGCTTGTACTGCAATTTGGCGCTCTTGCTCGGCTGTGAGAGTTGCTTGCTCGGCTGTGAGAGTTGCTTCTCTTGCGATACGAGCAGACTGATTAGCCCTGAGTATTTCATGCTTAGCCGACTCTTGCGGAGTTGGCAACAAAGCTCCCTCTAACGAAAAATATCGCAATTGGCGATCGCAGATTCCTAAGAAAAAGCGAAGGGTTTCGCTCCACAGCCACCCTTGTGGATTCGGAGCAATTGGTTCGTATTTATTAATATCTAACCTAAACCCAGCAAACTCTAAGGTGTCAGGCGAAAAATAAAAGTATTCGGGCGTGTGAAACCTTTCCGCATACAGATCTCGCTTTAAGGTGCGATCAGTGTTCGCAGTCGAATCTGATAAAAGCTCAATAATTAGATCGGGATATCGTCCATCCTCTTCCCAAACTACCCATGAGTTGCGCGGCTCTCTGGTCGTGTTTTTAACTAAGAAAAGGTCTGGTCCACGAAAATCATGATTTTTCAGTTGCTGGCGGCTAAAGTATATGGTGAGATTTGCCCCAATGAAAAAATCATCACGTTCTTGCCAAGCCCATTCTAAGCAATTTACTAGCAATAACAGTTGCATATAATGCAAAGAACTTTCCATCTCAGGCTCATCACTCAGGAGTTTACGCGCATCGGGCATTTGCATTTCTAGTTCACGCGCTGTAATTGCTGTCATAGATTTATTCTCCTGATGCACTCACAAATAATTATAAACGTTAATAAAAACAAACTAAGCAGGTTGAATTCCCATAGCCCTTAGTTGCGCTAACAAACGTTCGGCTCTCTCATATTCTTGATCAGCCCGTTGGCGTTCTTGATCAGCCCGTTGACTTTCTTGGTCAGCTCGTTGACTTTCTTGGTCAGCTCGTTGGTTTTCTTGGTCAGCATATTGACTTAACTCAAGAGTTGTCAGAAATTTTTGACCGTCAGGACGATAGATGTCCAAACTATCTTCAGAAATTGCAAAGCGAATCTGCAAGCGTGGACTAACCCAATTATGGGTGTCTTCGATTACATTCAGTCGATTGTCTTGTTTGTACAAACCATTCAGTTCATTGGTGTCAGGATCGTAAATGTAATATTCTTCGACCCCATGGCGATCGTAGAACTGCAACTTTTTCGTCATTTCCTTTAACCGATTGCCAGGAGAAAGAATTTCAAATACAACTTGAGGCGCAATATTATTTTCTCGCCACTGCTGATAAGAACCGCGATCGCCCTTAGATCGACCAAACGCAACCAGCACATCAGGAGCCACCCGAATCTCTGGATGACCCTCCACGGGATACCACAACAGATCACCCGCCACAAATACATCAGCAGCATCGGCAAAAATTAATTCCAAATTCTCCTTGATCAGCACAATCCAGCGAAATTGTTGCGTATTATCCGCCATTGGTTGTCCATCACTGTCAGGGTAGATAATTCTCTTGTCTGTGCGTATGGGTAAAGTCGTCATCGCTAGAAATCCTACAAGCCCGACAATGCTAATTTAACATACTGCGCCTAAGCCTCAACCTTAGACTCAACGTTTTGCCGCGATCGCAACTCTTGACAATAATTCTTATGCTTTTTGGTTTTAAATTGCTTCTGCTGCAAGGCGAAAACCTCAGCCAAATCCCCCTACACAAGCTGATTAATCGACAATACTAAACTCGGAAATATTCTGCTTTCAATAATCCCCAAATTATTCATTTCAAGTTTAATATATTCACCATTTTCCAAATAGAACCAGTTGATCGCTTGATCGTATACCCGCCAAAAATATATTCCTGAACACCATGACGGCGATAGACAGTTAACTTGTCATAGAGATCGTAGGAAACTGTAGAACCAGAGATTTCCGCAACTAACTCTGGCACACCTTCGATGTAGTCATCATCACTAATATGCGACTGTCCACCAAAATCTGACCTGATCCGCAGCAGCGCATCAGGCTGAGGTTCATTGTCTAAATCTAATCTCACCGTGGCATTGTCTGCAAGCTCTACGCCTACGGTATTGGCAGCATAGGTTGCTAACCAACCCATCAACGAACTGTGGGGCAAACCATGACTTTTGTATCTCAATGTAGCAGCCATATAAACGACTCCATTGATTAATTCAGCTTTTTTGTGGGGTGGAAGTAATTCATAACGCCTTTCAAACTCAACACGATTGAGGAGATCGCCATTTTCTAAAGGCTTGACAGAGGGCTGAATAGTTGCATTTAACATAGCTAAATTACTACCTGTTATTAAATGGGCTTTAGGGCAAAGGGAAGAAAAAGGAAGAAATCGGGATTCATGATCTCCTCCAACGAAAAAGGGCAAATTTCAAGAAAATTGCTATCTGGTAAATCAGTCTCAGCGATCGCGAGATCTCTAGCCTCAGTCCAGCTTTCTATCAGTGCTTCATCCAGTCGCGACTTTAACCCAGAGTTGC
>JAYVVP010000213.1:0-4198 GCA_043786935.1 Pseudanabaena sp. | reverse complement strand
CAAAATCGCTCTTCCTGCAGCTTGGATTTCCCCTTGACTCGCAGCGTGAATTTCCAGCAACCCATACAAGCGCTCAACAATCTGCACACCAGGACGCACTGAAGTGGATTTTAGCGCCACATCAGTAATACGGTTGATTTCAATCCCAGGAGAAATTTCGATCCAGAGGGAGGTATCACCTGGTAAGGGCAAAAAGCCTTGTGCGGTCGTTCCTAAATAAGCAGCATGTTGTCGCTGTAAATTATCTAAATAGACATAGCTACGTAAATCGATACCCAAAAAATTTTTCTCCGACTAGGCTTCATAAGATGTAATTTTATAGCAATTAACCCAGAAAATTAGAAGATAGCAAAGCTCAAGCTGATTTTCTACAAACCAGCTTGAGCTTTAGCGACAACTTGACCATCTTTAAACTCAATAATCGCATTACTTCCCTGTGAATTTTTCCACGAATAAACCTTGCCAATACTATTGCTTGAATTATTCTCAGCTATCACCTTACCAGAGGCTCCAAAAACCTTATCCACTTGGTCAATCGTCATTCCCTTTTCAATTCGGTTAAACTTTTCCAAAGTTACAACTGTTTCATCTATCTGCAAAGGATTAGGTGAAGAACTTGTTGATAATTCGTCAGGATTTTGGCTTGGTGTTAAAGCTGCGGGTGAAGAAGAAGGATTAGGTTTGAGTGAAGGTTTGGTAGAAGCGACAGGTATTTCGACGCTCTGGCTAGGTGTTTTTTTCGATGTGTTTTTAAGGAGATTATTGTTAATAGATGGGTTCGCCGAAGATATTGTCTCTATACTATTCTTGACTGTAATAGCCTTTACAAGTGCGCCAATTCCCAGCCCCACTAAAACAATTGATAATCCAACTAATAATAATTGCCAATAATTATTGTTGATCGCTGACTCAGGTTTTTGCGATCCAGTAGTGCTCAACACAATTGATGAATTAGTTACGTTATTTGAGATTTGTTCGGGCAACTCAGTAACTGATAAATTCGCGTGCGCTTTAGAACTAGTGGGTGAGATTTTATTGATCGCTTGTTGCAAAACAGAATGCTTAGAAAGTTGAGGCTCTGGCGATCGCGCAATGTGCGATTGGTCGCTGTCTGGATCTAAGGTTCCTGATAAAGATGAATTTAGCGGCTCTAACGTAAATTGCTCTGTCCACAATAAGCGCTGCTCAAGTATTTCTCGATCGTCGCGCCAGCAGTGAATCTTAACTTTTGATACTGATTGTATATATAAATTTTGAAGTTCGCTACGAACTAATGTAAGAAGTTTGTCTTTATCAATAGCAGAATTTGTGCGAATTTGTAGGTCTAAGACGCTATCAGCGATCGCGACTTCAACAGCAACTCGTTCACTGTCAAGTGGTTGTAACTCCTGACGGATAATTTCAGCGATCGCCTCTGGATCTCGTTGATGGGCAAGTTCAGCAATCGAAATCATACTTGACTAATCGTCCTACGCTAACTAGTGAATAGTAACTAACTACTCTTGGTTATCTTAATTCAATAGATTACACTTGCTACTTAAAAGCTGCGATCAGCTAAAGTGCGTGATTTAGCTACGAGTATACAATTTAAAGCCCAGAAATGCGAAGTACTGTCTCCAAATTGTGGGTGATCGCTATCGCAAATCTTAAAAATTAAACGTTCTTTATAGCAATCCTAAATTATTCAAGAGAAGCTTCGACTACGCTCAGCTATCGGTATACGCTGGCTGAGCGTAGTCGAAGCCAGTATTCTCACATCCCATTTAGGATTGCTCTATATTTCTAAATCACAGATAATTCAGTAAATTTCAGGGCTGTGCGAAGTAAATGAGGCAAATCCTGATAGGGTTGATCTGGAAACTGCAACTCAAAGTTTTGTAAGCTACAGAATTTCATGAAAGTACTGGTAATTGGTGGCGACGGTTATTGCGGATGGGCGACAGCTTTACATCTCGCCAAGAAAGGTTATGAAGTTGGTGTTTTAGATAATTTAATTCGCCGACATTGGGACAATGAGCTAGGTGTTGCTACGCTTACGCCGATCGCTTCTATTCAAGAGCGTATATATAAGTGGCAAGCTGTCTCAGGTCAAAAAATTGACTTATTCATTGGCGACATTACTAACTACGAATTTTTACAAAGTGCCTTTCGCTGCTTTGAACCTGACGCGCTTGTACATTTTGGCGAACAGCGCTCCGCCCCGTTCTCGATGATTGATCGGGAACACGCTGTACTAACTCAAGTAAATAATGTAGTTGGGACGCTCAATTTACTCTACGCAATTAAAGAGCATAATCCTGACTGTCATCTAGTCAAGCTTGGGACAATGGGCGAGTATGGTACTCCCAATATTGATATTGAAGAGGGCTACATCACCATTGAACATAATGGACGCAAAGATACTCTTCCTTATCCCAAACAACCAGGCAGTTTTTATCACCTCAGCAAAGTTCATGATAGCCATAACATTCAGTTTGCCTGTCGTACTTGGGGGCTAAGGGCTACCGATCTTAATCAAGGCGTAGTTTATGGTGTCCTAACTGAAGAAACTGGAACCGATGAATTACTGATTAATCGCTTAGATTATGACGGAGTATTTGGTACAGCACTTAACCGTTTTTGCGTCCAAGCCGCGATTGGGCATCCTTTAACTGTTTATGGTACTGGTGGGCAAACCCGCAGCTTCCTTGATATTCGCGACACTGTGCGATGCATTGAACTAGCGATCGCCACTCCTGCCGAAGCAGGTAAAATGCGGGTTTTCAATCAATTTACGGAGCTTTTCTCAATCCGCGATCTTGCTCTCATGGTGCAGAAAGCAGGGCAAACTCTTGGGCTTAAAATCGAAATTCAAAACATCGACAATCCTCGTGTTGAGCTAGAAGAGCATTACTTCAACGCAAAGAATACTAATCTTCTTGATCTTGGCTTACAACCTCACTTTTTATCTGATGCTTTACTCGACTCATTGCTAAACTTTGCTGTCAAATATCGCGATCGCATTGATCAGAAGCAGATTTTACCAAAAGTAAAATGGCGCGGCTAGCATTAGAAAAGAGAGGAGCGTGAAGTGCTGCTCTCTTTTCGTATTAATACCTACGGTAGAAGTTTTAAAATGAGAAGAGGAGTATTCTGGGTTACATAACAAAGTTATTGTCAAGCCCTCCTTGCCGAACCTACCATGACAGTTTCTACGAAAACTTTGAGAGTTTTAGTTGTGGATGACCACGAACTAACCCGATGTACATTACAACTTGCCTTATCACTTCAGTCCTGCATCGGAACTGTTGAAGTTGCCACTAACGGAAAAGAAGCGATCGATAAAGTACACAAGCACAAGCCTGACGTTGTAGTCATGGACTTACACATGCCTGTGATGGATGGCTGGACAGCATCCAATCAAATCAAAACTAAATATCCTGATGTCAAAATCGTGGCTTATTCAGCCGCAGATGGGGGAAAGGTTCAAGCTATGTCCCATGGTGCAATCATCGATGCTTTTTGTGAAAAAGGGGCTTGTACTCGAAGTTTACTAGAAGCCATTAAAAGTGTTGCTTAAGTGTTACTTAAAATTTGGGAGGGCGCGAAGCGCCCTCCCAAATTTTTTAGGTTGCGGTTTTGGTTGGTGATAATAACTTCGCAGCAATAATGCCGCCAATAAATCCAAACAAATGACCTTCCCACGAAATATAAGAACGCGTTGGTAATACTCCCCAGATCAAACTGCCATAAGTAATAGCGATCGCGAGTGAGATAGTGATCGCTACAAAGCTCCTCTCAAAGTAACCACGAAATAATAAGTAACCAAAATAGCCAAAAATCACACCACTAGCGCCAACATGGACAGAACAAGGTCGTCCAATTAGCCAAGTGCCTAAACCACCTACCAACGCAGATATAGCAGACACAAAATAGAAATCCTTGATATTTCGCAACATCACGAGCCAGCCCAAAACAATAAATGGAGCTGTGTTTGCTAAAACATGATAAAAACTGCCATGCAAAAATGGAGCA
Organism: Pseudanabaena sp.; assembly: GCA_043786935.1. Classification (GTDB taxonomy): domain Bacteria; phylum Cyanobacteriota; class Cyanobacteriia; order Pseudanabaenales; family Pseudanabaenaceae; genus Pseudanabaena. The sequence goes on along the minus strand of JAYVVP010000213.1, from coordinate 184 downwards.
AACAAAATACCCCGCAAGCCGATAAAGCTCTGAGGTACTATCCCTAAAGCATTTAAGCCCCTCATCAATCCACAGCTATTAGCAATTACTAAAATTTGCTCGAGGACTAATTCATTTAAGATCACAATAATCCAAAAAATTGCCACTGTAGCCGCCAAGACTTTGACTTGAGTTTTAAACTCTC
>JAYVVP010000212.1:0-11632 GCA_043786935.1 Pseudanabaena sp. | reverse complement strand
GGTTGTCGCAAAAATTCCAGCACATCTCGCTTAAACTCGGTAAGTTCATCTAAGAAAAGCACCCCATTTGTGGCAAGGGTGATTTCGCCTGGGCGCGGAAAGCTTCCACCTCCTACAAGTGAGGGTCCTGAGGCGGAGTGGTGGGGACTGCGAAATGGGCGATCGCTGATTAACCCTTTGCCTTTTAGCAAACCCGCTACCGAGTGAATTCTGGTCACTTCTAGTGCTTCATCAAAGTTCATATTTGGCAAAATACTCGGTAAGCGCCTTGCTAGTAGCGTTTTACCCGATCCTGGCGGACCAACAAAAATCAGATTGTGTCCCCCAGCCGCCGCTATTTCTAAAGCCCGACGAGCATGATGTTGACCTTTAACATCTTTTAGGTCTAGTTTAAAGTCGCTTTCATTCCATTTAATTTCAGGATCGGCAACTACTGGCTGATATTTGTCTGGATTAGCAAGTAAATCTCCCACCTCAGTAATGCTTTGCATTCCATAAACAGCCAAGCCTTTAACGAGAGCAGCTTCTTGGGCATTTTCTTTCGGCACAATAATCCCAATCATCCCTAAACGCTGAGCCGCTGCTGCGATCGGTAATACTCCTGAGACAGGACGTAGTGAACCATCAAGAGAAACTTCACCTAGAAACAAGTGATCGCCCAATAACTGCGGATCGACTTGTTCTGAAGCAGCCAAAATACCAATGCTAATTGGTAAATCAAAAATAGGACCTTCTTTACGCAAGTCGGCAGGCGTGAGATTAATCACGATTTTTCGCATCGGAAAAGCGTAGCCAGAATTTTTAATAGCGGCTTTAACCCTTTCTCGACTTTCTTGAACTGCGGTATCTGGTAATCCGACTAAGGTAATTCCAGGCAAGCCGCCCGATACGTCTACCTCTACCCCCACCTGAACGGCATCGATACCTAAAATTGCTGCACTCCAGACCCTTGCTAGCACTTTTTCCTGTAAAACTAAAGTTATTAAATACTAATTAAGCTAAGCCTACCACATGCAGATTGCTGTAAAAATTTGCTATAAATTGCTGTTTTTAATGCTTGTTAGTATTCTGAAAAGCTAAGCGATCGCCTTCTAATCTCTTGTAATTCTGGAATTTCTATATGTGTGATATTCAAATTGTCAGGAATTGACTCGTATAAGAGTGTATTGAGATTATTAGTAGACAAGCAAGACGTCTCAAAAGGATGAGCTGCTAAGCTACAGGCTTCCCATTTAGACAGAACAGGCACATCTAACTTGCCACAATATCCGCCTCTTCTTCCTTCAGGACTGTAATGCTGACATAACCGACAAGCTGTAACTGAGTTCCCTAAAGAATTCATAAGTGTTAATTTAACTTTGCTAAAAATTATGTAAAAAAATATTAATTAATTTAATTATGCAGCGTGGAGTCTAGAAGAAAATTAGCCTCTAACTTTTGCCTAGAAAAGATTTCCGCGATTCCAAACAAATATAAATTTAATAATGTCTTAACCGATTCCTGTAATGCTTTGATGACAATCTTTTTAGATTATTTTTAGATTTGAGTTATTGGCTCTAATAGTTTAAAAAATAGATTTTTATTTTAATCTAAGTATTTTTACTTATAAAAATTATCCAAACGCTTTAGTCTGTAATAGAGGCAGTAAAACTAAGAAACAATAAGCGATGAATGAGCCACACAATCTTGATTTTAGTTACTTCAAAGCGATTTCTTTTGATATTGCTATCTGTCCTTGTAACTGTTCACCATCTTCAGAAGAGGCTTTAGAAGAGTAAAGATGATCTGGTAAAGCGGAGCCTGAAGGATCAAGCTTGTCAGCTAGATGAGGATATTTAATCCTGCCATGATTTCTTTCTTTCCAGACTTTGATAAATATAGGGGCGATCCGATCTAAATCTTCCCAAGTCAAAGAACAATCTTTGAGCTGACCATCATTCCATCGAGCTTGAAAAATTCTCATCATTAAGCTTTTACCAGCTTCGAGCGTGGTTTCAGTACCAAGCGATCTCAAGGCTGCTTCACAGGCATCCGCTAACATAACTACGCCAGTTTCGCGAGATTGCGGAATTGGACCAATATAGCGAAAATCTGATTCATTCACATGATCGGAGCGCTTTTGAGCTTGACAATAAAAATAGGAGATAGTGATTGTGCCTTGATGCTCTGGAATAAAAGCCTGTAGCATTTCAGGAAGATGATATTTTTGAGCTAGTTTGATCCCGCCTGAAACATGCTCTTTAACAATTTTAGCGCTGTGCCACGGGTCGTTGAGAGTATCGTGGGGGTTTGGTTGCCCCATTTGATTCTCAATAAAATATTCGGGTCGTAGCGTCTTGCCAATGTCGTGATATAGCGTCCCCGTTCGCACTAATGTTGTGTCTGCTCCTATTTCACGGGCGGCTGCTTCGGCAAGGTTTGCTACAAATAAAGTATGTTGAAAAGTCCCTGGGGTTTCAGTTACAAGCAGACGCAAAAGTGGACGATCAAGATTAGCTAACTCGGCTAAACGAAATGGTGTTAATGCGTAAGAAATATGTTCTAGGTAAGGAATAGAGCCAAGGGCTACAACTGCTGATATTAGTCCTCCCAATGCATACTGAAGTGCAGTAATTGCGATTAACACAGGTGGTGTCGAACCTCCAATAAGCGCGATCGCAATGTATGCAGTAGCTTGCAGTAGAGCAACTAGTAAACCAGTTGCGGCAAGATGTGATCGGGTTAGGGGACGATTAGTAATAGCCGCCCCCACCAATGCGCCAATTAATATGGGTGTGATGGTCAGTAAGTCTGCACTAATGGCAATCGCGAACAAAACTGAGGCTAAGCAGGTAATTAGAAACGCAAGGCGCGAACTGTAAAAACTGCCGATAATTAAGCCCATGTTTGCTAAAGGCATAAATACAAGTATATTGGGAGCCATCAAAGCAATAGCAAGCGCATTGCCACTACATATGATTCCTAGCATCAAAAGATCTTTAGCATGTAACTTTACTTTGAGTAAATATTGCCAACGACGATTAGCATAGCCAAATATACAAAAGGCGATCGCTGTCGCACTGACCATCAAAGCCAAGCCTTTAAGGTTGATTTGTCTTTGGGTCATTTCAAGCTCATCTAAAATAACAAATTGTCGTTCAGTGATCTTTTCACCCCCTTTGACAATTACATCTCCTGCCGCTAAAGAAATTTTTTGAGTCTGGACTAATTTCGATGCTTTAATGGCTCTTTCAGTTGTGCCAACATAGTCAATCGTCAAATTCGGCTTAACTGTAGAGCTAAGTAAAGCGATCGCCATGACACGATGTTCATCGTTTGTCGGCAAGTTTTTAAGATTAGCTAGCCGTTTTTGCAACATATCGTCTGGCAAACCGACCACAATTCCCGCTGTCTGGACATCGGTTAAGGCAAGTCGAATTAGATTTTTATTAGTTTCCCACTCCTCATTTGTCATTTCTAAGAGGTGATCGCGAAACATGGCTGGACCTTTTGCCGCTTTTTCTTGCGTCATTGAATAAGCTTTACGAATCTCGGTCACTTTATCAAGCAACTTTTTATAGTCTTGAGGATTAGCGTTGAGTCTGTATTGAGATAGCTCCGATACTGCTATAAGTGCAACTTCTGGATCTTTACTAAGAAAGTTTGATATGGAATTAACCTGATTATTAACATTACTAGCGGGTTTACTAGCTTTGTCTTGTAAGTGTTCCCACTCTAGATCAGAAATTCGCCTGAGATATTTCTGCACATCATCATCAAGAATCTTGCGATCAACATAGGGCAAATTTCCAGAAGATATTCTTAAGTCATCACCTACGCGCAAAAGCTCCTCAAGATGCTTAACGGCATTAGCATTAAGTTCAGAGTTGCTACGATAAATCGGTATTACTTGCTGTTTGGCAAGCTCTTGCGCTTGTTTGGTGGCTTCAATGTCAGTAACCGCAATCATTTTAGGCGATCGCAAATCTTGGTCAATAAATGTGCCAATAGTTAAGCGCGGCTCAGAATAAAAACGAAGGCTCAAAGTTGAAATGAGGCAGATAAAGGTAATTCCGATAATCGCTTTAGTAGACCACTTTCGAGATGCGCGATGGGTCATTTCCGAGATTGATGATGCATGGCTGGGAACAATTCCCATAGTTTAATGACTCTAGTTAAAATATTCTAGCTAAAAAGGTTCGGAGGAACAAATGTAATTAGTTTTAAAATTTAAAGTTGAAATTAAAGCGATCACAAACAATATTTAACATCTAGACTTACCAGATTTCAACCAAAAAACTGCTTTTTGTTTGTGGATTGATTTAGGTTAAGATAAGCAGCATTTCACACCACTTACCCTAACTTTGAGAGAAAAATATAGGAAGAGCAAGACATAAGCCGGGTTCTGTTTCAGGAGTTTTATCAACTTCCTTATCGGTTATCTATCTAGGATATTTGTTGCCAAATACCTCATGCGGCACACACTTAGATGCGATCGCCTAGTTTTCACTAAACAGTCTCACTAAGTAACGGACACAAGATCATATGAAGATCGCAACACTTGTATCCTCTCGCCTTGCTTCCAACTGGGGTTTACCGAGCCAGAGCCTCACGACTCTGCTGGTGCGCTCTTAACACACCTTTGCACCCTTACCTAATCTAGCAAAAGCTATATTGGGCGGTATCTTTCTGTGGCACTATCCTCACGATCGCTCGCACTGGGAATTATCCAGCAGCCTGATCTTCTGGGAAGCCCGGACTTTCCTCAAAAATTGTACTCAAAATAAATTTACATAAATCTTGAGACAAATTCCGCAACCGCACACTTACTCTCCCTCTATATATTATGTACTAACACAAGTAAAGAAAGGCTCAAAGCAAAAACACTGAGATTAGTTTTGATCAAAATTTTTTTGCCGCTTTGCCTTTGTAAATTACTTGCTATCTCAAAGATGCTACAAACCAGCAAAAATAATGTTACCAAAGTCAAATTGTTTTGCTAAACTATCTGACTATTCGGGGCTAAAACAGAATGCCTCAACTATCTCACGAAACAAAAATTACAAGCTCTGCTCATAGGTGTGAGTGAATAACTAAATGATGAAACACTTCTCCAAAGGGCTGTATACGCTAATTTTATCCTTGGTATTGGTACTTGTCGCAGGAGTCTCTCCAGCAGCGGCGACAGACCTTTTAAGGGTTTTGGTCAGAGAGGAAAGTGGCTCGAAGATGTCGGTCGCTGTAACTCAACCTGCGACTCTGCAAACTTCAGGAGAAGCAAGCCGCCGTCTCGATCCTGGTAAGTGGTACACATTACCGCTAACTTCTGCATATCGGATTACGCCTAGTAATAATGGATTGGTACAAGTAGGTAGCAATCTTTATCCTGGTCAAATAGAATTACGCGCTTGGAATAATAAGGCGATCGCGATTAACGTGTTATCTCTTGAGGAATATCTCCGCAGCGTTGTTCCGAGCGAAATGCCGGCAAGTTGGCATATGGACGCATTAATGGCGCAAGCAGTAGCGGCTCGTAGTTATGCTGTCAATACCCAACGTCAACGCAAATGGGGTGAAGCTCCCTATGACCTAGTTAGTGATACGCGCGATCAAGTCTATAAAGGGTTTTATCGCTACGATACACAAACAGGGCAAGCGATCGCCTTAATTCATAGTCGTAGCGATCAAGCTGTGGCTTCAACTGCTGGCTATATGCTTAAACCTGGATTTAAAGGCTATTACCGCGCCCGTTTACCTCGCAACTGGATTAGTTGGGGGGGTGGCTATATGCCCGTCTCGGATGGGCAACACCTCGATCAAGAAATGACCCAACAAATGGCTCAAAATGGGTGGAATTGGGTACAGATTTTGTCTTGGTGGTATCGTGATCAACCAATTAAAAATTGAACTTTAAAGTTTAATTTTTGAAAAGAGAGGGAGCGAAACACTGCCTCTCTTTTTTTAATAGTTAAAACTTGTGTGAGTTTTTAATGAGTAGGGCAAATCACCATTCATCATAAGTTTGTAATTAACAAGTATTTACAGATTCATGGCTACTAAAAAATTATCTGAAGTGGAAATTTCTTCAGCGATCGCACAGCTAGAAGGTTGGACAGTCGTTGATAATAAGCTTCAGAAAAACTTCAAATTTGCTGATTTTGTCGAAGCCTTTGGATTTATCAGCAAAGTGGCGATTACGGCTGACAAGATGGGACATCATCCTGAACTTTTCAATGTATACAACAAAGTAAAAATCGATCTCACCACCCATGATGTCGATGGCATCAGCGCACTCGATTTTGAACTAGCCCAGAAAATTGACAAATTTTAAACTCAAAAATGATTGGTGGCACTTTTACTGGATCAATCATTTTTGTTTTTTGTTAGGCATGACGCTTTTGATGCCATTGCCAAGCGTGTTGCAAAATTAGATTTAAATCAGCATATTTAGGTTGCCAATTCAAGATTTTTTTTGCTTTCTCACTACTGCCAACCAATGCTGGTGGATCTCCTGCGCGGCGATCGCCAAACAATACCTTAATTGGTTTACTAGTAACTTGCTTCGCCGTATCAATTACCTCTTTAACTGAAAAACCATTGCCATTGCCAAGATTAAAAATTTCACTCTTTTTACTATTGAGCAGATATTGTAAACCTAGCACATGAGCTTCTGCAAGGTCAGTTACATGGATATAGTCACGGAGACAAGTCCCATCAGGGGTTGGGTAGTCAGAGCCATAAATGGTAATCGCATCGCGTTTACCTAAAGCCGTTAACAAAATTAGCGGAATTAAGTGAGTCTCAGGATTGTGATCTTCCCCAATCACTCCATTAGGATCTGCTCCAGCCGCATTAAAGTATCTAAAGATTACCGACTTAAGCCCATAGGCAACATCAAAATCTTGCAAAATCCTCTCGACCATAAGTTTGGTCGCCCCATAAGGATTAATTGGCGCTTGTGGGTGATCTTCCGTAATTGGCGTTTGCTGTGGCACGCCATAAGTAGCACAAGTAGAAGAAAAGACAAAGGTTTTAATATTCGCGGCAACCATTGCTTCAAGCAAAGTTAAAGTGCCAACAACATTGTTTCGATAATATTTGTCAGGCTGAGTTACCGACTCACCAACATAGGCATAGGCGGCAAAGTGCATGACTGCACTAATAGGACGATCGCTAAATAATTGATCTAGCAAATCCCGATCATTAGTATCCCCAACGATCAATTCGGCTCCTAAAATTTCGGCTATATCCTGGTGACCATACACAAGATTATCCAAGATCGAAACTTCATAACCCACCTGTTGTAAAGCTTTTACCGTATGGGAACCGATATATCCTGATCCGCCTGTCACCAGAATTGTTTGCTTTTGCATTTCTTTTTTCTTGTTGTATATTCTACAGTCGTGATTTGAGAATATCAAAAATCTCAGGTGGAATATGAGTACGAAGCGATCGCCCTAAACGATTTTTCTTTTGGGCTAATTGCAAACAATCTAATTTTTTGCAAACATAGGCTGAACGCCCCATCCCATTATCAAGTTGAATTTGAAATTGCTTGATATCAGTCTTGTTAGAATGTTCGTCAGTTGAAGCGATCGCACGCACCACACGCCAGAGAGTATCGCGCATGGCAATGCATTGACAACTAACACAACGACGGTGTAGCTTCAGAGCCAAACTGATTTACTCCGCATTTTGGTATTCAAAATTATCATACGTGACTTTTTGCTCCGCCAATCCTAACTTATCGGCTTTTACTCTTCGTCGTTTTCCTCATCTTGCTCATAAGGGGCATGATTTACAGCGAGCCTTAGAGAACTTTCATGTATCCGCCGATCTTCCTCGTCGTAGTCATACTTTGCAACATTTTTGATGTCGATTTTCCAGCCTGTTAAACGAGCCGCTAAACGGACATTTTGTCCTTCCTTGCCGATCGCTAGACTTAACTGATCCTCAGGTACAAGCACATGAGCAATTCTTTCATCGGCGTTAATCAAGCGCACTTCATGAATCCGCGCAGGGCTTAACGAGTTGGCAATATAAGTCGAAGGATCGGGAGACCATCGGATCACATCAATCTTTTCGCCCCGAAGCTCAGCTACAACTGCTTGAATCCGTGATCCTCGCGCACCAATACAAGCACCAACAGGATCAACATCGCGCTCAAGAGTATCCACTGCAATTTTGGTGCGAGGACCAACCGCAGGTGATGGTGGATTAGCTTCTCTAGCGACAGCTACGATCCGCACGATTTCTTCTTCAATTTCAGGCACTTCATTGGCAAATAAATAGACAACTAAGCCCGCGTCCGCCCGTGAAACTAATAACTGAGGACCTCGTCGTGAACCTTCAAACACCTTCTTCAGATAGACCTTCAGGGTCATGTTAGGACGATAGGGTCGTTCCCCCGCAAGTTGTTCACGCTTTGGTAGCTCTGCTTCAACCTCAGGTTGACCAAAGCCGCTACTGACAGAGACAATTACCGAAGTAGTTTCAAATCTTAGTACTCGACCTTGTAAAACTGTCCCCTCAACATCTTGGAACTCTTCTTGAATTATCTTCCGTTGTTGATCTCTTAGTTTTTGGGCTAGAACTTGCTTAGTTTGGATTGCTGCCATCCGTCCAAAATCTCCCTGCTCTGGAGTTACGTCAACCACCACTGTTCCACCAGCTTGAGCTTCAGGAGCGACTTCACGCACTTCAAATAGCCCAATTTCATGATCGGCATCGCCCACTTCTTCGACAATAATCTTGGTTGCTAAAACTCGAAATCCCTCACTTTCAAGGTCTAGCTCCACATCAAAATTGTTGAAATGCTCTTCTTCAAATGTAATTCCATCAGATCGATAAGTCTTGCGAAAGCGCTCATATCCTTTGAGTAAAGCTTCACGTAAAGCATTTTGAACAGCGTGTTTAGGTAGATTGCGCTCTTTGCTAATCACTTCTACCATCTGTCCCAATCCGGGTAAACTCAACAATGACATAAATTTTTCTCGCTTCTATAAAACTAAGTAACTCTGATATTTAAGGATAGACATCGCTTCGCGCTATCCCTTTTTAAACTGGGCTGAATTTTTATTCCATTTTTGATAGTTCAACGCGATCGCAAAGTTCACGGGGAATATTTACAATTCGACCTTTGATGCTGATGGAAATATGTGTCTCATTTCGGGAAATGAGATGACCACTCCAGCTTTGTTTACCTTCATGAGTCTCTGTTGTACTGACTGTCACCATAAAACCTTTAAAAGCAATAAACTCGCGATCGCCCTGCAACTGACGCTCTGCACCTGGACTAGAAACTTCTAGCACATAGGCATAAGAAATCAAATTGATCTCATCTAAAGTCGCATCTAGGGCGCGGCTCATGCGTTCACAGTCATCTAGCCCCGTATCTTGAGAGAGATTGCGAATATCGACCCGCAACACCGCAGGATTTTTATTGGTATATAACACAACATCAACAACCTCTAAGCCAAGGGGCGAGGCAACTTCTTCAGCAACTTGAACAATTTGCGGAATTAGAGGATGACTCATAAAATTTACAATTTGAGCGTTTATTTGAGGGTGGTTTTTGAATTATCTTTAAACCAAATTGTTAAAAGCTAATTCAAAAAACTAACTAAAAAACAAAAAAGTGGGACAATCGCCCACTCCTTGAGTGCTCTTAACAGTAACCGATCACGGCAAAAAGCATCACAGTTGCGATGCTTTTGCGGCTATAGACTCTAACTTTACCTGCAAAATATGCAGCAAGTAGCGTTCGAGTGCATCTCTTCGGAGCTTGCGTACTACAGGTTAAACACAAGTTATCTTAGTGTTTAGTCTTTATTTGCCTGTCAGCACTGAAGCTTATACTATCACGCTCAAGAAAAAGAAATGACGCAAGTCGTCCTTCTGCTTTTTTTGAGATCACTTTTTAGATCACTAGCTCTGGACGTTCATCAGGCAAAATTGCCCCTTGGATCGGACATACCTGTAAACAAACACCGCAGTCAATACAAATTGAAGGGTCAATTTTAAACCAAATTGTTCCTTTACTATTTGCGCCTTCCCCCTGTTCGATGCAGGCTACAGGACAAGCAGGTACACATTCAGCAATGCCTTCACATATGTTTGATGCGATCGTATGAGCCATACTAAATTTAGATTCTAGAAATTGCTGTGCTGTAAATAACTAAGTTATAACTTAAATATAACTATTTTGCATCACTTAGGGGTTGGGTTATCTGGTTTTTCATGTAGTATTGGTCTATTGCAGCTAGACCGTAGAAAGTCAACTGTAATCAACTTATTTAGTTGTGACTAACGTCCATCATGATTAAAGTAAGTTAATTTCAAGTATATCTTCTATCTCTCAAGCGAGACTTAAATTAAGGAAATTTTATATGCCCTTAAGAGTAAACATAGTATAGATATGCAGAAATTTCTTAGCATTAGATAAATTAGTTTCGTTTAAACTAATCTATCTAATGGAGTCCAAACAAAATCATGTTTACTGTCAGAAAGTTAAACTTGTTTGTGTGGCTGGCTTTTTCAGGTAGTTAAGTAGCTTAGAGATGACTAGTCTAAGTGGTGATGGTGCTGTTAAAAGCCATACTATTCTATCTTTCAGTCTCAATGAATTGATGCAACTTATTGCATGTCATCTTTAACTAATCCTCAAAAAATAGGTCTACCAAATCATGAAATATTTATCTTCAGCTGCTATCTCAGCAGTAAGCGTGCTTTGTGTTTCTCTAGCTGCGGGTTCTGCTAATGCCGCAGGTATTACCTATGTATTAGGTGCGTCCAATGTTAGTGATCTAAGTGAGTTTAACGATGGCACTGCACCTGGCTATTCTTTTGATGCAGCTGGGATGCTATCTGCTGATGGAAATATTACACAAGGTGATACCGGTTACAGTGCTAGTCCATTGTCTGATGGGAGCAAGTATTTGGTGGTACAACCTACAGGCTCTGGTGATACTGTTGCGCCTTTTACAGCTGGAGCTATCTTTTACAACTCGCCGACTTTACTTAATACATTTGGTATTTACTGGGCTTCGGTTGACGAAAGTAACACAGTGGAATTTTTCAAAAGTGGTGTCTCCCTTGGCGAACTTACTGGTCTAAGTGTTTTTGGTAATATTGGCTCTAATTTTGGCAGTCGAACCAGTTCTATTTCTAATAGGTTCGTAACCTTTCACTCTGACTCAGGTTTTGACAGCATGAAGTTCTCAACAGGTCAAATTGCTTTTGAATTTGATTCGAAGAGGTCAGTACCAGTACCAGCAATTGTGCCTGGTATTGCTTTAGCTGCCGCTTTCTTTGGTAGCAAAGCTATCAAGCGTAACAAGAAGGATGCTAGTGAGTCTGTTGCTTAGTATTAATTCTTGAATTAATATTTACAGAAGCCGAGGATAGCAGAATGCTGTCTTCGGCTTTTTAGTGTAGGGCTTTTGATAGTAAAGGGTTTTATGAAGACATTACAGATAGGTACGAGCTGGTTTCTTGAGGATGCAGGTGGATTGTCTCGTGTTTATTCTGGATGTATCAACAATTTACCTTCTGTTGGAGTTGAAGTAACAGGTTTAGTTACAGGTTCAGCGAAGGTTGAGCAAAGTTCAGGTGGAGTAGTAAAATCATTTGCGACAGTAGATAGCTCAACATG
>JAYVVP010000211.1:0-11672 GCA_043786935.1 Pseudanabaena sp. | reverse complement strand
TAATAATTTATAACAGCCAGATTTAAACTCGATATTTTACTTAAGAATGATTTTAGGTTTGAAGATTAGCTTTTCAGAATGTCTAAATTGATACATTTGTTAAAATCATTTCTAGCATTGCCAAAACATCTAGCATAAATTTAAATTGAGAAAAGAGAGTTTACTTATTTATAGATGTTGCTCTTTTTTATCTTATATCCTAAAGATAATGGAGATCTTTAATACATAAACTATCTTAAAAATAGAACCTTAAAAATTAGTTGAGCCAGTTTAACCTGAACCACTGACTTTTTGTTTCTGCTACTTACTGTACGGAAATAAATCCTAATTTCTGAACAATTTGTTGTCCTTGAGGGGAAAGAGCAAACTCAATAAACTGCTTGGCGGCGGGACTAGTTGTCTTCTTTACAGCTAAAAACAAACTACGGCTAATAGGATAATTACCAGCTTTTACAGCCGCGATATCAGTAGGATTTACCCCGTCAATTGAAATAATTCTTACTATTTCTTGCCTTTCCAATTGAGAAACAGTGGCATAACTAATACTGTTATTGCCTAAGTCGCGCAAAATCGCCGTTGTTTCATCTTGTTTCCAAGTTATAAAATTGGGGCTATCAGGTACAAAGCTTTGACCGAGTAAAACAATATTTTCAAAAGCTTCTCTTGTGCCACTTGACACAGCCCGGTTGATTACTCTAATTGGTTGATTAGTCCCGCCAACTTGTGACCAATTGGTAATCTTGCCTTGGTAGATATCGCGTAATTGATCTTTAGTTAGATTCCCCTTAAACGGATTATTGATGCCAACTACTATTCCGATCGCATCTTTAGCAATCGGGATTAATTGCAGCCCTGATTGTGCTTCTTCAGCTTTGAGTGGACGTGAACTTGCCGCGATCGCCACAGATCCATTAATGAGATTTTGTAAACCTTGATTAGAGCCACTCGGTTGTCCATCAGGCACGCCAAAGGTAGTCGGAATATTAGGATTAACTTGACTATAAGCATTACGCAGTTCTTTGACTAGGGCAACCATTGTTGTACTGCCGTCTATCTCTAAAACATTTGGATTGGGCAAAGATGTGTCAATGTTTAAATTAGTTGATGATGAAGTGCTAGTTGATGGTTGTGCGGTTGGCTGAATTGAGGATTGGGGTGATGCAGTGGAAGGCGGGGATGGCGCTACTATGACTGATTTATTTTGTTGCGAAAAAAACCAATAGCCACCGCCAGCTAGACTCGCTGTGACTAGCAATGACAGGACTAAAACTGTAGTTTCTTTGCCTTGTGACATATTCCCTTGTTCCTAAATATCTCGCTTAACTTTAGCGTAAATTTGGTCACCATCTACTTTCTGACAACCTGAGATAAGATCAAGTCAAGAAGTAATAATTGTAAATGTGACGTGTTTCAAAAAATTCGCTTCCAAGCACACCAAATTTGGCGACATCAGGTGGTGGCGCTCCTTGCTAATCTCAAAGTTGCGATCGCCTTATTACTTTTAATAGCCCTGTTTAGCATTCTCGGCACAGTGATCGAACAGGGACAGACTATTAATTTTTATCGTGAAAATTATCCAGAACATCCTGCTTTATTTGGGTTTCTATCTTATCAAGTAATTTTAGCGATCGGATTAGATCATGTCTATGGTAGTTGGTGGTTTCTTACACTTTTAATTTTGTTTGGCACTAGCCTCACTGCTTGTACATTCAATCGTCAATTACCTATTCTCAAAGCCTCCAAACGTTGGTTTTACTACACCAAGCCCCAAAGTTTTGCCAAACTTCCCCTCGCAACAGAAATTGTCGGCGGTAATCTTAATCATCTGGCGCAGTCTCTCCAAAATAAAAGCTACAAAGTTTACCAAGCCGACGATCGCCTTTATGCTCGCAAGGGGCTAATCGGCAGGATTGGACCAATTATTGTCCATGCCAGTATGCTGCTAGTATTGTGCGGTTCTGTCTGGGGTTCGCTGACAGGTTTTGTCGCGCAGGAAATGGTTCCCAGTGGAGATACATTCCAAGTTAAAAACATTACTGAAGCAGGAGCTTGGTCAGCCTCTCAAGTTCCCAAAGATTGGTCAGTTAGAGTCAATCGCTTTTGGATTGATTACACTGCTAAAGGAAGTATCGATCAGTTCTACTCTGATTTATCAGTTCTTGACAAAGATGGGAAAGAAGTTGAGCGTAAAACCATTCATGTGAATGAGCCGCTTAAATACAAAGGGGTCAGCTTCTATCAAGCTAACTGGGATATTCATGCTGTGCGTTTTACTCTCAATAACAGTCCTATTCTGCAATTACCCGTAAGCAAGCTGGAATCACAGAATGGTGGTCGTCAAGTTTGGGGTACATGGATTCCTACGAAGCCAGATCTGAGTGCAGGAATTACTTTAATTACGCCAGATTTACAAGGCACATTCCTAATCTATGACGAAAAAGGGGATTTATTAACCACAGTTCGTACCGATGGTAGTGCGGAAGTCAATGGCGTAACTTTTACATTGAAAGAGGCGATTGGTAGTACGGGTTTACAGATCAAAGCCGACCCTGGGATTCCGATTGTGTACAGTGGATTTGGATTGTTGATGTTGGGCGTAATGATGAGCTATATCAGTCACTCACAGGTATGGGCTTTACAAGTTGGCGATCGCCTCTATGTCGGTGGCAAAACCAATCGCGCTCAAGTCAGTTTTGAGGCAGAGTTAATTGATGTTACTGATATGATTAGTAGCCCTGAGATTGCTTCTGGAGTTGCTGCTTAAATATGTATAAAAGCTCTCAAGATTTTCCATTTACCGCTAATTTAGAAGCCAATTGGCTTACCATCCGTCAAGAACTCGAACAACTAAGCGATCGCAGCTTTGTCGAATGGCCAGAAAAGCATTTGTACAAAGATGGTTGGGACATATTTGGTCTTTACGCATTTGGGATAAAACTCGACAAAAATTGTCAAATTTGTCCAGAAACTACCAAACTAATCGAACAAATTCCCAATCTCGTGACTGCTGGTTTTTCTTCGCTCAAGATCGGTACACATATTGCCGCACATACTGGCTATCCTGACGGAGTATTACGTTGTCATTTGGGATTAATCGGCTGTGATGGTTGTTCCTTAAGGGTTGGTGATGAGACACGAGGCTGGCAAGAAGGAAAGACTCTCGTATTTGACGATACGACCGAACATGAGGCATGGAATCATGGTACTCAGACCCGAATCGTTCTACTTCTGGATTTTAAATATCCTGTAGATGGGGACAAGGCAAATAATTTAGAAGATAAGAGTATTTTGGAATTACTTAAGGGAGCGTTACCTTTCTTTAAAAATAAATTTGCAAATATAAAGCCTTACTTTGCGGTTGTATTTTTTAGAGGAGACGATTATAAATTTATTTTTGGGAAGCGGCAATTTTCGGTAGACTAAAAGAAGTGTTTGAAGCCAAATTGACAATAAACCTTACAAACCATTACTCACCCTAAACTTACTTAATACTTGTCTCGGAGATAACCACACTATGGCTCGGATGTACTACGACACGGACGCAAATCTTGAATTTCTAGCGGGTAAAACAGTCGCAATTATCGGCTACGGTTCTCAGGGTCACGCGCATGCCCTCAACCTCAAAGAAAGCGGCGTGAATGTCATCGTGGGGTTATACCAAGGCAGTCCCTCATGGCAAAAAGCTGAATCTGAAGGGCTCACGGTTAAGACTGTTGCCGACGCATCGGCAGCGGCTGACCTGATCATGATTTTATTGCCTGATGAAACTCAAAAGGCAATCTATACTACCGAAATTGAACCAAACCTTAAAGCAGGCAATACTCTAGCCTTTGCTCACGGATTTAATATCCACTTCGCTCAAGTCGTACCTCCTGCGGATGTCGATGTGATCATGGTTGCTCCTAAGGGGCCTGGACATTTAGTGCGTCGTACCTATACTCAAGGTCAAGGCGTTCCCGCTTTGTTTGCGGTGTATCAAGATGCAACAGGGCAAGCACGCGATCGCGCGATGGCATATGCCAAAGGTATCGGCGGCACGCGCGGCGGTGTTCTAGAAACAACCTTCCGCGAAGAAACTGAAACCGATCTATTCGGCGAACAAGCAGTACTTTGCGGTGGCTTATGTGCGCTCATCAAAGCTGGTTTTGAAACTCTTGTTGAGGCAGGCTATCAGCCTGAACTCGCATATTTCGAGTGCTTGCATGAAGTGAAACTAATTGTTGATTTGATCGTTGAAGGCGGCATGTCTAATATGCGCTATAGCATCTCGAACACCGCTGAATATGGTGATTACACACGCGGTCCTCGATTGATCAACGATCAGACTAAGGCAGAAATGAAGAAAATTCTTGCTGAAATTCAGTCTGGTCAGTTTGCTCGCGAGTTTGTTCTCGAAAATCAAGCTGGCAAGCCTGGATTCACCGCGATGCGTCGTCAAGAAGCAGAGCATCAGATCGAGTCTGTGGGCAAAGATTTACGCGCTATGTTTAGTTGGCTCAAAAAAATCTAAAAAAAGGGCGCTTAGCGCCCTTTTTTTGGTCTTACAGCAGTTATCGATCAAACCTGTTACAAGTAGGGGTCGCAGGGCAAAGCCCCGCAATTGGTTTTATATCTTTATTTGTGGCGAGTTTAAAAGTAAATTGCTGTAAGTCTAGTATCTAAATTTTTTTAGTTTTGAACTGCCGTAGGGATTGGCGGATTATTCGGCGAGTTAGGTTGTTTTTTAATTTGCATATAAGCCTCAATCGTCTGAACAGCTAAAGGAGCCGCGATCGCACTACCACCACCGCCCCCCGCATTTTCCGCAAAAACTGTTACCACTATTTCAGGTTTTTCAAAAGGCGCATACACTGTAAACCACGCATGGTTAGGACGCGGCGGATCTTGGGCAGTACCCGACTTACCTGCCATAACAATCTCTGCCGAATTTAGCGACGAGGCAGTTCCGAAATCAAAGACGGATCTTAAAGCCTTTTGCAAAGCTTCTAAGTTAACTGGCGATATATTTAGAGACTGCCGCGATTCTTTTGCATCATTATCTTCTAGTAGTAGATGCGGTCTAACCTTAAATCCACCATTAGCCACGCCTGAAGTCATCATTGAAACCTGCAAGAGATTGGCTTGCACGTCACCCTGACCAATTGACATATTAAGGGTGTTGCCAACATACCAAGGTTCACCAACAACTTTTTGTTTCCACTCAGGATCGGGAACAGTGCCTTTAGTTTCTTCCTCTTTGATCTCAATTCCTGAATACTCTCCATAGCCATATTTGTGAGACCACTCGGCAAGACTTTTTTCACCTACACGCATGCCAACTTGCCCAAAAAAAGTATTACTGCTATAAGCCATTGCCTCAGAGAATCCAATCGTACCAAATCCAGCTTTGTTATGATCCCAGAACTGGAAGCCACCCACATCGAGATATGGATAAGTGCCAAGTACATCGTTGGTCGTAAATGCTTTACTTTCTAGAGCTGCCGTCATAGTTACGACTTTAAAAGTACTAGCTGGCGGATATACCTGTAAGGTGCGATTGACAAAAGGATGGTCTTTTTCTTGTAACCTTTTCCATACTGCGTCAGAAATCTTGCCCGAAAACAGGTTGGGATCAAAAGCGGGATGGCTAACCATGGCAAGTATTTCACCATTGTTAGGATTCATCGCTACAATCCCGCCTTGTTGATCGCCTAAGATTTTTTCGACCGCTTTTTCTAAATCTAGATCAAGCGTCAGTTTAACGGCACTGCCTGCCTTAGGTAATTTCTGCCCCAAAATACGTAACACCTTTCCAAAAGCATCAACTTCTACCTGTTGACCACCCCATTCACCGCGCAGTATATTTTCAAAGGCATACTCCACACCCGCTTTACCAATAACGTCGCCAGGGCGATAACCTTTTTCACGTAATTTTGGTAACTCTTCGGCGTTTAGTTCACCTGTATAGCCCAATACATGGGCAGCGACATCCCCATTAGGATAATAACGCACTGCTTCAGGTTCAACTTTTACACCTGGTAATTCATTGTTATGTTCGGAGAGAAGAGTCACAAGCTTTGGACTAATTGCCGTTGAGACGCGAACTAGGTTGGGTGAGTTATATCCCTCTTGTTCTAACTTATCGGTAATAGTTTGAGCTGAAACGTCCATCAACTCGGCTAACCGACTAATAGTTGTCTGCCATTTTTCCTTTGGCTGAGCGATCGGCCATAGATAAACCACATGAGCCAATCGACTTGATGCAAAAATATTGCCTTTGCGATCAAAAAGTCGCCCCCTCTCAGGTGGCTTCGCAATTAATCTAATGCGATTATTTTCGGCAAGTTGTTGATTGCGATCGCCTTCGATCAGTTGTAAGTAAAAAAGCCGTCCCCCTAAAACCCCGATCAGCACCAATACACCTAACAAAAACAAAATTGCTGCTCGCAGCCCTTTACCCATCGTACGCGTGTTTTCAGTAGGATTAAAGGGAGAAATTCGTTTTTGTGTAAAGGTCATATTTCTTAAGAAAGATTTTAGGAAAGATTTTTCGCTAGAATAGAAAGTAAGTCTATTGTATTGCGATCGTGAATTTAGTAGCAGTTATTCAGAGGGGTTAAAAGGGCGTGATTGTGACAACTGTCCGTCCCGTAGGACGAAAGTGGAGTAATCTCAGTTTTACTTCAACCTTATATCTTGCGCCAGTGCTAGACTTGTTACTGGACAAAGTCCCGTTTGACTGGCAGTCAGAGCTACGTCTGGGTCTACAAGAAGCATTAGTAAATGCAGTAACACATGGCAATTCTCTCGATCCATCTAAGCAAATCACCGTCAGATTTTCGGTAGTTTCGCAAATGTATTGGTGGATTATTACTGATCAGGGGAGCGATTTTCAGTCCGCTAATTGTTCTAGAAAAGACGATCCCACTCCATGTCAAGATTTAGAATGTGGTAGGGGATTTTATATATTACGAAAAATTTTCGATCATGTTAATTGGGATAGTGATACACATCGCTTAACTCTATGTAAACGGATTGATCAACATAGCCAGCCAATGATTTTTTAAATCTAATTTTTAAAATCTAACTGGTGAGGCTTATCATTTTGCTTCAATCTATATTTTGTTAGGAATGTTAAAAAGTAACAATTTTAGCAAAATCTAAGTTTTATTTAATCTTAAAGCACGGTGATATTTATATTTGGACTCAAATCTAAAGACAAAACAGCGTAACTGACATAAAGTTTAAAATAAGGTTACCAAAACCTTAACAAATATCTTTGCTTAGGCGAAATTAAACATATGACTCCAATGACATTATTAGCCGAAGCTCCAGTAAATCATTCAGAGAATGCTCTAGATGATGACAAGGTTCAGGAATGTAGAGTGGTAGTAGATACTTATATTCCTGATTGGTTGAGAAGTTGTTGGGAGAAATCGCAAAGAGGAGAATCTTTAAACGATGAGGATGTTGTTGGTCGAGCTTTAGACCTTGCCTATCGATTGCATGAAGGTCAATGCCGAGCTTCAGGAGAGCCATACATATTGCATCCGATCGCGGTTGCCTCGATTTTAAAAGACTTGGGTGGCAGCAATGCCATGATTGCCGCAGGATTTTTGCATGATGTGGTTGAGGATACAGAGATGTCCTGCGATCAAATTGAAGAAAAGTTTGGGAAGGAAATTCGGCAATTGGTTGAAGGGGTGACCAAATTATCGAAACTTAGTTTTGAGAGCAAGACCGAAAGTCAAGCTGAAAACTTTCGGCGAATGTTTCTGGCGATGGCGCAAGATATTCGAGTGATTATTGTTAAGCTAGCTGACCGCTTGCACAATATGCGAACTTTGCAACATTTGCGACCTGAGAAGCAAGTTCTAATTTCGAGAGAAACTAGAGAAATTTTTGCACCTTTGGCGAATCGTCTTGGTTTAGGACAGATCAAGTGGGAACTTGAAGATATTGCTTTTAAATATATTCAGCCAGAGCAATATTTGATGATGGAGTCTCTAGTTACAGAGACCCGTGAGAGTCGCCAAGAGCAATTGGTGGAAGTGACTCGTGTACTACGCGATCGCTTAATAGCGATGGAAATAGCTGATTTTGAGATTAGTGGTAGACCGAAGCATCTGTATGGCATATTCCGTAAAATGGAACGTCAACAGAAGCAATACAATGAGATTTATGATATCCAAGCAGTTCGAGTAATCGTTAATACAAAGGACGAATGCTATCGGGTTCTCGCCATTGTCCATGATCATTTCTGCCCGATTCCTGGACGGTTTAAAGATTACATTGGATTACCCAAGCCTAACCGCTATCAATCACTACATACGGCGGTAATGGGACCTAAAGGGCAACCTATTGAGGTGCAGATACGGACATGGGAAATGCATCATATCGCTGATTATGGAATTGCTGCACATTGGAAATATAAAGAGAGTGAATCTAATAGCAGAACCCTAAAGGGAGATGATCAAAAGTTTACTTGGCTGCGTCAGTTAGTAGAATGGCAACGCGATTTAACAGATCCTCAAGAATATCTTGATAGTGTTAGAGAGGACTTATTTGATAGTGAAGTATATGTCTTTAGTCCGAAGGGAGATGTGTATTGCTTGCCACGGGGAGCAACACCCGTAGACTTTGCTTATCGTGTCCATACGGAAGTTGGCAATCACTGCTCAGGAGCATTGGTAAACAGTGTGATGGTTCCTTTGCAGCGATCGCTCAAGCACGGCGATATTGTGAATATTCTCACCCAAAACAATGCTCATCCAAGTACGGATTGGATTAACTTTGTTGCGACAAACTCAGCAAAAAGTCGGATTAGGCAATGGTTTAAGCGATCGCGACGCGATGAAAATCTTGCCTTAGGGCGCAGTGCTCTAGAACGTGAACTTGGCAAAAGTGGCTTAGATACTTTACTCAAATCTGACCAGATGTTAAAGCTAGCCGAGCGATGTAACTACCACAATGTGGAGGATCTGATCGCGGGTATTGGCTATGGCGAAACATCGGTTAATTCTGTTGTCAATAAGCTGCGAGAAAATCAGCACAATGAGCGTGATCTGAATCCGCAAAAGTTTGAATCACGCCATGAATCTGCTCATCCCCATAGTTCCATTAATATTTCTAAGTCGCCAATTTTGGGTCTTGAGGGCATGGTTTACTCGATCGCAGGTTGTTGTTCTCCACTACCAGGCGAATCGATCGCAGGGATTGTCGCTCTAGGTAGCAGTCGCGGCATTACCATCCATCGTCATGATTGTCCTAATTTAGCAAATATTCCTAGCGATCGCCTTCTGCATGTGGGCTGGAATCAGCGTAAAGATAACGATCATGGTCAAACATATCCAATCGATATTCGTGTAGAAACGATTGACCGAGTTGGCGTTTTAAGAGATATTCTGACGCGCTTGTCAGATAACAAGATTAATGTCCGCCGCGCTAATGTCCAGACCAAAACAGGCAAGGCAGCAATTATTGATCTAAGTATAGATATCAGCGATCGCAATCAATTTGATCGAGTTTGCAATCAAATCAATAAAATGTGTGACACGCTCTCTGTCTGTCGTCTTGTTACAGAGTGAATCAAAATTATGACTAGTCTAACCATTGATCTCAGCCCGATTGTGACACTTACGCGCACTGAGTTTGTAAAGCTTTGCGCGGCAAACCCTGACATGAAACTTGAACGCACATCCAAAGGAGAATTAATCATTGTGTCCCCAACGGGCGGCGAAACTGGCAGTTTTAATTCTGACTTAAATTACGAGCTTGTGACATGGAACCGATTTTCGTCAAATAAAACTGCTGGCAAGACTTTTGACTCATCTACAGGGTTTAGTTTGCCAAAGGGTAGTGATCGCTCTCCCGATGCTGCATGGATTTCTTTAACTAAATGGGAATCGCTCACCCCTGAACAACGAAAAGGTTTTTTGCCACTCTGTCCCGAATTTTTGATTGAGCTTTTATCACCTAGTGATTCTTGGAAACAAGGACAAGTAAAAATGGAAGAATATATGGACAATGGCTGTCTTTTAGGATGGTTGATTGATCCTAAATCTAAGCGTGTAGCCATCTATCGCCAAGGACAACCCATAGAAATTTTGAATGCTCCAGAAATACTTTCAGGAGAAAATGTATTGCCAAATTTTGTTTTAGAAATTGGCGCTATGTTTAGCTAGAGTATCGCCATAGTGCTAATCCACCGAGTAAGCCCAAATCATTGGAGACGATCACCACATTTGACGGTAAGTCAATAGAAACTAATCTGGCATTGCCACCGCCAATGTAAAGACGATCGTAGTTAAATAGTTTATAAAGCGTTGCGATCGCTTCTAGCAATCTAACATTCCATACTTTAATTTCAACTTCAGTAAGAGCTGCTTGACCTAAAAGATCTTCGTAAGTATCGCGATCGCAAAAAATATGTTGACCTAGTTCTAGATTTGGCAATAGCTTTCCATTGAGAAATAGTGAAGAGCCGAAACCAGTACCAAGCGTGATCACCAATTCTACACCCTGACCTGCGATTGCTCCACAGCCTTGCACATCGGCATCATTAGCAATCTTGATCGGTTTATCCAATTTGGTTTGCAATATCTCAGCCAATGCAAAGCCATCCCATTTAGGATGTAGATTGATTGCGCCCCTTGTGATCCCATTTTCGACCACACTGGGAAACCCGATAGAAATGCGATCGCAATTATTATATAAAGCAATTAAATTTATCAACGCCGCAACTAAAATATCGGGTATTGCAGGATGAGGAGTTGCCATTATTAATCGCTGTGATACTGCCGTACCGTCCTCTTTTAATAAGATCGCTTTGATATTACTTCCACCCACATCGATCGCTAATGTTAACAAACTCACTTGACTGGCTTCTCTGATGATTGATTTAAGTTAAAAAGCGTAGTAATGCTAATTAACCCAAGCTCTAGGATAGATTAAACACTGTTTAAAAATATAAGGAATTAGAAATATGGATGCTGCATTCATGTTAAAAGCATCGTCAAATATTCTTAGTCAAGTAAACGATGAACTCTTAAATAAAGGATATACCCCTTTACAGTTGGCAAGTGAGCTTGGTCTTGCCGTGCAGTTAGTTGAAAATTTTTTAAATGGCGAAATTGTTGATCGCAGTACCTACAACTTAATTTGTGAAAAACTAAATATATTTAAAAATATCTCTGTGAATTCTTTTTCAGAAACATTGCCTGAAAACAAAGATTTAGTAGATATTACAATTCCTAAAGATCATAAATCTACTTCTAGAAATGAGCATAGCTCGATTAACAATGATTCTGTAAACGTCTTATATTCAGATAATAATCTGGTCTTAGCAAATTATAATCCAACTCCTATTAATAGTTTGTCTACCCCTCCAAATTCACAGATTGATATTGATAAATTACTGCAAGCAATACGTCAAAATATTTCTGTTGCTTTAATTCGTCAATGCGATCGCTTGAAAGTAATTAACATTAATACTCCATTTTGTTTGCATGACTTATATACTGAGCTAAGTCTTTTTACGGATTTACCAAGTAGCCAATATCTCGATCTTAATGAAGCTTTTGCTAATGTATCTCCTGAACAGTATGATCGCTTTTATTTAGCCAAACTCCAGCCACCAAAAATCCCTGCAAATCAAGCTCTAGAGACATATAAACAAGTTTTGTTGGTTGGCA
>JAYVVP010000210.1:0-4228 GCA_043786935.1 Pseudanabaena sp. | reverse complement strand
AATAAAATCGCCTTACGAGTTTCATCGCGACAAATATCTAACATCACAGATGACAAATTTTCACCGCGATCGCCTAAAACATTTTGTCCCGCAAAAGCTGGCAATCTCATCACATCTGGACTGAGATCCAGAAATCTCATGTCAATTATGGCATTTAAAGCTAGTTCACAAAATCTTTTCGTGATTGGAATATTAAAACCCTCATCAATAGATATACTTTGCGGTTTAACTCCAGTCGCAAGCTGAAAAAGTGCAGGAATATAATTCGATATTAGGTCAGATCTAGCTATATTGATTTTATTCAAATCGTCAACATAACGGCTTTCCCAAGTGTCATAAAAACGAACAGAGGTCGCGTTGGCTAATAATATACTCATAGAATTTGCATCAAAAAGGGGATGCTCTTTTTGTCTACAAGTAAGCTTTTCTAAAGCTATATAAGGGAATGGAGCAGCATCGTCTAATTTTAGTTTTATGTAATAACCCATGTCATATTTTGTATCACCATCATGGACGGAAAATGAAATAGCGATCGCAAAAGAATCAGCCCCACAATAAGTTATTTCTTTCGTCCCACCACGTATGCCTCGCCACTGAAGCACACCACCTTCACCATATTTCTCGCCAATTATTTCGGCAATACTATAGCCTCGTGAAATGCCATGCAAAAATCGAGATGCATCACGAATATTGCTCTTACCTGAAGCATTAGTTCCAACTAAAACTGTTAAATCTCCAAGCGAAAGCTCAGCATTTTTAAAACTTTTAAAATTCTCTAAGCGCAAGCTTTTTAGCATCTAAGCACCTAGTTTTCTTTGTGCTGCAATTTTGTTAGTAACCATGAAGTTACATAACCATGATCATTTTCTCTCGACAAGCGCAATGCTTCTTTTAAAAGTGCAATTTCTAAGCCAGTAATTACTTGCGATCGCGTAATTCTATAACTACCTTTAGTTCCTTCAGAATCTGTAATTACAAAGGCTAAAATTTCTACATTCTTAACATCAATTACCCAATATTCTTTCACCCCCAAATCTTCATACATCAGACGCTTTTTACCAATATCATCCGCCCACGAACTATTGGCAATCTCAATCGCCAAATCAGGTGCGGGATAAACATCCAAATCGACAACACCCGTACCCCACGGAATCAACTGAGCGCGATCGCCAACGTAATAAGACATATCGGGTTGAACTTCTTTAGATCCAACTTTGCGATAAGAACAGTTATCTTTACTGTTTACAGCTAATCCATTAACCACAATAAACAAGCCGATTGCCATTACGATTAGCGCATGGTCGTTGAAATGGTCGGAATCAGTGGGCATGGATTCGACTCTTGCTTCCCCATTAAAGTAATAAAACTTAGCTTTTTGATATTTAGAATTGTCAACAACTTGAATAAATTCCTCCCAAGAAGCCTTTACCCAAGTATTTAGATTCTGCTCAATTATATTTTCAGGCGGGTGATCAGCAGCTTTCTCAATATTCAATACAGCAACCATGTCTACACTCATTGTTTTACTGAGAGTATTTTCATACTAATACAAGCGATCTAAAACGTAATTGGTTAAGCCGATTAGAGATTGTTTAGGGGCAGATGAGGGGAGCCAATCGAGCGCTAGTAGTGCAGACTTGATATGACTTTTTGCTAAGTCGCGCGATCGCGAAATACCATCACTACTATGGATTAGCTCTAAAGCTTTATCAAGATCGTCCGCCTCACAAAACTCACGTTGAATTAAACCACGCAATTGAGGATATTCTTCTAAAGCAAACAGGACAGGTGCAGTTAAATTACCTTGTTTGAGATCAGAGCCAGCAGGTTTACCCAAAGTCTCAGTCGAACTAGTGAAATCGAGAATGTCATCAACAACTTGAAACGCGACACCAAAATGCCTACCAAAATTAAATAGTTGCTCAGCTTGAACTTGACTTACACCGCTCAATACACCCGCAGCCTTAGCACTACCCGCCATCAGTGAAGCAGTTTTATAAAAACTCTTTTCCAGATAATCTTCCAATGTCAAATCACTATCAAAAGCTGTGAGGCTCTGACGGATTTCACCTTCTGCAAAATCAGTAATTACCTTTGACAAAAGTTTGACGACTTCTAAATCATCCAAATTTGCCAAATACCAAGAGGCTTGAGCGAACAGAAAATCCCCTGCGAGTACAGCAATGCGATTGCCAAAGCTATTATTTACAGTTGACATCCCGCGTCTTAGATCTGCCGAGTCAATTACATCATCATGGACTAGGCTGGCTGTGTGGATCATCTCTGTGATCTCAGCTAGGCGGCGATGGCGTGAGGTGATGTCGCGATCGCTCATCGTCGCGCGCGAAACTAGCAAAACTAGAGCAGGGCGCATACTTTTGCCCTTAGCTTCAAATAAATGCTCGGCAGCAGCGTATAAAATTGGGTGTCTTGCGCCTACCAACTGCTTCAGATTATCCGTGAGGGTACGCAAGTCATCTTTGACTGGTGCAAAAAGTTCAGTGACAGAAGTAGTTGGAAGGCTCATGCAAATAAACCAGTTTTATATCAATTATTACATATCTTCATATATTGTATGAGAATGTTGTAAGAGTTGAAGCTAGACTCAACCTGTTTTATTTAAAACCATAGTATAAATGGCTGTAAATAGCTGATACTCTATACTTACTAATCCTTTAGCCAGAAATTTTGTAGCGATCCCAGACATCCTTTGAGAAAGCTCTTAAAGAACACCTCTTACAAGCTCTGAGCGCTATATACTGCTTAGTAAACTTTATTAATCGTATAGATGGAACTTTGACTAATGATGCCTAGGCTTCTTCTGATCGATGATGATCCAATAATCTCCGAAATGGTCACGCTAAATCTTGAAAATGCTGGATATCAAGTAAGTCAAGCGAATGATGGTGTTAAAGGACAAGCACTTGCCATTCAGTTGATGCCAGACATGATCATCCTTGACTTGATGTTGCCAAGAGTTGATGGGTTTACAGTTTGTCAAAGGTTGCGACGTGATGAACGCACCAAAGAGATTCCCGTAATGATGCTCACGGCTATGGGGCAAACACAAGATAAAGTCGAGGGCTTTAATGCAGGTGCAGATGATTATCTGACGAAACCCTTTGAACTCGAAGAAATGCTAGCGCGAGTTCGTGCTTTACTGCGTCGTACTAATCGCATTCTTGACACTGCAAAACATGGTGAAATATTAATCTTCGGCTCATTGACGCTTGTACCTGAGCGCTTTGAAGCGATTTGGTTTAATCGGACAGTTAAGCTTACTCATTTAGAATTTGAGCTATTGCATTGCCTTTTGCAACGTCATGGACAGACCGTATCGCCGAGCGAAATTCTCAAAGAGGTCTGGGGATATGAGCCAGATGATGATATCGAAACTATTCGCGTCCACATTCGCCACTTACGCACCAAGCTTGAACCTGATCCACGTCATCCTAAGTATATTAAAACTGTATATGGTGCGGGTTATTGTTTAGAGCTTCCAAATAACAACAATGAAGATGAATTTACGATCGCTGAATAACTGACTAACTTTGTTATAAATTAAAAACTAAAAAGGAGAGTTGGCACAATGCGCTGACTCTTTTTTTGATCTACAAAGCGTAACTTGTGAAAATGACTGCTGTAGCGATCGCTATATGCCTGAAAATAACTAGACAGCCTGAAATACGAGTACCGATCAACAGATGAAAATTTTATTTGCAGCAGCAGAAGTTGCTCCTCTAGCCAAAGTTGGTGGTATGGGAGATGTAGTGGGCGCACTTCCTCCTGTTCTTAAGAAGATGGGACATGATGTGCGGATTATCATGCCTTACTACGGCGTGATTCCAGCCAAGCTTAAGGAAAGCCCTGAATGGATCTGGAAAGGCTATGCCATGTTTCAGGAATTCGATATTTTTCAGACAGTGTTACCTGGAACTGATGTACCACTCTACTTAGTGGGGCATGGATCATTTATTCCTGCTCGCATTTATGGCGGTGAAGATGAAGATTGGCGATTCACAATGTTTGCTAATGCGGTAGCTGAGTTTACATGGAACTATTGGAAACCCCATGTAATCCATTGTCATGATTGGCACACGGGAATGATCCCCGTATGGATGCATCAGGTGTCTGATATTGGCACTGTGTTTACGATTCATAATCTCGCTTATCAAGGTCCTTGGAAATGGTACTTAGATAAAATAACTTGGACTCCCTGGTATATGGA
>JAYVVP010000209.1:0-4242 GCA_043786935.1 Pseudanabaena sp. | reverse complement strand
AAACCTTGCTTTCTTCGGGTGTCATCTCTTTTCTTTACCTTGCTTCTTTTTCATCTTCTCATATGCCGCCAATAAGTAGTAATACTCGTTGCGTTAGTGAGATGCTCCCTTACCACCTATCCCACCGATGCAATCAAAGAAGGAGAAAAACTATGGCAGAAGTAAAAGTCTACTACGATAAACTAGGCAACACCCTCACCGTCTGGTTTGGCAATCCTAATGAAGAATATATCTGTGAAGAAACAGGCGATGAAGTCATCCTGATGAAAAATAAGTCTGGTGTAGTAATTGGCTTTGAAAAACTCAACTACAGCTTTCAAGAATCAGCAAATCTCAGATTTTCATTTGAAACACTGGCTGCGTAAATCATGAAAGACTACCACATCAACATTTTTTACAGTGAAGAAGATGAATAGTATTTCAAACTTGTTGAATAAAGGAATCTAATAAAAACGGCAAAACCAGACCAGCTATTTTTTCTACGTTACAATTTTTATTTGCTTTCCAATAAGTTTGAGACACTAACACTATTTATTTGAGAACTTAAAAGAAACTCGAAAGTCCTGACTCCGTGTAAGCAGTCTCTAATAAATCGCCCAGACTAAGTTCTACACCCCACTTTTGCAAATAATCAAAATCTAAGCGATCGCCTTGCAACTTCAATACACCTAACACATCGCGCCATTGTCTCTGCGATTCATTCTTAGTCATTCGATACCAAACTAATTTTTGCAAAATGGTATCTTCAGGACTACAGAGATAAATCGCATCTGCTTCTGTCCGATTGACTGGAATATACAACTGTTTTCGTTCCATCTTAGAGATTGCAAACGCATCATTCCGCATCACGAATATATCAGCTTTTTCTGTTGTTTCAAGATCGATTATGTTAAAAGAAGATGTTCTCCCACGCATAGCATCATCAATTGCAATCTCACTAATATAAAAATCTTTTGAAAAAATATTTAGAATTGACTGAACTTGATTTGTTCGAATATTTACAACTAGATCTAAATCCTCCGTAAATCTAATTTCACCTTGAAGTGAACTTGCTACAGAACCTCCAATGTAGTAAGAGATACTTAATGACTTAAGCAAAACAGCTACTTTTCTAGCTAAATAAATTGGATCTTCAATCATTAGTTCTTTACCATATGCTTGGGATTGTAATAAATTAGCTACCTTGAGTCCTAGACGCTTCTTAACGTAATGATAGCGAACCTCGTCGGGAGATGCACTTGGATAGAGATTTTTTATACCAGTCAAAGAAAATAGAGCAGCTTTCTTAAAAACTCTAAGCATAAGTTTTTCTCTTTGAGTTAAGTCCATTTGCCGCCACAGACTAAACAGATACATTTCAGCATCAACAGTAGTGTCAATAGATTGAGTTATATATCCGACAGGTGCGATCGCCATTTATAGCTACCTAACATTAAGTCAACTCAATTTTATGTTAGCAGAAAATCGAATAGACGATGAGCGATTTCCAACTTTGAGCAGAGTGAAGTAGATAGAGTATTGCCATTTTTGTTGATAAATGTCGCTTGGTTGGTATCTGTACCAAAGCCTGTTTGAGAACTATTAACCGCATTAGTAGCGATCGCGTCAAGTCCTTTTCGCTCTAGCTTATCCTGTGCCGCAGCTAAAATCTCTGCTTCAGTACCAGTCTGAGCAGCAAAGCCAACCAGCATTTGATCTGAACGTTTACGAGTAGCGAGGTCGGCAATGATATCAGGAATATACTCAAGTTCCAGATTTAATGGAAGTTCAGATTTTGGCAACTTTTGATCGCTTTGCAATTTAGACCGTACATCACCAACGGCAGCAGCAGCAATCGCTATATCAGCGTGTGGAAATTCTTCTAACATAGCCTTGTGCATTTCCTTGGAAGTGTGGACTACTCTCACGCTTAAATCCTTTCCCATAGGAACACAAATATTTGATGTAGTTATTAAAGAAACATTTGCGCCACGATGGAGAGCAGCTTTGGCGATCGCAATACCCTGTTTACCTGTAGATGGATTGCCGATAAAGCGCACAGGATCAATGAATTCGCGCGTTCCTCCTGCACTAACTAAAATCTTTTTGCCTTTTAAATCTTGTCTTCCTTTGGTAAACAGAAAAGACTCAAGATATTCCAAAATTATTTCTGGTTCCGCCATGCGTCCAGTGCCGACAATATCACAGGCAAGAATCCCATCCGTAGGAGCGATCGCTGTATACCGAGAATATTGTAAAAGCTTATGCCAATTTTCTTGAACAGTTGGCTGCAACCACATCGTCGTATTCATCGCTGGTGCAAATAGAATCGGACAATTGGAAGCTAGCACTGTATTAGTTAGTAAGTTATCTGCTATTCCATAGGCTAGTTTGGCTAAGGTATTTGCCGTAACAGGCGCAAGCAGAAATATATCCGCCCATTCTGCTAATTCGATATGCAAAGGTCTGCCATTTTTTGGCTGCCAAAAATCTGCATCAATATAGGCTGGTTGTCGCGAAAGAGTAGCAAAAGTAAGCGGTGTAACAAATTCTGTGGCTGATTGTGTAAGAATTACCCGCACCTCGATTCCACGCTTTGCTAAGCTAGAAACAACTTCACAAACTTTATAAGCAGCAATTCCTCCAGAAATTCCAATCAGTACATGGTTCATTTTTATGGTTGATTGCTCAGTTCAGTATTACTGATTATTTCTTGCGATCGCAAATCAACTTCCGCAGTTTTAAGCTTGTTTGCAGATTGATACATTAGAAATACAAGATTATTCTTCACGATTGAATGTAAAAAGTCCAAATACCTGTGACTAAGACCACACTGGCAAGACTGTAATAGAAAACTGGATGTAGTTTCATTCTGTAATCTTCATAGCGCTTTCTGCTATGCTAACAACTAAATATTTTTTGTTAAGCTAGGCATCTCAAGTCTCTGCCTAGCCTAGTCTTTAGGGAGCTACGTAACCCTGAATATTTTCAGGACGTAGAGGGCGCATGATTTGATTTGCACGGACTACTAGATTATCTGCACCTTGGACAACGATCAGATATTTGCCTTCGTTCAGACGATTTCGGATAGGAACTGAGTCACTACTGGTTGCCACACCAACACCACCGCCCACAAACAAACTGCCCATCGCACCGCCAAATCCGCCTAGCAGTCCACCGATCAGATGATTGCCAATAGAGCCAGCCCACGCGAATGTCTGTAGTTCAGTAACAATACTGAAGCCAATTCCTGCCAAGAAACCAAATGGCACAAGCCAATATGACATAAAAAAAGCTTGCTTACGTCCTATTTCTATCGGATCAATAAAGCCAAATTCTTCGGCAGATTTATAACCTTTACCCAAAATCGAGATTGACTCCATTGGAAAATTTGCTGATTCTAATTGGGTATAGACTTCTTCGACCTTTATGCGATCGCTCCAAACACTAACTAAATAATTCATATATTTTTAAAACTGATCAACTTCTGAACAATATCGTAATCTTAATTTTGCGCTTATAGCGATCGCCCTGTAGATTAGGCTCAAAATGCAAAGGCGACACCTTGGTTTTTTAGGTTTTGACTGAATACATGTCACGATCTTTAAAAATCTTAGAATTATTGCAAAAACTTAACTAAGGCTTCAGCTTTTTCCCATGCTGCTCCACTTTGCAAAATATCTGAGGCAAGACGTACACCTTCTGCCCAAGTACTCGCAGCACCACCAATCCGCAAGGCTAAGCCGCTATTAAGTGCCACACAATCAGCTTGAGCGCGATCGCCTTTACCTTGCAAAACAGCACGTAAAATATCGGCGTTTTCTTGAACATTGCCACCCTTGAGACTTTCAACTGATGCAAAGGCGAGTCCTAATTCTTGAGGATTAATCGTCTCTTCAGTCACTTGACCATTGCTCAAAAATGAAATGTCTGTCAAGTCACCCAAACCTGCTTCATCCATACCTTCGCGGCTATGCAAAATCACTGCTTGATCGCGCTCAAGCAATCGCAAAGCCTCAGCCAAAGTGTGAGTTAAGTTCTTATTATAAACACCCAAAACCTGAGCAGTAGGATGAAGAGGATTTACAAGCGGACCAATCAAATTAAAAACAGTCCGAATTCCTAAACTCTTGCGAATCGTCGCCACAGCTTTCATGGCAGGATGCCAACTAGGTGCAAATAGAAAAGTAATTCCAATCTCTGGAAGAGCTTCATAAATCTTTTCGATTGGTGCAGTCAGATGAATCCCGATTGCTTCTAATA
>JAYVVP010000208.1:0-11743 GCA_043786935.1 Pseudanabaena sp. | reverse complement strand
AGCCTCGAGGATCATCGTAACATTTTTCATCATCGATTAGATGCGTTAAGTTTAAGCTCAGCATAGTGATCGCTACTTCTTGATTTCGCTACAATATTATCAAATTCTTCCTTCTTTTCACCTCCCCGAAACACCTATTAACTGATGTTACGTGGAAGTCTTGAAGGGCTTACGCAACCTCGACATTAAAGAGGGCAAATATCATGACTCTAAAGCGTCGATCGTCTGTAACTCTAGCAAAGTCGTACATCTAGTAAAATTGTTCCACGTAACATCAGCTATTAAGCCTAGATTTTATACAAAGAACATCTCGCGTTTTTTTACTTTTTGATTACTTTCTGGGTTTTATAATTGAGCGTTTGATCGCTATGATTGAAGCAAGGACTTTTGTAACAGTTTGGAGACAGCGATCGTGCCTAACACTAAGCCCCGCGATGTACAAGCGATATATATTGCTGCCGAGACCTTTGCCTTGCGATCGCGCAGTTGGAATCGTTTGCGCTTTGAAATTGAATATGCGCTCGAAAAAGGGACGACTGCTAATTCTTTCTTAATTCAAGGGACTCTGCCAGCCCTCATTGATCCACCCGGAGAGACATTTACAGAGATTTATCTAGACGAACTACGAAAACGCATAAATATTCTTGATGTTGGTTATGTGATTTTAGGTCATGTCAACCCAAACCGTATCGAGACACTAAAGGCTTTATTAGCAATAAATAATCGCATTACTTTTGTTTGTACTAATCCAGGCGCGATCGCCTTACGCAAAAGTTTAGAAGAGACATTCGGTGAAAACCTCAAAATTCAAGTTGTGCGGGGTGAAGAAACCCTTGATCTTGGCAAAGATCACATTCTCAAATTTATTCCTACTTCTACGCCACGCTATCCTGACGAGCTTTGCACATACGATTCTAAAACTCAAATTTTATATACTGATAAGTTCTTTGGGGCGCATATCTGTGGCGATCAAGTTTTTGATGAAGGCTGGAGCCATCTGCTAAGCGATCGCCGTTATTACTTTGATAGCACGATGGCAAATCAAGTCCGCCAAGTTGAAACTGCCCTCAATAAGCTGATTGATATTCCTGCAATTTTTTATGCTCCTGGACATGGACCGATGTTACGTTATGGCTTGCATGAACTGGTAAATCTCTATCGTCAATGGAGCGAAGCCCAAAAGCAGCAAAACATTTCTGTTGCGATGATTTTTGCTTCGGCATATGGCAATACCACCACGATCGCTAATGCTTTGGCAAAGGGAATTACTAAAGCTGGCGTTGCCGTTGAGTTAATAAATTGCGAAAGTGCCGAACCTGAAGAAATCAAAGCTGCGATTGAAAAATCATCGGGCTTCTTGATTGGTTCGCCAACTCTAGCAGGACATCTACCGACACAAGTTCAGACTGCTCTAGGGATTATTTTATCTACAGCAACCAAAAGCTATCAAGCAGGTGTATTTGGTTCCTATGGCTGGAGTGGTGAAGCAGTGGATATCATCGCAGGCAAGCTCAAAGATGCGGGCTATACCCTTGCATTTGAACCAATTCGGATCAAATTTACACCTACCGAAGCGACATTGCAATTTTGTGAAGAAACAGGAACGGATTTTGCTCAAGCGCTCAAGGTTGCTAAAAAAGTTCGCACTACACTTAACCCTGGTAGCACTGTTGAGCAAGCTGTAGGGCGGATTGTTGGTTCTTTATGTGTTTTAACAGTTCAGCGTGACGAAGTTTCAACCGCGATGCTTGCCTCATGGGTATCACAAGCAACTTTTAATCCCCCAGGATTATCGATTTCTGTCGCTAAAGATCGCGCGATCGAGTCTTACTTGTACGAAGGCGATCGCTTTGTCTTGAATATTCTCGAACAAAGTAAGCAACTCCGAAAGCACTTTATGAAAAGATTTGCCCCTGGAGAAGATCGCTTTACAGATGTGCAAGTAGAACGAGCCGAAGGAGGGCTAGTATTAGCAGATGGCTTAGCTTATTTAGAATGCCGAGTTGCTCAACGAATGGAATGTGGAGATCATTGGTTAATCTATGCGATCGTCGAGAATGGCAAACTATTGCAATCGAACGGTTTAACCGCAATTCATCATCGCAAGACGGCTAGTAATTACTAAAAAATGAGGATATGCTCAGCGTATCCTCATTTTTTTATTCAAGATATCGCGAAGGCTGGTCTTAGCTAATCGGTAATAGAACTTCAAACTCAGTCCCAACTGTTACATCACCATTGTTATTAAGATAAGGCGATCGCAATACAATTTTGCCATGGTGCTGCTGCGTCACAATTTGATGGCAAATAGCCAATCCTAAACCAGTACCCTTGCCTTGACCTTTAGTGGTAAAGAAATTATCAAAGATGCGATTTTGAATTTCTTTAGGAATGCCCAATCCATTGTCCGCAACCTTAATTGATAGCCAGTTGCGATTATCAATTTCTGCGATCGCTGATGTAAGCATGATCTGAGGTTGCCATGTGATTTCCGATTTTGTCTGCACATTACCTTGCTTTGCGCCTACTTCATCTTTAAGTAAAAACTGATCGCGCTGTTGCAGCAACTCAGGATGAGAATTCAAATCTACTAAAGCATCAAGCGCATTACTAATTAAGTTCATAAACACTTGAATTACGCGATCGCTATATCCATTAGTTTTGGGTAGATCGATATAGTTTTTCACAATCTGGACATTTCTAATTCGACCACTGAGAATTGTTAAACAGCTTTCTACACATTCAATCAAATCGATAGATTCTGGTGTAGCGTGATCTTCCATATGCGATAGGCTTTGTAACGTATCAACCAAGCGGCGTAAATATCGTGCTCCCGATTGAATACTGCGAACGACCTGTGGCAGATCCGAACGCACAAAATCCCAATCAATTTCCTCCAAGGTTTCACTAATAATCGGTGCTGAGGTTCCATATTCCTTCTCGTAAGCTCTCAAGATCTTCATTACCCCTTCGATGTAAGTTAAGAGGCATTCTGTATTGCCATAAATCGCCGATACAGGATTACGAATGTCATGAGATACTTCGGCGACAATTTGTCCTAGACTCGCCATTTTTTCAGTTTGAAACATGGTTGTCTGTGTTTGCTCACGCAACAACTTTGTAGCTAGTTCATGAATATGAGACTGAGCCTGCAATAGATCATGAATATCCAATACTGAATAAACATTATCTTCTAGATGAATGATCACAGGCTCATAAATGTCATCATTGGCGCGCCCTAGAGCTAACTGAGATGCCATTACAATCGGCATATTCCCATGTAATTTAAGTATTTCCGATTGGGCTTGCTCACAAAGAACTCTTAGGGGTCTTTTTGTAAACAATTCCAGAGCATAGGGACGACTTAGGCATTCTAAAAACCTACGACGAGATAACATTCCGACATAAGCATCTTGATCGTAAAGAATTAAGGCGGGCAAGAGTGGATTGTCTTTAAAAAGTTGCCGCGCGATCGCACCTGTCTGCTCTAGATCAATTTTGGCATCATACAAATGCAATTCAGAAATATTTGCATCTAAGGCTAATTGAAGTTTTGAACTAGGAGATGACTCACCGCTACTCGACTCCATTTCAGGCTCGCTTGCCATTACCATCAAAGGAATCATCGCCATTTTGCGGGCTAAATCTTCGGTAGCAGCCTGCCTTATGTTTTTGCCCTTAACCGCGCCCCGATCTGATTGAGCCTGTTGACGCTTCAGGTTATCAATAACAGTTGCCAAAGCCACTGACTGAACCTCTATTTCTAATGCTTTAGCCACCACTACAAATGCAGAGCTTAAATTATCTATAGAAATCTTCGGTAGTAAGTCTATAGCGCCACGACGAATTGCCCAACGTTTTTCAACTTCTTTGATCTGGACTTGACGAGGGTTTACTAGCAAAACTTTTAACTCA
This sequence comes from Pseudanabaena sp., assembly GCA_043786935.1. GTDB lineage: Bacteria > Cyanobacteriota > Cyanobacteriia > Pseudanabaenales > Pseudanabaenaceae > Pseudanabaena. Next base: position 7,828 of record JAYVVP010000208.1, on the reverse strand, counting down.
GGTGCATGATCAGCACACCATTTACAGAGTTCAGTTGCTAATAACGATGTACCGCCTCCATATCTAATGCCAATGTCGGAAATAATAAGTTCTGGTAAAGGTTGCTTGGATTCACGCTTTTGCTCTAGCAGCTTCAGTAAATCTTCGGTTTCAGGTGCAGCCCATACCTCAAGCCGATGTGATGACAATGCGTTGTGCCACATCAAGGACTGCTCTTCCGATAGCTGAGCTAGCAAAACGGATTTAACCACGCAACCCCCAAACCATAAATAGTAATAATAATCACACTATAGGAGGACAAGGCATGGATGCAAGAGAAAATAGATAACCAAAAGTTAACCAAAAGTTAATTTGTGGTTATGTGAAAAATTAATCTCCTGACAATAGAAAGGAGGCAAAGCGTCTCCTCTAAACTTTAATTGGGATAATATAGAAAAAAACAAATTGGATTTTCTCATGACACGAATTTGTATTCTTGGTGGCGGTTTTGGCGGTTTGTATACTGCACTTAACCTCTCACGTCTGCCTTGGGCGGTCATGCCTGAAATTATCCTCATTGATAAAAGCGATCGCTTTTTATTTACCCCATTTCTCTATGAGTTAGTAACCTCAGAAATGCAGGAATGGGAAATTGCGCCAACATTTGCAGAACTACTTGCCAATACTGGTATTCAGTTTATCCAAGGATTAGTCACCAATATTGATTTTGAGGCTAAGCAAGTAGAGGTCAGTAGCGGTCAGCGCGATGTTTTAAAATACGATCGCCTTGTTTTGGCGATCGGTGCAGAAACTCCGATGAATCTTGTTGATGGCGCTTCTGAATATGCAATTCCATTTCGCAATCTCAATGACTTCTATCGACTCAACAGTAAGCTCAAATTATTAGAAGCTTCAAATCGCGATAAAATCCGCGTATGTATTGCAGGTGGCGGCAGCAGTGGCGTGGAGCTTGCCTGCAAAATCGCCGATCGCCTTAAAGATCGCGGTCGAGTTCGCCTTGTTGATCGCAATCACAAGATCTTAGCGAACTCTACGGACGCAAATAGAAAAATTGCTGAATTAGCACTTTCACAACGCGGTGTATGGACTGATCTCAATACCAAAGTTTCTCAAGTAACTGATCATGAAATTACTTTAGATTACGCTGATAGCAGTGACACTTTGCCCGTTGATATCATCGTGTGGACGGTTGGCAGTACCTTCACCAAGATGCTTCAAGATCTGCCAGTTAAGCATAATCATCAAGGGGCGATCGCTACAGAGTCAACTTTACAGGTGAAAGGATGTGCAGACGTTTTTGCGATCGGTGATTTAGCAAGTTGTCTTGATGCCAATGGATATCTTTTACCTGCGACGGCCCAAGTTGCCTTTCAGCAATCTCAATATTGTGCTTGGAATATCTGGGCAAGCCTCAACCAGAAACCACTGGTAACATTTAGCTATATTCCTCTCGGTGAATTTATCAGTTTAGGCACTGATGGCGCAACTGCATCGATTTTCGGTAAATTCACCATTGATGGATTACCTGCTCATTGGATGAGAAAATTCGCTTATTTACTAAGAATGCCAACCTCACAACATCAGTGGAAGATTAGCACTTACTGGTTAACTAAGCCCTTAATTGAATTATTTAGAAAATCTGTTTAAACAAATAGAGAATAAAGTTATTGCAAGTCGTTGCTTAGCCATAGCTTTGTTCTCTATTTGTCGTTCGCTTCAGAATCAGATGATTTAGATGATTCTGATAATTCAGTTTCAAATGTGGGTGCACTTGCCACATCAGCAAGACTAGTTGGAGCTTGAGAACTTTTTTTCTTGCGGCGTAAGTTTGTCCTCGCCCATTTAGTTTGATTCCAAATACCAAATAAAACAAAAGCGGAAACTAATGCTTCAAAATATGATTTAGCAGCTTGCTTAATGAGTTGACGAAATGCCCTAGTTTGACTTTCTTGGACATTTGCTTTAACCCCATTTTCATTTTTCACGATCTCATTTTCTAGCTGACTTCTAAGTTCGGTAGGATTACTTTTATTCAATTTAATGTTAGGCGATCGCTTTTCAATAAATTCAGCAGCCTTTAACAAATTAGCATCATTGGTATTTTTTAAATTCTCTTTCGCAGTAACAAATTGAGCAACTTGTTGTGACAGGACAAAGCTGGCTTGGGTTGTATTCTCATTATTAATACGGATAGCTGCACTAATACCGATTAGCAGCATTACTATAAATAAAATGCTTAGTAGCAATGACAGCCATGATAAAAACTTAAGGACGTTTTTGCCAAATGCTGAACGTGCTAAAGATTCTCCATAAAAGACTAGTACTAAACCAATAATTGGAACGGGCGAAGTCCCAACTAATTTACCTAATGTGCTAAATTCCCATGTTGCATCTTGACCAAATCTGGGTGGAATTAGAGCCTCTGCAAAGTTAGAAAATGCTAGTAATAACAGTCCGTAACCCGCGAAGCGAAGTAAGTTTGCGGTAATTACCTCAGTAGAATTTGAATTTGTGTTATTCATCGTTTTTAAGTAAAAGTTAATCATTAAAGCGCTTTGCGCTAAACAAACCTTTACACTTTCATTGAAAGCTATAGAAGTTTGTAAACACGATATTTTATGGCGTAGGAAACCTCGGTTTCCACCATTCATACCACAAAATCCAAGTTTTCTCTAACTTTTGATTTATAGCATTACGATCACCATCTGAAGTTATTGGTGTAGACATCACAGTCCAAAGACATCGGCGATCGCGTAAATCTTTTTGTCCGAGCAACCAACCAATCACTACATCACGATCCAACGCGCGATCGCTGGCATTATCTTCAAATTGCTCTTTGGTTACAGTAGAGATACCCCGTGGATTAATGCAAGCAGTCAAGTAAGCACGATTTTGATAAGTAAAACTTGCGTAGTAGCCTGTGGGGTCTTTACGGATAGATTTTTGACGTAATTCGTCTTCACTAATTTCAATATTAGTTAACCCTTTGAAAAAAGTAAAAAGATCACCTTCCGTGCCAACTGCGTATCTCAAAGAAATATCTATCGGCAAATTATCTAATAAATATTTATATTTCTTTCCCGATAAATATCTAGGTTTCCCAAAAAAGTCTTTAGTATCAACAATGTCTTCTGGAGGTTGATCTTCTGATAGTTTAGTTTGCGCTTGAGTAAATTCAATCTGGTTAGGAAATACAAAAGGAGTAGGTTTGCCAATACTGCCATCAAAAAGCGATCGCCCTAAAATTAACAAACTACTACTAACTAAGACAGCTAGTAAGCCAAAGCGGAATTTTTGATTCTTAGGATTTTGAGAACTCGTGTCCGCTATTTGATCATCGATAAGATCGTCTGTAGGCTTTTCTTGATTAACTATTAAATCAGTTGAGTCCGTTTTATCTTTTTTATTTTCCATATCTATATTTAAGCAAAGCACTGCTCAACATAAAATCTAATCATGCCTGATTACAATCGCGATCGCCTAAAATAACTCATGAATAATTCCCCCCCGAATTTCCCACAAACAATATCTTGGCTTGATCGCATTGGTGACTGGAATCCTCAACTATTACGAGAGATTCGTGGCAAGCTAAAACTACGCAATCTCTTGGTTGCGATCGGGCTATCTTTACTATTTCAAGTATTGCTACTTTTGTTCTACAGTCAACGCATCCCCAATGAAGACTGCTATATCCAAGCACGCGGATTTGGCTGTGCCACATCTTGGCAAAGTTGGTGGCTAGAGCAGTTTCGGTTTGTGACTTGGACTGAACCGCTTATTTTGTTTTTAGCTGGCGTTTATGGTTTAGTGTCCGACCTTGCCCTCGAAGACTACAAAGGAACTCTCAACTTTATTCGCATTAGTCCACGATCAAGTATTAGTGTTCTTATGGGCAAGATTATGGGTGTTCCCCTACTTGCTTATATCGGTTTAGGCTTAACAATTCCGTATCACTTAATAACCGCGATTGGTGCTAACGTCCCGATCACATTTTTACTAAGCTTTTACACATTACTAATCGGAACAGCATTTCTTTTATTTAGTACTTCACTTTTAGTGGCTTTACTAAGTGGTTGGCAATCCAAATTGGGTGGACAAGTATCAGCAGGAGCGGTGTTTTTTTCATTTGTTACTTTTATCTTTATAGTTCCTGCCTTTATGTGGGGGAATACTCTCACAGTATGGAGTTCATTTAGTAAAATCCTTGTGAGCGCTTCGAGTAATCAGATTCAAATTGAATGGTGGTATTTATCGATTACATCTAATATTTGGACTTCACATTTTTTTACAATTTTCAACTTGGCAATTTTTAGTTTGGCAATTTGGCGGATTCTGCAACGGCGTTTTCACAATCCTACGGCAACTTTGATTAGCAAAGGACAAAGTTATATAATCACCGCATATTTAGAGATCCTGATGTTGGGATTTTGTGTGAAATTCACCAGTTCTTCAGATACTCAATTAATAATGTTATTGCTTATATACATTGCTAATTGTTTTTTGTTTTTAATGACGATCTCATCTCTGACCCCCACCAGACAAGCTTTACTAGACTGGGTAAGATTTGGCGCACTATCGACTACTGAAGAACATCCATCAGGATTTGGCTATATTATGCGTGACCTGATTTGGTCAGACAAAAGCCCTGCCCCGATCGCGATCGCTTTTAATCTTTTGTTTACTCAATTGCCAATTTTAATTTGGGTAAACTCATGGGGCAATCTAGAAACTCGCGGAAAAGCAGTGTTTATCCTCATTTCTTTCACGCTCTCAATTCTTTTGATTGCTTTAATTACCCAATTGATTTTATTTCTGAATACTCGCAACCCAGCCGCATGGGCCGCAGGAACAATTTCTGCATTGGTTTTTCTGCCCGTTATAATCATGCTCAGTTTATCGATTACTCCTGAGCGCTATGCAGGAGTCTGGCTATTTTTTGGACTTCCTTGGTTTGTGATGTCAAATATTCAACTTTCTGATCTTATACTTGCCTTCGCAGGACAAATTTCCGTAATAATTGCCTTGTCCTTACAGCTCATTTATCAGCTACAACACGCTAGAATGCGAGAAACATAACTTAGTGACATCAGAACGGACAATGGGCTTAAGCTTGTTGTTGCTAAATGATTATTAGCTAAATGATAATTAGTAGACGTTTGAGCATTACAACATGGCACAGTCAACCACTGCTAACCAGAGCGCCACTGCAACAGGAACCGTTCCCGATGTAGAACTTCAAAAAGTATTTAAAATATTTGGGACAAATACGGTTGTCCAAGGTGTCGATCTGCAAGTTCAGAGAGGCGAACTTTTTAGCATTTTAGGTCCTTCAGGCTGTGGCAAAACTACGCTATTACGGCTAATCGCTGGTTTTGAAGAGCCATCAGCAGGTGAAGTGTTGATTCAAGGCAATCTGATGACCTATGTACCTGCCTATCAACGACCTGTAAATACAGTATTTCAAAGCTATGCCTTATTTGGTCATATGACCATTTTTGATAATGTTGCTTTTGGCTTAACAGTTAAACGGGTTGTCAAGTCAGAAATCTTGCAGCGGGTGACAGATGCTCTCAAACTAGTGCGCCTCGATCATTTAAAAGATCGCTATCCTAGTCAAATATCAGGTGGTCAGCAGCAACGGGTGGCTCTCGCTCGCGCCCTTGTCAATCGTCCTAAAGTGATTTTGCTAGATGAACCTTTGGCAGCTCTAGACTTTAAACTCCGCAAAGAACTGCAAGTAGAACTATCTAATTTGCAGTATGAGTTAGGAATTTCTTTTATTATGGTCACTCACGATCAAGGAGAAGCGCTAGCAATTTCTTCAAGAATCGCGGTTATGAATCAAGGACTAATTGAGCAAATCGGCACACCTGCCGAAGTATACGATCGCCCTTCTTCGGCTTTTGTGGCAGATTTTGTCGGCGAAACTAATTTGTTTGAATGTCGGGTTATTGAGCAAGATGGCGCATTTGTTGAGTTGCGATCATCGACAGGTTTGGCGATCGTGGCAGCAAAGCCAAAAAACTGGCTACCCATTGCCGAAGCGGTGGTAAGTGTACGTCCTGAAAAGATCAAACTCTCTACCGAATATCCTAACCAGCCTTACAATACCTATCGCGGCGTTTTAAATAATGTGCTGTATCTAGGCGATCACTCTCAATTTGTGGTGGATATTAATGCTAGTGAAAATGTGCCGCCTGTCAGAGTGATGCTAGTTCGGTCCAATCACCAAGGCGAAAAAACTCCTTCTTTTGATAGTCAGGTATATGTTTCGTGGCTGCCCGAAGATTGCGTGGCTCTGCCTAAAACGACAGTTGCTAACTAGATATGTAAGGGGCTAACTCTGTACTTATTTATAAAATTAACAAGAAGAAGTATCTATGAGCATCTCTCGGCGCAAATTCCTTAAACAAACGGCTTATGCCACATCGGCTCTTGCTAGTGCATCGACTCTAGCTGCCTGTGGCATTTTTGATAAGACTCCACAGGCGGATGAATCTGGCAAAGATGAGGTAGTGCGACCAGTTACTCAAGACAAACAAACTTTATATCTTTACGGCTGGTCTACCTATGTTAATAACACCGAAGTTTTAGAGGGATTTACCAAACAGACAGGAATTAAGGTTGTCGGTGATGCTTACGACTCTAATGAAGTCCTGTTGTCAAAATTAGAAGCATCGGGTGGGCGATCAGGATATAGCATCATTTATCCCAGCGACTATATGGTGACGCAGATGCGAGATCTAAAACTGCTTACGCCGCTTAATAAAAAATTATTGCCAAATCTGAATAATATTGCTAGCAATTATTTAGGTTTGCCTCATGATCGCGGTGCAGTATTTAGTATTCCTGTAAGTTTGGGGACTACAGGAATCGCTTATAACGTTAAAGCTGTAAACTCAATTATTGGTGAAGAACCGACTGATTGGAATTATTTATGGGAACACAAAAGTAAGCTGAGAATTACCCTCGTTAATGATCCGCGTGAAGTGATGGGGATGGCTTTACATATTCTTGGTAATTCTTACAACACCAAAGAGCCACTAAAAATTGAGCAAGCCTTTCAAAAATTACGGGAATTAATGCCCGCGATCGCCAATTTCACTACCGATGCATGGCGTGATCCGCTTGCTTCAGGTGATCTAATGATGTGCATGGCTTTTTCAGGAGATGCGATCAGCCTAGCCAGACAAGATCCTAATATTAAATATATTTTGCCAAATAGCGGTACATCGATTTGGACAGACACGATCGCTATACCGAGAGGATCTTCTAATATCGAAGGCGCTCATGCATGGATAAATTATGTAATGAAACCTGATGTGGCTGCCAAAATCAGTGATGCGAATAGTTTTGGCACGACAAATAAATTAGCTAAATCCTTGATTCCTGAAGACCTTAGAGCCATGAAAGCTTTAGAGCCAACTGAGGCAATGATTTCTAAAAGCGATCGCATTACCAAGCTCGATGATAAAGTTTCCGAAATTTATAACGGTTTTTGGACACGTTTAATTACAGGTTTAGGATAATTTTATGGATGCACAAAATCCCAACGTCTCAAGTAATAATATTTCTTTTAATAATATTTCTTTAAGGAGTAATCCATTTATCTGGGGACATATGGCCCTTCTTGCAGGTGTTCCTTGGTTACTGTCTCTGAGTATGGCTGGATTAGCCGTGGGCGATCCTGTTTTTCCTACTTGGTTTGAAATAATTTTGTTGGGATTTCCTGCGATCGCTTTAGTAACTTGGGTGCAGTGGCAAAAGCCTCTCTCACCTTTTAGTCTCTGGGTGGTGGCTAAACCAACCGAAAGTCTGAGCGAGCATG
>JAYVVP010000207.1:0-11830 GCA_043786935.1 Pseudanabaena sp. | reverse complement strand
ATTGCGTGGTCTGGATTGTCATTTGGTGTATACAGTTCCATTGCTATTAACTTTTTCTAATGATGCCGCGATCGTCACCAGCCGTTTTGGAACCGATATTAAAACGTTACCGATGGTTCCTGCGAGGTTGCAAGATGGAAGGGAATGTGAGGCAGGAATGGCACTTTTGCGTCAAATCGTGATGGCGAGAGCATTCCCAAATATTAATGAAGTGCAGCGGCTTGGTGATGAATTTGTTAACAAAGTATTCGATACGCCCCAAACTCTTGATCGTTTATGCCAAGCTAGTGGTGGTCATGTTCGCAATTTATTCCGTTTATTATATGGTTGCTTGGAGCAAGATGACCCACCGATCACGGCAAGCTTAGTAGAGAGCATCATCGCTAAGGAGCGGAATAAAATGGTTAAGACAATTACCCAAGATGAATGGGAACTGATTGCGAAAGTCAAACAAGATAAACGAGTACGCGGTGAGCTAGAGTATCAGACTTTAATCAAGAGCCAGTTTGTGTTTGAGTATGAATATCAAAATGTTAGTTGGTTCGACATAAATCCAATCTTGGACGATCGCTAAAAAAATAAGCGCAAAATATAAAGGCAAGCTCGATGAACGATCGCATAGATACAAATGTAGACATAATTACAAACACAATAGCCGATCATAATCGTGATGCACTTAGGCGTTTGACTAGAGTTGTGACCCTATCGCAAGGATTCTCTCTATCGATTGTATTGTGCAATTATCAGGTTTTGCAAAAGCGGGTTTTGCAGGACTTGCGATCGCAACTTGCTGATCGAGGATTAACTGAAACTGCGATCGCGATACTTACTCTTGAAGCTGATGCGAAGACTTTGCTTACACCGATTCAAAGATTAATGGAAGAGGTGCATAACGCGCCGCCAGAACAGAAACCAAAAGCTTTAATGGTCTTAGGTTTGGATGTGGTGAAAGATATTGTCGGAGTGTTGAAATCGGCTAATCAGGTTCGAGAAGAGTTTGCTAACTGTCTTGAATTTCCGATGATCCTTTGGTTAAACGATCGCACTCAAGACATTCTCACCCGTGATGCGTCCGATCTAGCAAATTGGACAACGGCGGGAGCGATTGAGTTTCAACTTGAGCCTGTGGAACTAAAGTTACTATTAGAAAACTCAACAGGAGCGATGTTCTCTCACTTTCTTGATGCTCGCAAGCAAGGATTTCTGCACGCGCCGATCGCTAATCTGTTGCAGCAGTTTGAACTAATGGAAGCAGTTGCAGAACTAGAAGCACAAGGGATAGTGGTAGATGGAGAATTAAGGGCGAGTCTTAATTTTGCTTTTGGATGCATTGCTTTTGTGGAGGCACAACTTGATCAGGCAAAAGAACTATTCCATAAGAGTTTGGCAGTTTGGCGGAGTGGAAATCAGCTCAAACAAGCGGTTTGTCTGCTGCAATTAGGAATGTGCGATCGTACTGAAGCTTTCCGTCATCGTTATGATAAAGAGCCTTTTTATCGGACATCACAGCAATATTTTGCTGAAAGTATCGCGATTTTCAGGAAATTGGAACGCTGGGATCTGGTGGGAGAATATATTAATTTCTTGATGGCGACAATGGAGGAGTTAGCAGATCGGGAAGACTTATGGCAAGAATTAGAAGCTCTCGCTAATGAGGCGTTAGCATTGCGCCAGACTTATCCCAATCAACTACGAGAGGCGCACGATTGCGGTATTCTTGCCTCAGTAAAACTAGCTGAAATGGACTATGCAAATGCCCTAAAGTTTGCTGAGTCGGCACTAGCGCTCTATCAATCCGCCGAAGCGTTGAAGCTACCAACCTTACATTTTTCGGAACGTTATGTCTATGGAAAGTATGAACTTTGGTTAGCCAGAGCATTAGCAGGATTAGGCGATCGCAGCTTGGCGATCGCAAGATTAGAAGGGGTACGCGATCGTTGGAATCATCAATATGACGCTCAGATATATGTGTCAGTTTTAGAAGAGTTGCGATTACTTTATACAGCAGAAAGTCTTTATTTAAAAGCGTTTGAGACTAAGCAACATCAGCGATCAGTAGAGCAGCAGTATGGTTTACGCGCATTTATTGGCGCAGGAACGCTAAACCCTAAGCGCGAAGCCAATAATCCTGATATGTATACGGCTCTCTCTCGTCAGACTGATGGAATTGCTCAAGAGATAGAAGCTTCGGGCAGAATGCCAGATGTCCAGAAACTAGTTGATCGCATTCGTCGGGTAGGATTTCCCCTAACAGTAATTCACGGCGATTCAGGCGCGGGAAAAAGTTCGATCCTTAGTGGTGGAGTGATTCCTGCTTTACAAAAAATGGAATCAATTGATGGGCGCAAGGTTCTAGTTTTGGCAGTCAATACTTACAAAGATTGGAGTGGAGATATTAAGCGTCAGTTGAATAATCGTTTTACTACTACCCGCCCTCAACTCGATCCGATTCAACATCTCAAGCAGAATATTGATGAGAACTATCTCACGGTTTTAATTTTCGATCAGTTTGAAGATTTCTTTTTTAAGAAAGAAGATTTTAGCGATCGCCTACCGTTTTATCGATTTCTCAAAGCTTGCCTTTACATTGATTTTGTACAGGTAGTTTTATCCATGCGTGAAGATTATTTGCATTATCTTCTAGAGTTTGATCGCTCAGTAAAAGTAAAAGAGCTTCCCAAAGATTTTGAAGGTGATATTCTCGGTAAACAGGTGCGTTACTATTTGGGCGATTTCACTCAAAAGCAAGCACGGCAGGTGATCGAGATTCTGACTAAACGAGCGCAAGTAAGCCTAGATGATGCGTTGATTGATCGCTTAGTTACAGATTTGAGTGGCGATCGCGCTACAATTTTGCCGATCGAATTGCAGGTGGTGGGGGCGCAACTAGAACGCGAAGATCCTCCCATCGTTTCGCGATCGCAATATCTGGCGCTGACCAGTGATGCAGGAAATAAAAATGGTAAGCCTAGTGAAATATTAGTAGAGCGCTGGCTAGAGAATGTCGTCAAAGATTGCGGTGAGTTCAATCAACTTTTAGCGGAACGGGTATTGTATGCACTGACTGGGCATGAGGAGAAGCGTCCGCAAAAGACTCAGACTGAGCTTGCTGTAGATTTGTTGACAGACAATTCTGAAAGTGAAAGCAATCTCTCTCTTGTCCTCGCTGTTCTGGTTGGCTCAGGTTTAGCTTTTCGGGTTAGCAGTATGCCAGACGATCGCTATCAGTTAATTCACGATTATCTAGTCAGCTTTATTCGCAAAAAATATGTCTTCGGTATGGCGGAAGAGTTGCGAATGACCAAAGAACAATTGAGATCGGCTCTAGTCGAGAAAGATAGAGAACTCCAACGCGCCGAAATTGCCGAACTCGAAGCGGTAAGTATCACCTGTGAGGCTTATTGGCTTGCCCATAAGGAGCTAGACGCTATGGTGGCAGGATTAAGAGCCGCAAGGCGCATCTTCGATCCTGATATTCGCAAGATTGTTCCTAACTATACTGAGGGTAGAACCTTTGGGCGATTGTGGGAAGTCATTTATAACATTCACGAAGCTAATCGCCTCGAAGGTCATAGCAATGGGGTTTTGAGCGTTGCCTTTTCACCCGATGGCAAAACCATCGCCTCTGGCAGTGCCGACAACACTATCAAATTATGGAATCTAGAAGGAAAAGAACTGCGTACGCTGACGGGGCATAGCAATGGGGTTTGGAGGGTTGCCTTTTCACCCGATGGCAAAACCATTGCCATCGGCAGTGATGACAACACGATCAAATTATGTAATCTCGAAGGAAAAGAACTGCTGACGCTCACAGGGCATATTAATGAGGTTATAAGCGTTGCCTTTTCGCCTGATGGCAAAACCATCGCCTCTGGCAGTTTAGACAACACGATCAAATTATGGAATCTGGAAGGAAAAGAACTGCGTACGCTCACGGGGCATAGCAATAGGGTTTGGAGCGTTGCCTTTTCACCCGATGGCAAAACCATCGCCTCTGGCAGTTCTGACAACACGATCAAATTATGGAATCTGGAAGGAAAAGAACTGCGTACGCTCACGGGGCATAGCAATTGGGTTTGGAGCGTTGCCTTTTCACCCGATGGCAAAACCATCGCCTCTGGCAGTTATGACAAATCCATCAAATTATGGGATATCGATCCTGAGTTAGCAATTTCTCAAGCTTTCGATTGGCTGCGTCCTTATCTCACTAACAATCCCAATGTTTCTGAAAGCGACAGACAGCTTTGCAATCTCCCATAACACTATAATTGTAAAAACTAAAATGAGGATATAACAGTGTCAGATCTAGAACAGCTAATTCATGAACTTAACCAAACACCAGATGTATTAGTAAGAGAAATTTTAAACTTCTTACTATTCATTAGATCTAGAGCCAATCAAACTTATGTACAAGAATCTAACCAAACGCTTGAAATAGAAGAATCTAAAACCCCAGCTTTCCTAAGTTTCATCGATCAAGTCAACTCCGAAACATTAGTCGAAGACAATGCACAACTACCAAAAGATTTTGCTAAAAATCTCGATCACTACTTGTATAGATCGGCAAAAGAATAAGGATGAAAAAATATTCGCTGATACAGGATATTGGATCGCTTTACTTTTCATAGATTGAGCATGGTTACTGAGCTTGTCGAAGTATTCTCGTCATCGCAGTCCCGTCAAGGCACTGATTATATTATTTGTGGGCTTACTGCTTATTGTCATCAACCTAAGAAGCCTTCTTTGCATATGGAATGGGCTTTACCATCTACTGCTTAACCCGAACTCAGGTTAAATAGTTACCGAGGGATAATCTCCCGATAGCTATTCACTTAACTAGCGTGCTTAAAAAGCTATTTCTCTTTTTGATAAACTCGTCTAGTAAATCATAATAATTTTTGGCAACTGCTTGCTGAACCGATGGTCTTTGTAATAGGGCTTCGCGCCAAGCGTTAATCTTGAGAGTGCGATCGCTAAAACCAAAATTTTGATAGCGATCAAAAGCGACAAAATAACGAAAGACAGGTGCATAGACTGCATCGATTAGTGAAAACTTTTCACCATCAAAATAAGGAGCTGCATTTAGTTGTGATTCGAGGATTTCTAAATTTGCAATCAAATCTAGACGTTTTACTTCAAAAGTTTCTTCATCCTTGGCTGCATAAAATCCTGCAATTTTAGCTAGCAGATTTGAGCTAAACTCTATCCAAGAGCGATGTTTAGCTTTAGTCAAAGCGTCTGATGGATGCAACGAATCTGGAGTAATTTCATCTAGATACTCACAAATTACAGTTGATTCAAATAGAACTTCATCATCAACTAGTAGTAGTGGAACTTTGCCTAATGGTGAAATTTTGAGAAACCAGTCGGGTTTATTAGCAAGATCAATAAATTCGCGATTGCAAGGTATTTGCTTTTCGATAACTGTAATCAGCGATCGCTGCACGTAAGGACAAAGATTATGGCTAATTAGTTTTAAGGTTGGCAACATGGTAACTGGCACGATATTGGTAATACTTGAACATAGTTACATTTACATTGATTGCAATTGCAACTATATTTAAGTTAGCATATTTAATTGCAACTGCAACTATATTTAATAAAATAGACATGATGCGAAGCGCCATCTTTAAAGCCTATCTAGGTATAACGACATTTTTAGATATTGGATAATATGCCAAATAATTTATCTCTAGATCCTTTGCGTAGTTCAGTCTGGCGATCGCTGTTGACCGTTCATACAAGACTGCTTGAGCGCATTGCTAAAAAACTTACCCAAGCTGATTTGCCACCGTTAGAGTGGTATGACGTATTGCTTACTCTCAAAGAAGCTCCCGATTATTCCTTAAGATTGAGCGAGTTGGCGGAAAAAGTCCTCTTGAGCCGCAGCAATTTAACGCGCTTAGTTGATCGCTTAGAAAAAGCAGACTTGCTTAGTCGAAAATCTTGTTCCAGTGATCGCCGAGGCACTTATGCGGTTTTAACTGAGGCAGGTTTAGCAATGCAAAAAGAAATGTGGGAAGTTTATGCAGAAGGAATTGCAGAATATTTCGCCCGTTACCTATCAGACGATGAGGTAAACACTTTGCAAAAAATATGCGATCGGTTAATAGATAAAGCGCTCTAATAAAAAACCCTACCAAAAGGTAGGGTTGAATAATCGTTTCGTTTTTACTTTGTATTAGACAGTTAGAGAGAAAAATTTGTTATTTAGAAATTACCAAGCCACCAAATCATTCCATGACCTGTAGAGATTTCAAGGATAAGCAAGGACACAAAACCAATCATCGCGAGTCTTCCATTAAGCAATTCTGCGTAGGGAGTAAAGCCAGATCTATCAGTATCGTCAACGTACATTTTCGGCTCAGTTGCGTAGTTATTGAGAATGCCGCGTTCGTTTACTGTGTAGCTGCTCATTTGGTTTGCCCTGTGTGTGGTTTCCTTATGTGAACAAATATAACAAAGTATTTCGAGATATGAATCTAGCTAAAGATAGGTATGACTATTTTGTTTTGCCTATACAAAGAGGTAGCCAAATCCCAAAAGAGAGTCCATGCAACACACCGACCCTCTTTTAGTGAAATTATAAAGTGATTAGAAAGTACCTGCTAATGCGTCCACACAGCGATCGCATATATGTGGATGTTCAACAGATTCGCCGATGCGGGTGGAGTAGTAGTTATAGCAACGAGGACATTTCCCCCCATCAGCTTTTTCTACGGCAATCTTTACTACTTGGATTCGATATGTTCCTTCGATCCCAACTCTAAATTTAATAGCACTTGCTGTTACTATCATCTCTTGTTCTGAATCAAATATGCGTCTTCTTAGATCTTCAGAGATATCCGTTTCTCCAAACTCAGGAATTATTTTCCCATTTTCATCAACCCAAAGAACCAAATCAGTGGGATTTTCAGGCAATCCTACTACAAATTCAACCTGTGAACAGATGAATAAATCCTCTAATTGATGATCTGTATGCAAGGACTTCAAGTCTTGTTGAACTAAGCCAGATGAAATCTCAACTTTGACTTTGGCTTCAAGTGATGCCCCAATTAGTTTTTCCCTACGTTTATCCTCCATTCTTTTATTTACTTCAGAACGAATAAAGCGAAGTCTATTCCACTTAGTCGCAAGTTCAGGTTTATGCCATTCATCATGGGCAGTAAACCAACCTGATTGGAAGACTGACTTGCTAGGAGCAGGATAGGGTAAGTGTTGCCAGATATCCTCAGCTGTGTGGGCAAGTACGGGAGCGATCGCTTTAGTGATTGTTTCTAAGCAATACATCAGCACGGTTTGACAACTGCGGCGGCGTGGTGCCTTAGCAGCACTAATATATAAACGATCTTTAGCGATATCTAAATAGAAGTTAGATAAATCAACCGTACAAAAGTTTTGGATAGTTTGGAAAAAGCGTGAGAACTGGAAATTGTCGTAAGCATCGGTAATGTCTTTGCTCACTTCTGCAAGTCGATGCAAGATATAGCGATCGCTTTCTGGTAATTGTTCATAGGGCACTGTATCCTGAGCAGGATCGAAATCGAAAAGATTACTTAATAAGAATCTTGCTGTGTTGCGAAGCTTGCGAGACACATCAGACATTTGCGCGAGGATCGTTTTCCCGATTGGCACATCACTGTTATAGTCCACACTCGCCGCCCAGATACGGATTACATCTGCACCATAGGGAGGCTCTTTTTTCTGATCTTTACCACCATTAATCACCACCATCGGATCGACGATGTTACCGAGGGATTTACTCATCTTCTGTCCCTTTTCATCCAGTACAAAGCCATGAGTTAGTACGGTTTTATAAGGAGCATAGCCATTGGTTGCCACACTAGTTAGTAAAGACGATTGGAACCAGCCGCGATGTTGATCGGAACCTTCCAAGTACATATCCGCAGGATAGTTCATCGCATAGGGAACGATTTTAGAGTCATGGCTCTCACCGCCTAGCACAGCAGACCATGACGAACCAGAATCAAACCATACATCCATCGTATCAGTACCTTTACGATACTTATGTCCATTGTTAAGATAAGATTCTGGCAGCAAATCTTCTACTTCCTTTTCCCACCAAACATCAGAGCCATGTTCACTAATTAGAGCTTGAATGTGAGCAACCGTCTCTTCGGTCAATAAAGGTTCGTTGGTTTCTTCGTCATAAAATACTGGGATAGGTACGCCCCAAGTACGTTGACGCGAGATACACCAATCTGATCGCTCTTGCACCATCGAAGTAATTCGATTCTCGCCGATTGCAGGAATCCACTTCACTTCTTTAATTGATCGCAGGGCTTCTTCACGGAAACCATCAACTGACGCAAACCACTGTTCAGTTGCTCTGACGATTACAGGTTTTTTAGTACGCCAATCGTAGGGGTATTTATGATTATAGGCTTCTTCTTTAATCAGCGTTCCATTTGCTGTCAATATATCGACAACTTTTGCATTTCCTTCTTTAAGAACGCTCAAACCTGCTAAGTCTTCACCAGCATCAGTATTAAAAATACCGCGATCGTCAACTAGCGAAATCATTCCCAATCCATATTTTTTGCCAACGATAAAGTCGTCATGACCATGATTGGGCGCAGTATGCACTAAGCCTGTACCTGATTCTGCGGTGACATGATCGCCTAGGACAATTGGACTCTCGCGATCGCTAATTGGATGTTTAGTAATTGTATGCTCCAGCACATCCCCTTTGAAGCTGTACTTAACTTCCAGAGCTTGCTCAAAAGTTGCGGCTAGCTTCTCAACTAGTTCGGTTGCCACAATATAATTTTGATCGCCATTTGTAACTACGCTATAACTAAGCGATGGATTAGCACTAATTCCCAAGTTAGCAGGAATTGTCCAAGGAGTCGTTGTCCAGATCACCGCGTGAAGGTTGGGCAGATCAGCGATCGCCCCCAAGATCGCCTTTAATTTCTCACTAGCTTTTAATACAGGAAAAGCGACATAAATACTCCGCGAAATATGATTCTCTGGATACTCTAATTCTGCTTCCGCTAAAGCAGTATGAGAACTCGGCGACCAATACACAGGTCTAAGTCCACGATAAATATAACCCTTCAAAGCCATTTTTCCGAATACCGCCAACTGAGCCGCTTCATATTCGGGCTTCAATGTGTAATAAGCATTCTCATAATCACCCCAAATCCCCCACCGCTTAAAGCCTGTCGCTTGTTCATTAATTGTTTGTAGTGCAAATTCCTTTGCTCGTTTCCGCAATTGTAAAGGGGTCAGATTAGCGCGTTCTTCCGCCTTCATGTTCTGCAAAACCTTAAGCTCGATTGGCAATCCATGACAGTCCCAACCCAAGACATAACGAGCTTTACGTCCCCGCAAAAGTTGATAACGATTAATAATATCTTTCAGCACCTTATTTAAGGCATGACCCATATGCAGTGTCCCATTAGCATATGGGGGACCGTCATGCAGCGTAAAAACTTCACCGCTATTATTGCGGCTCAAGTCTTCATAAATGTCTTGTTCCTGCCAAAACTTTTGAATCTCTGGCTCTTTAGCGATCGCATTAGCCCGCATCGAAAAGTCCGTTTGCGGTAAATTAACGGTGTCCTTGTATTCAGGGCTATCCGTGAGATTCTCAGAGTTGGCTTTAGGAGCAGCTGTCATCGTTCTAAACTATGTCAAAATTTGTTAAGGTTTACAGTTCATAATACTACAAACTAGTTTGTAACTTGAAAGCCTTAATCATATTTGCACTCAACTGTTGTATTTGTCTGATCCCCATTTTTCCTAAACGTCTCATGATTAATCTTCGCTCAATTGTCACAATGTGAGTCACTCTAACTTTTGAGGCAACTTTCAGTCCTGTTCCTTGAAACTCACTATCAGATTGGTCAAGGACAAATTCTCCTTCGTTAAATGGGAAAGGAACTAGTACAATGCAACACCAAACAGAGATCGCCCCTCATCAATCACAAAACCTGATCGCCTATTTCCCAAAATCAAACAGCAATTTTTAGTAGTGAAAGCGACAGGCAAGAATTCTGATTTTATCGTCTAGGACTTCATAAATTAGACGATGTTCTTGATCAATACGGCGTGACCAGCAGCCAGACAGATCGTGCTTTAACGCTTCGGGCTGACCTGTACCTTCAAATGGGTTACGTTGGACTTCACGAATCAGTTTGATGATTTTTAAAGCTTTTTTACGATCATTTTCAATCCACCAAGCTAAGTCCTCAAAAGCATCTGCATCAAATTCCAAGTTTTTCACAGGCTGCTTCTAAAGAGATTCCATCTTGACGTTTTCTAGCTTTAAACAATCTTTCTTTCATGGCGGGACTGCTGAGTAAATAGGCGGTTTCTCTTTCTGCCATTAGTTCTTGCCAAAAAGCAATCGGGACAACGACAGAAACTGTTTGCCCTTCTGAATCACAGATGTATTGTAACGCGTTAGTCATGGCAGCCAATATAACTTACTGGATTAATAATAACTATAACTGATCGCCCCCTCACCACCCACAAAACCCGATCGCCTTTTTCTCAATCAACCAGCGATTATATTGACGACTAAGTTAAAATTAGTTAAAACCAAGTAGTAGATACTTAGTGCTATGCAAATAAAAGAACTCACTACCGAACAGTTTCGTTTACTAGTTCGTGAAGTTGTAATTGAAGTGTTGGAAGAATATATCGATTTAGATGAAGGCAAGAAGTTAAAAGCATCGGTTGTGGAACGTTTATTACGACAGCAACAGCAACCAATTGTTATTCCTGCGGCTCAAGCTATGCAATCATTAGGGCTTAATTGGGATGAGTTATAGTATTGATTTTACTTCTGAGGCGATCGCGGATCTTGCGAAAATCGACCGCACTAATCAAATACGGATAGCTCGTAAAATCAAGTGGTTGAGTGAAAATTTTGAACAAATTACGCCTCTATCGCTTTCTGGCAATTTATCAAGCTTTTTTAAGCTGCGTGTTGGAGATTATCGGGTTATTTACGCGATCGCTCAATCACAAAAAAGTCTCACTATCCATCAAATCGGACATCGTAGAGAAATTTATGATTAGATGAATGATCGCCTAAATCTCAATATCAAACAGCGATCGCCTCTTCATCACCCACAAAACCCGATCGCCTATAATTGTCTAGTTTCATTTGAGTTAGAATTTAGTAAATATAGACTTGTTTTATGACTTAGAGATTAAATATGCAAGTATTCCTTAATGATGAAAAAACTAGAGAAATGCTAACTGAAGTTTTGATTGATTTGATTAGAACAAGAAAAGAGCTTTTTGCAGAAATATTTCGAGATGCTTTGGAAGAGGTTGGTTTAGCTAATGCAATCGCGGAAGGTAGAAAAAATGAGTTTGTTTCTGAAGAGACTATCTTTACCATTCTTGATAGTGATGTTGCATGAATGTTAAGTTTGAGTCTAGGTTTGAGAAAGACTTGAAGCTAGTCAAGGATCGCAATCTATTAACAAGGTTGAAGCAAATTATCTTGACCTGTAAGCAGTGTGAATCTTTGGGAGAAATAAATGGTCTAAAAAAGATGCAGGGATATGACAGTTTCTATCGTATTCGTTTAGGTGATTACAGAATAGGGATAGAAGTTTTTGAAAATGAAATAATCTTTGTCAGATTTTTGCATCGTAAGGATATTTACAAGTTTTTTCCATAAACCCGATCGCCTATTTCCTCAAATCAACAAGATATTTAAAAAACTTTATATAATGCCATGTTATAGTTTCGGCAATGGTTCCGCGTAATGAGTAAGAAAAAGCATTGCAATATATGCCGTATGAAGTTAGTAGTAAAAGATAAACTTTGGTTAAAAATACCAGTG
>JAYVVP010000206.1:0-4300 GCA_043786935.1 Pseudanabaena sp. | reverse complement strand
AAATTACGGGTAAGCTTTGAATGACGTTAGGCGCGAGATAGCGGGTGAGAATGGTGCGAGTATCAGCACCGATCGCTTGAGCAGCTTCGATATAAACTTCGGTTTTGGTACTCACAGTTTGGTTACGAATCACTCGAAAATATTGGGGGATGTAAGCAACACTGAGCGCGATCGCAGCATTCCAGACACCAGCACCAACCACAAAGGCAATCGTTAGCGATAGCAATAAACTTGGTAATGTGTAAAGCGCATCCATCACAAATACTAAGATGCGATCAAGCCAGCCGCCTTTGTAGCCACTAATCATGCCCAACGGCACACCAATCACTAAGCTGATCAGAGTTGAAGCGATCGTTACTTGCCATGCTACCCCTGCACCTGCGATCGTGCGGGTAAATACATCATGCCCCTGCAAATCTGTACCAAACCAATATTGTGACGATGGTGGCTCATGGATGGGATTGCTGAGAAACTCGTTAGGGTCTGTTAAAAGTCCTAATGCTTGCAAAACTGGAGTGGCGATCGCCATTAGTAAAAAAGCAATGCTAATCACAAAGCCGATATACATTAACCATTGTGATACTGACTGATTAGGCGACTTCATGAAAATAGATCGTGGGATAAGTTATTACAAACCAAAGCGCTGAAAATGGGCAAAATTGGATTTCTATGTTTTGTACTATACCGCGATCGCGAAATCTCGCTAGAATAAGCTTCTGGGATCAATGGTAAAAAATATGGATGTAATTCCCGCGATTGATATTTTAGATGGACGCTGTGTCAGGCTCTATCAGGGGGATTATCAACAGTCGGAAGTATTTGGTGAAGACCCTGTAGAGGTTGCCCAACGCTGGTACAGTCAAGGCGCTAAGTATTTGCATGTGGTTGATTTAGATGGCGCAAGGGATGGTAAGCCCAAAAACCTCAAAGTAATTGAGGCGATCGCCCGATCAATTCCAATACGGGTACAAATGGGCGGCGGGTTGCGCGATCGCGAAAGTATCGTTTTGGTGCTGAATTCTGGCGTAAGTCGGGTCATTTTGGGGACAGCAGCCGTAGAAAATTCGCAGTTAATTGCCGATATCTGTGCCGAATTTCCTGAACAGATCATGATTGGGATTGATGCCCGTGATGGCAAGGTGGCGACTAGAGGCTGGCTAACGACTTCAGAAGTAATGGCTGTCGATCTGGCTAAACGGATGACCTCGATTGGCATTGCTGGAATTATTTACACAGATATTCATCGAGATGGCACAATGCAGGGGCCAAATGTTGAAGCTTTGCGTCAACTTGCCGAAAATGTCGATGTGCCTGTAATTGCTTCAGGGGGAATCAGTTCAATTACAGATTTACTGAATTTACTATCCCTAGAGTCTATCGGTGTAAAAGGTGCGATCGTTGGTAGAGCGATCTACACAGGTGATATTCAGCTGCGCGAAGCAATTCGGGCGGTGGGCAATGGACGCTGGCAAGACGTAATTGATGGATCAGCGATCGCTTAAAGTTTAACGGCGGTGCTGCGTTTGCATGAGAAAATAGCACAAACATCTCTAAAATTAACTACATAAGAGTATTGTTATGGGCTTTGCTGATTATTCGATCGCTGAGATCGCGGAAGACTACAAACTCAGTCTTGAGTCTGTATTTACATTATGCGATCGCCTTGGGATTGCTTATCAAGATGCAGAAACCAAACTTGCTTTGGAAGATGCAAAAGCCGTGATTATGGCATCTGAAGCCCAAAATTCTAAAAAACCTCAAGATTTATCGTGATCCACAACTTGTATCGCAATAAAACTTTGCGATTAAGTTAAATTCTTTTAGATAAACTTAGATAAATTA
This sequence comes from Pseudanabaena sp., assembly GCA_043786935.1. Lineage (GTDB taxonomy): Bacteria > Cyanobacteriota > Cyanobacteriia > Pseudanabaenales > Pseudanabaenaceae > Pseudanabaena. The sequence continues at coordinate 2,458 of JAYVVP010000206.1, read as the reverse complement.
AATTATCTGCGTCATTATGAACAAAAATACGTTTAAAAAATATCTTGCTTTAGCGATCGCCACCGTGATCCTAGCCTTCCAACTTTTCACCCCAAGCGTTAGTGCAGCCGAAATCCCGATCGAACTGCGTACTGTCCCCCTTAATGAAAAAACAAACATTGTCTTGACTCAAAAAGACATTGCTAAGGGCAAAAAATTATTCTCCAATGCCTGTGCTACCTGCCACCTCGGCGGCGCTACTTTTACCAATCCTAACGTAAACCTATCTCCAGAATCCTTAGCTGGAGCAAACCCAATTCGCAATAATGTACTTGCTTTGGTGGATTACATGAAAAAGCCCACCACTTACGATGGTGTAACCGAAATTTATGATGTCCACCCTAGTCTCAAGAGTACTGATATCTTCCCCATCATGCGTGGCTTTACCGATAATGATCTCAAGTTAATTGCAGGATATATCCTGTACACACCCAAGATCAAAGGTATCGGCTGGGGTGGCGGAAAGGTATACTATTAAGCAAATAATGTGTGCTTTTAGTCGAGGCACAGTTTAATTGCAACAAAGTTAAAAAAGTTTGATTTTTTTAGCTTTATCTACGTTTTTTAGCTAAATTTAATTCGAGTCGAGTCGAATTAAAGCAATCTCAAGTTGAATTTTTAGTCGGTAGTTAATTATGAATATTTCTTCTTTTGTGAAAAAGCTTGGTCTTTTGATCGTTAGCCTTGTTCTAGTTGTTGGTAGCTTCTTTGTATCTGTGAACCCTGCGGCGGCGGATACTGTCACTGTTAAGATGGGTTCTGATGGTGGCCAGCTAGTATTTGATCCTAAAGTGGTGACAATTAAGGCGGGTGATACAGTCAAATGGGTCAACAACAAAGCTTTCCCTCACAACGTTGTGTTTGAAGGTCATCCAGAGCTTTCTCACAAAAAGTTGGCTCAAAAGCCTAAGATTGAGCTAGAGTCTACTTTTAACGAAGTTGGTGAGTTCTCTTACTATTGCTCACCTCACCGTGGTGCTGGCATGGCAGGCAAAGTTATTGTAGCTAGCTAAGCTTTAAGCTAGTTTCGCAAAAAAGAGGTGCAAACGAGATTTGTACCTCTTTTTTATGTGAAATTCAGTATTAGCAATTTAGGAATCATCACTACTGGGTTTTGATCGCGGTAACATTAAAAAAAGCTTGGTTAAAAAGTCAAGTTAAAAAGATCAAGTTAAAAAAAAATTTATGTCGAAAATTTGGGAGTTAGATTTTTATTCCCGTCCCTTACTGGATAACAATAATAAAAAGGTTTGGGAATTGCTGATCTGCGATCGCGATCGCCAGTTTGAATGGGTGCGCGAATGTCCAACCAATGAAGTGAACTCAGAATGGTTGGCAAAACAACTCGCCGACTGTATGGCGACAACGGGGAAAACTCCAATTAAAATCCGCTTCTTTCGTCCGAGCATGACGAATATTATTATTCGGGGCTGTACTCTCGCAGGGGTTACCGCACAAGCATCGCGGCGCGTATTTACGATGTCAGCATGGCTAGCCGAAAGAATGCAAAGTATTTATCCAAATCGTGATGGATTTCAAGCCGTCGATCCAAATCCCTTACCTCTAAAAGTATTAGCAGCGCAAGATCCTAAACCAGTTCCAGACGCATTAATGGGCGAGCGATGGATATCGGTATCTCTGAAAGCGGGAGATTTTGCAGATGCGAGTGAATGGTCGATGGACTTTAGCGAACTGCTTGATATCAGCAACCTTGATCCTGAAACGATCATATCTGGGCTTATTATTGTCTCGGCGCGTGCAAATGCTTTGGCAGCTTGGATGTCAGGTGTCGATCCTGTATTTCTCAGGTTTGAGCGCAATTTACTTGGCGATCGCGTGCAAATGCAATTAGAGGCAAGTGCCGATGCGCGGTGGATTTTAGCAAATTTGCAAGCACCAAAAGATAAAGAGGCGATCGCGCAGGGAGCAGCCTTTGAAAAATCAAAACAAAATGCTCAAGGGTTTCATTTTTTAGCAGTACAAACTAGCCCTGAAGAAGAACATTTTGCAGGGTTTTGGATGTTGAAAGAAGTTATTTAGGCTGTAAAATCAAAAAAGTCTGGTAACTTTCCAGTAACTTATAGTGCGCTAAATGAAAGGCAATTGGTTATTACAGAAAAGAACTTTTGAATTTATCATTCTTAATCTGTTGATAGCGATCGCCTACGTGATCGGAGTAAAGCTTAGTCTTGATTTTGCGACTATACCGAATAAGGTTGCCGCAGTTTGGGTTCCTTCAGGGATGACATTAGCTCTTGTTTTTTTATTGGGCAATCGTGTACTTTTAGGGATTGTTTGCGGATCGATCTTGGGAATTTCCCCAAGTTTATTAGACTTAACTTCGCGATTATCAATTTTTAGTTTCTTATTAATTAATGCAGCCTGTACTTGCGGTAATTGTTTACAGCCACTAATTGCT
>JAYVVP010000205.1:0-11847 GCA_043786935.1 Pseudanabaena sp. | reverse complement strand
ACAATTTACTCCAAATCCGAACAATCAGACATCTCAGCCACAGAAGTTCGGCGCATTATTGAAAAAACTTAACAAACACTATAAAGAGGTGACAAATGTTAACTACTGTTGAAGGAATTTATCGCAATGGACAAGTAGAACTTGTGGAAAGCCCCAACAATTTACTTGAAGGAACGCGAGTAATTGTTACTTTTCTTGAAACCAAAACGATTGATCTAGCATCTCATGGCATCGACAAAACCCAAGCAGAACTTTTGCGAACAAGTTTAGCCACCTTTGCCGAAGATTGGAATAGCTCTGAAATGAGCATTTATGATGACTATGACGCAGCCAAAGCCAAATTTTAAGCGGAGTGATATTTTGATTTATTAGGCGATCGCATGGCAAATTAGAGAATAGGCGATCGCTTAAATACATCTTACAAATCATTCTCGTTTAATCCTGCATCTTTCATAATGCTCTTGAGAGTTCCAGTTGGAAGATCGCGGTTCCCATGAACTGGAATAGAAAGAATTACTTCAGAGTCTTGCTTTGTGTATATGTGATGGCTACCTGTAACCCTTTTCAGTTCCCATCCTCTGCGCTCAACAACTTTACAAAGCGCCTTACCTGAGACTGATTTCATAGGGATAGCTCAACGAGTTGTTTATCAGTTTCTAGATCTTGATTTTCACTCGCAACCTCTAACCATGCTTGCACTGCATCTTGCAACATTTCTAATAAATGTTCGTAGCTGTCGCCCCAAGTATGACAACCTTTTAAAGCAGGGACAGAGCCACACCAAACACCATCTTCCTGCCAAATAACTGCTTTAATTTGCATGGATTTACTACTGTTTTAGTTTGATTACTACCTTTTATAGTCTAATCCAAGGTTTAGTTAGTTTTTAAATGGGGTGATGTTTTGATTTATTAGGCGATCGCATAGCAAATTAGAGAATAAGTGTACAGTGACTAATTATTTGACGTGATGACAAATTCTTGTCGTCGATTAAAAAGCTTTATAAATCTACGCTTCATCCACATTGAATGTATTTATACTTAATCGCTACCTGTGTCAAATTAGATGTCGTTTTCCAGAATAATGTCAAATTGAGTGTCGTTTTCCTGTGAATAATGTTTTCTTAAAAAGTGACACAATACTTGGCGTTATTTGTTTTTTTTGTGGCATAATAACAATATGTGTTCTTGATATATCTACCTTTATGGAAATGACTAACGTTTCTTTAGATACGAAAGATGCTGATTCCAATGTAGAAAATGCTTTAGTTGATATCCCAGCAGAAGCTCAGCAAAAGTTAGAAGTTATTCATGGTTTGTTAGAGCCATGTGATCGTGCAACCTATGGGCAAAGGTTACGCGATGGCGCAGAAAAACTAGGAATATCAGTGCGATCGCTGCAAAGGATATTCAAGGAGTATCAAAATGTTGGCTTGTCGGCTCTTGTAAAAACGAATAGGGCAGACAAGGGGACGTATAGAGTCGGAGAATTCTGGACTAGCTTTATTGTTAAGACTTTCAATGAAGGCAATAAGGGCAGTAAGCGAATGAACCCAAAGCAGGTAGCTATACGCGTACAAGCTAAGGCTCAGGAAATCGAAGATGTTAACCCACCAAGCTACAAAACTGTATTGAGGGTACTTGAACCAATCATAGAAAAGATGGAAAAAGCAAAAAGTATACGCAGTGCAGGTTGGCGAGGCGACTCACTTTCTGTAAAGACTCGCGACGGCTACAATCTTGATATTCATTACAGCAATCAAGTATGGCAGTGCGATCATACTCGTGCTGATGTCATACTTGTCGATAAATACGGTCAGGTTCTCAGTCGCCCTTGGTTGACAACTGTTATAGATAGCTACTCGCGATGTGTCGTGGGTATGAATTTGGGCTTTGATGCTCCTAGCTCACAAGTTGTGGCTCTAGCATTACGCCACGCAATTTTGCCCAAGAATTACGGCACAGAATTTAAATTGCATTGTGAGTGGGGAACTTTCGGAAAGCCTGAATATTTCTTTACTGATGGTGGCAAGGATTTTCGCTCTAACCATTTGGTAGAAATTGCGACCCAATTAGGTTTTGTTGGTAAACTGCGCGATCGCCCATCAGAGGGTGGCATTGTTGAGCGTGTATTCAGAACATTAAACGACCAACTATTTTCAACACTTAGAGGTTACACAGGGTCAAATGTCCAAGAACGCCCTGAAGATGCTGAGAAGGATGCAAGTTTAACGTTGCAGGAACTTGAACGGCTAATTGTCCGCTTTTTTGTTGATTCCTATAATCAGATTATTGATGCTCGAACTGGTGAACAGACTCGCTTTCAACGCTGGGAAGCTGGACTGAAGAGGCTTCCTGTCATTTTATCGGAACGAGAACTAGATATTTGTTTGATGAAAATAGCCCGACGCAGTGTACAAAGGGGTGGCTACTTGCAGTTTGAAAATGTGATGTATCGTGGCGAGAATCTGGGCGGTTATGCAGGTGATGTAGTTAACCTGCGATATGACCCCAGAGATATTACGACTATATGGGTATATCGCCAAGAGAAAGGGCAAGAAGTTTTTGTCTGCCGCGCCCATGCTCAAGACTTAGAAGCTGAAAGCTTATCGCTAATTGATGCTAAAGCAAGCGCTAAGCGATTAAAGGATGCTGGAAAAGCCATTAGCAATAATGCTTTGTTACAAGAAGCGATCGCACGAGATGTCCTAATTGATTCAAAGCCAAGTCGCAAAGACAGGCAAAAGCAGGAACAGCAATATAAGCAGCGATCTCAACCCGTTAGCGATGAGGTTGATAGCTTACCAGTGGTGACAAAACAACATTCTGAAACTGATGCGGACGAGATATTCGATATCCCCTCAGTAGAAGACCTAGAGGTTTGGGATTACGATCAACTACGCGATGAATCAGGGTGGTAAATATGACTCAGGCACAAGAAATTGCTCGACAGTTAGGGGAATCAGAACCCGATAATCAGTGGATACAGACAGAGATTGCCAGACTCAACAAGAAAGGTATTGTGCCACTCGAACACATTAAAGAACTGCACAATTGGTTCGATGAAAAACGTAAATCTCGTCAGTCTTGCCGACTGACTGGGGAATCTCGTACTGGCAAAACAATTGCTAGTGAATCCTACGCTTTTAGAAATAAGCCCAAGCAGGAAGGGCGGCAGACTCCTATAGTTCCTGTGGTATATATCATGCCACCACAGAAGTGTGGTTCTAAAGAGCTTTTTAAGGAAATCATTGAATGCTTGAAATATCGTGCTGTGAGGGGAACTGTTGCGGACTTTAGGGGGCGAGCGTTTGAGGTATTAAAAGGTTGCGAAGTTGAGATGCTGATCATTGATGAAGCTGACCGACTCAAACCCGAAACCTTTTCTGATGTGCGAGATATTTATGACAAAATCAGAATTTCTGTAGTTTTGGTAGGGACAGATCGTCTGGATACTGCAATCAAGCGAGATGAGCAAGTGTATAACCGCTTTCGTCCTCATCGGCGATTTGATAAGTTGCGCGGTGAGGAGTTTAAAAAGACTGTAGAGATTTGGGAGAAAAGCGTTTTAAAGCTGCCCTTGCCATCTAATCTGACTAGTACAGACATGCAGAAGATTTTGCTAAAAGCAACTGAGGGCTATATCGGGCGACTTGATGAAATTTTGCGAGAAGCGGCTATTAAATCTTTAACGAGAGGATTTAAGAAAATTGAAAAATCGATTTTACAGGAAGTAGCAAGGGAATACACCTGATGTTTAGTGATGACATTAAGCCATGGCTGTTTTCTATCGAACCGAAGGCAGGAGAAAGCTTCAGTCATTTTCTTGGTAGGGTAAGACGAGCAAATCATCTCACTCCAAGCAGTTTGGGGAAATTGGTAAACATTGGTTTAGTGGTTGCTCGATGGGAGCGCTTTCACTTGAACCCGTTTCCAACTTCAAACGAGTTAAAAGCATTGGCGGATGTAATTGGCATTAGTGCTGAAAGGTTACGGGAGATGTTGCCGCCCCAAGGGGTAAGTATGAAGTGCGAACCAATTCGGTTATGTGGGGCTTGTTATGGTGATTCGCCTTGCCATCGAATCGAGTGGCAGTACCAAAAGGTATGGAAATGCGATAAGCATAATTTGTTATTGCTATCAAAATGTCCGAAGTGCGAAGCACGGTTTCAAATTCCTGCTTTGTGGGAGGATGGCTGTTGTCATAGGTGTCGTTTACCTTTCGGTGACATGGCAAAGTATCAAAACCCTGCTTAAACGAGTCTAAAATGGTAGTAAAGAAATCGCTTTTACACTACAGGTCATAGGCTGCACCATTCTTGGCAAGCCATTCTTTTCGATCGCTATAGTCTGGAATAATCCGTTCTAGTCTTTCCCAAAAGTCTTTTGTGTGATTTGGTTCGACTAAATGGATTAACTCATGGGAGACGATATAGGAGATTGCTGATCGAGGTAAAAGTGCAACGCGCCAATGAAAATTCAAATCGCCTTTATGTCCGCAGGAACCCCAACGATAGCCTAGTTCGCGAATATTAATAGATCTTGGTTCAGCACCAACTCGATTTTTTAATTGGTTAATTTCTTGTTCTAGGATAGGCAAAAGGTGAAGTCGATACCAGTTTATAAAATAGGTTTTACCAAATTCTTTAGCCGAACGTTGAAATTCAAATCGACTTTGATACAGTCTTAAAGCTGGCTGGGCGGAATTTTCATCGACCAGCTTAAGTCGATAGCTGCGACCTAAATAATAAAATCCCTCGCCTGTGACATATTCTCTGCTATGTAAAGGCGCGGTCATAGCTTCTTTTTTGAGTATTTTGCTATAAATCCAAAAGCGCTTTGCTTGAACAACTTTTGCAAGGGCATCTGTGGATATTTCGGGAGGAGTGTCTAAAATGAGGCTGCCATCTCGTTCCACAGTAATACCTACTGTGCGACGTTTAGCACTATGACGCAATTCAAAGGATAACTCCCCAAAGGTAACTGTAGTCATGACACGAGAATCTGATGGTTTTTCTTGGCAAGTTGAAACAGGCGATCGGCAACTTGGTCTAGTTGTTCAAAGGGAATTAAATCAAAGCGATCAAGATAATTCCAAATCCAAGCTCGTAATTCCAATGGTGCTGTATCGCTCCCCCAGAAGTTAACGCGACGAATCTGCTGCTGGATATAGGCAACAAGTTCTTTGGTTATTTCTGCTATTTGCGATAAGTCTACCTCTGGCTGATCTGGTTGTAAGGCGATCGCATCTTGTAAGAGGCTGAGGAATGGTAGCTGTGTTTGCGGGTTAAGTCCAGTTTTGTCTATGGGTCTGCCTGCCTGTATATCCTGCGCGAGCAAATCGAGGGCTTTAAACTGTGCATCCCAATTCTCCGCAAAATCTTGAAGGACTTTTTCGAGTCGTTCGCTTAGTTTTTTGTAGTAAATCGGGTCTTCTTCGATATGCGTATTGATATGATAGCGAGCGGCGGATTCAATTTCGGCGGCGCGGGTACGACTGGATCTATGACTCTGGACGTGGTTTTTAAAGTCGAGGGAGAGGATGTCAATCGGCGGGACTTTTGGGTCAATACCTTGAGCGCGAATATGCTGATCGATTAAGGCTCTGACCTTCGCGCCAGCATCCACAAGATTGAGTTTTTCATCGCGATAAAGGTCAGCAACTTTTTTACGAATTAAGCCTAGCTGTTTAGCATCTTTGACGAAAGGCAGTGCTTCGGGACGGGGCAAAACCATATCGAGATTTTGCAAAAAGTCTTTGAGCTTGTCTGCAAATTCTACTCGGAGGCGTTCATCATGAAGCAGTTCTTCACAGGCATTGACATCAGCAATACTCACATTCCGATCGCGAAATAGGTCAATCACCCTTCTATGCTTATCTGCCAGTTTGGGCAATTCTTCGCGAATATCAAATAAGACAGCTTCCATATCTACACTGTCATAGGCAGAGAGCGCATCGGCAAGATTAACGCCATAGTAGTCTATGACTAAGCCATAGGGCTTGTTAGAATAAGTACGATTGACACGGGCGATCGCTTGCAAGAGTTCGTGATCGCGCATACTGCGGTCTAGGTAAAGTACTTGTTCCATTGGTGCATCAAAGCCTGTCAGCAGCATACTTTTGACCACGAGCATTCCTAAGCCGTCTTGCTTGGTTTCGTCATCATGTACCAGTGGCTTTTTGAATCTTTCAATCAGTACATCTTGCAGATTTTTGTCCGTCCATTGTCGCCATTCATGGGGGTCGTCTTTAGGAGAGATAATGGCGGCAAAATCGAGGCGGCGAATTGTATCTAAATGGGGTAATGCTTGAGCGAGATACCTTGTTTCGGCATCCATTAGCTCTAGAGTTTCTTCATCAAGATTAGATAATAAAGGAGCGCGGGATTCTAGCTGTTGAACGAGTTGTTGTTGAGCATCTTTAAGGGCTTTTTGATAGCGGACGGCGGCGGCACGGCTTGGGGAAACGACTTGGGCTTTGAATCCACTGGGTAAGATCCGCTCGACGTAGTGCCGCAGCATATGCTTGGCTTTGGCGTTAATCAAATCTATGGCTTCATGGACATTACTTTTTGTGGCATATTTGGCTTTGATTTGAGCGCGTTCTTCTGGAGTTTTGTCTCTAAATACGACATCAAATAATTGGTCGAGGCTGTCAGCACTTTCTACGGCTCCCATTGCCTCTAAGCCTTCGTAGATAATCGGGACAGTCACGCCATCTGCTTGGGATTTTTTGATATCGTAAATGTCGCCAATGAAAGAACCAAAGATTTCGGTAGTGCGTTTTTTGGCTTTGCTGATGATGGGTGTGCCTGTAAAGCCAATCAGTGCAGCATTGGGAATTGCTTGACGCAGATTAGCGTGGAAGGTGCTGTTGTGGGAGCGGTGCGCTTCATCAATTAAAACGAGAATGTATTGGGAGGTGTTGAGATTAACTGCGATCGCCTCCATATCATCATCGCTATTTTCGCTTTGTGTATTGTCATCATCGCCTCGAAATTTTTGAATCATGCCAAACACTAAGCCCGAACCTTCTGCTCTTAAGGCTTGCTCTAGTTGTCTGACATTTCTGGCTTTTTGCAGTGGTTCGCCTGTGAGGATGGCGGTGGCGGCTAGTTGTTTTTCGAGGTCGGTACGATCAGTGACGACGACAACCTTAAATCGACGCAGTTCTGGCATCGTCCGCATTTTACGGACAATAAAAACCATTGTGTAGCTTTTGCCAGACCCTTGGTTATGCCAAATGATGCCGCCTCTCTGGTCGTCAGTCCCGTGCTGGATGCGGGTTTGGCTATTGATTAACCGACGCATGGCTTCTTGTACGGCTTGATACTGTTGGTATCGCGGCACAATTTTGATAGTGCGTCCGCCACTGATAGGAAATAGGGTGAAATGTTGGAGAATATCAAGGAGATTGGCAGGATTAAGCATTCCTGCGGTGAGCATTTGGCGACTATTGAGTTCGGATACGCCTAGCTCTGCGGCAATATCAGCAGGCAATCGCGGACTGGTATCTTTCCATTCGACATAATGCTCGTAGGATGCGCCAATAGTGCCTACGGCGGCGCGTCCCGATGAGGCGGCAATCATCAGGAGGTTATAGTGAAAGAGTTTTTCGGCTCCTTCGGGTTGGGCGGCGTGGCGTTGGTTGGAATATTTGAGTAGGTCGGTAATGGCTTCTTTGTGAGGATTATCGAGTTTTGGACTTTTACATTCGATCACTACGAGGGGAATGCCGTTAACCAGTAATACTATGTCTGGGACGATAAAGCCACTATTACCCACTGACCAAGCGGAGTTAACTCGATATTGATTGATGACTAAAAAATCATTGCGCTCTGGATGCTTGAATTCAATGTATTGAAGAGTGCGCTGCTTGCCGTTTTCACCTTCGATCGCGGTTCCTTTGAGTAGCAATTCGGTGACTTCTTGGTTGGCTTCCATGAGTCGATGGGCTTGTAGGCGCTCTAGTCGATTAATGGCTGTAGTGATGCCTGCATCGCTAACCCAAGGTGTGCCGTCGTCGTTTAGGTTGATTTGTTTAAGTTTTTGGCGCAGTCTTGAGGTGATGATGACTTGTTTAAAGTTTTCTCTTTCGGTGAGGCTTGCTACGTCCCAATCGCCCTCAAGATGTTGCCAACCCATACCGACTAGTTGCTCGATGATGGGTTTTTCGGTGTATATGTATTCTGGGGTTTGTTTAAAGTTTGGTTGGGGCATCGATCCACTCATTGAGAAAGGCGTTAATATACTTGACACACCAAGCCCGATTTTTCAGGCTTTTTTCGTTTTTAATTATCTTCTGGAATCACTAAGATTAACGATGTTGGGAATTATTCATTTTGGACATCTTGGATCGCCAAATGGAATCACATCCATTTCACCATTAGGAGCAAATTTCACGATACAGCCTTGTAACGCTAAATTCATGTCAATACTATTTAAAGGATCGTTCTTAGCTTGCCAGAATCTAAAAGCTATAATCATCGCAAATCCAATTGCTGTCGCGATTAAAACTTTAAGCCAGTTAAATTGTGTATCCATATGTTTTTAAGCTAGGTGTCATTTAATCCCATTATCGTATATAGTGAGGACTAGATTAACCTTAACTATTTTATGGCACGACCAAAGAAAGAAAAAGTATTTGCGATCGCTTGTCCTCATACCAATCGCGTGGCTTACTCAAAAGGTATGTGTAAATCCTGTTATAACAAGTCAAAATTGACAGCAGAGGCGATCGCTAAGAATAATGCTAGCGATGCCGCAAGATTGGCTAAACAACACTACGAGGACAAAAATAGAGAAGAGCGCAATGTTCAGCGTAAGGAATACGCTAGGCGATCGCGCTCTTCTGATGGGTTAACTAGCTAAAACATCTTTGACAAAATCAGCAACACTTTTAGCTGTATTGAAATTGATAGATCCGCATTGTTCAACGCCGTGAGCAGTGCTTTGTTTGATTTTGCGAGTGCTTAAATTTTCAGAGAAACTTACTTCTACAAGCTCATTTATATCCATAGAGTTACGGACATTAGCTTTTATTGGTAAATTTTTTCTTACTCTTAGTCCTGCTGCATTAGTGCCATACAAACCTAAATAGGTTTTATTGGTACAGATGGCAAAATCTCGACCTTCTCTGACACCACGAGAGCAAAGCATACGAGTATGCTCATTGCGAATTTTTTTACTTTTAATTCGCTGCTGAAGCCTATCTAGTCCTTGTTCGTCGTTAGTCCGTTCAACAATGTCTTCAGCAAGCGTTACATCTGCATCTAAATAGCGAATTACAAGATTGGCTGCTTCTTCTCTGTATTTGTGACCAACGACGCCAGATAACAGCCCAATGATATAAGCCCATCCTTGACGGTCAGTTACAGGAGTTTCTTTTTGTCCACGCCCAGAGAATTTGAAGTCGTGACATTTTGTCACAACTTCGGGGTGGGAGGCTTTAAGCCTTTGCCATACCTTCCTTGGACTTTTTTGCTGACCCGCAGCTTCAATTAAGTCATAAACGCTAGCGCGTCCGTCAGGGGTACGACGGATCTCAGCATTGTCAAGTTCGGGGATGATAGTAGACATAGATGACTTAGACATTAGACATATCCTCTTCTTGCAAAATTTGGATACTATGTTGAAGCGAGGCTTTAGCAATTTGGATAGCTTGCAATTTTTCTGCCAATATTTGTATTTTTTCTGTCAAAAGCTTTTCTTCTTTCTCCTTAAGAACAAAAGCCTTTTCAAGCGCTTTAACAACGTACTCAGGGCTTGCAAGTTCAAGCCCGTTTTCGCTTTGAGGCAAGAAATAGTAAGTAGGTCGCCTACCAGTGCCACTAGCACAACTTAAATGCTTAAGTTTGACGAGCAAAGATAATCTAGTCCTAACAGGCGATTCTTTGATGTCAGTAGCTTCTAGGATGTCTTGAATCGTTATCTCGCTTTTATCTTTTAAAAGCCCACTCACAATTGACCATATGCGATCGCCCAAAGGATCTAAAGATGTCAGGTTGTAAATCTCTTCGTCATCTTTGTGGCTTGTTGTGTCGTCGTTGCCATTTATTAATGACAACGACGCAACAGATTGCATCGGTTCATCAACAGTGTCATCATGCATATACATGATTATTCTCCTTAAAAAAGGTTAGTTGTGTGTGGAGCGCAGGGGAATCGAACCCCTAGCCATCGGGTCAGTAATCCTACAGTGGCTACCAAACCGCGCCCCACTAATTAAGATTTCAGATGCTTGAAAAGTTTTGACGGACGTAACAAGCATCTGAAGCTATAAACGCAATTAAGAAATCAAGATTTTTGTCTTGGTTCCTTTTTTGCTATTTATAGAACTAATGTATCACAATAAACATTTTTTGTAGATTATGGATAAGCAGCAAAAAAAATCAGACTTTAATCAGTTTTCAGAATTTGCAAAAAAACTGTTTTCTGTCCCCAAGTCAGAAATACAGCCTAAGCAACCTAAGCAAAAACCAAACAAGGCATAAAACCTTAGTTGGTTTTACCAGTCAATTTTTTATAAGTGAGTCTTTTGCCACTTAAAGCTCTAGCAGCTTTAACAAATCTTTCGCCATCGTTATCTTTACGGTTATTAAAACGAAAGCCTTGCTCATCCAAATAACGGAATAAGTGAAAAGGTTCTACGCTGATATAAGTTCCTTTTAAAGCGCGTTTGAGTAAGCTCCAAAAGTTCTCAATTCCATTAGTCGAGATATGACCATCAACATAAGCTTTTGCGTGGTCAATAACCATTTGAATGTATTCTTCTTGAGTTAATAAGTCATAGCCTGAATGAGCATCAGTATAGACAGTAGAGCCAACCTCTACAACTTGCTTAATCTCTTCTGTTAATACTTCTCTTTTAGTGCTAGTGATAACTTTAGTCTTTACCTTGCGAGTAGTGCGATCTAGAACATCTAAAACGATAGTTTTACCAGAAGTACCACGACCGCCAATCTTAGCGCGTTTAGCTTTGTGCATAAATCTAGCTTTACCGCCAACATAGGTTGCATCAACTTCCACAGCGCCAGACATTTTTTCAAAACTACCATTTTGCATTGCTAATCTAATTCTTTGTAATAGAAACCAAGCTGATTTCTGAGTAATACCGATCGCCCTATGAATTTCATAGGAGCTAATACCATTCTTACAATTAGCAATCATCCAGATAGCGATTAACCACTTATCAAGACCTAATGGACTATCTCCCATTACTGTACCTGTCTTAATAGAGAACTGCTTACGACATTCTTTATTCTTGCACTTCCATATTTTACGAGTGCTAGTGTATCCAACTTATTAAGAACCACAATGAGGGCAAATAACACCATTAGCCCAACGAATATTAATAACAGTTTCAAATGCTTTTTCTGGATCTGCAAAGTATAGGATTGCTTCTTGTAAAGTTTGTGGTAATTCGCTCATTTAGGAATGAAAAATAAACAACTTATGCATTTCGTTGTTAGCCCTATATAAGTAAGGCTATTTTGTTCGTATCCCCAATGCACAACTAAATAAATTTTCACTCCTTAGCAGATACTGACTAGATAGTTGTGTAATAATTTATCATTTATAATAATCGTTAGGAATAACGGTGATATAAATTCAGCATTATGGGTAACATGAAAGATAATCGAGAATCAGCGCCTGCGTTATACGCTCTTCTTGATTTTAGAGAGAAGTTAAAAGATTGCCGCGAACTTAGTCCCGAAGTTGAATTAACTCTAAAGAAGACTTTTCAGCTTCTTGTCAAAAAGCCGAGAAACTATAAGAGATATCCTGAAATGGTTAAAGCAGGTGTAGATTCTATAACTTGGGATTTCGGTAGCGAGAATCCTTACCC
>JAYVVP010000204.1:0-11847 GCA_043786935.1 Pseudanabaena sp. | reverse complement strand
CCTGCTAAATAGCTTAGGTTCTTTTACACCATGATCTTTCTGATGTGTATAAAATCTAAGCCAATCTTAACAAATAAAGCCCAGAAAGTAGAAAACATCTAAAGGTAATCATTTTATTTCTTGAATTTAGCGAGCATTAGGTATTGAGAAACTCACCAATTTTTAGGGCGGCTTCTCGCAAAATTTCGGGTGAATGCACCAAAGCAAAACGCACATAACCTTCGCCGTACTTTCCAAATCCTGCACCAGGGGAAAGGGCAACTCCAGTAGCGGCAATCAAATCAAGACAAAATTTGACTGAATCATGGGTATAGCGTTCAGGCAACTTTGCCCAAAGATACATAGTGGCGTTAGGACAGGGAATCTGCCAACCGTTCGCTTTAAGAGCTTCGATCATGACATCCCGCCGCGATTGGAATGTGGCAACTACGCGATTAATAGAGGCGCGATCGCCTGCTAAAGCTTGAATTGCACCGCGCATAATGCCTTGATATTGATTAAAGTCAACTACTGCTTTAACTTGGCGCAATGCTTTAATTAATTCGTGATTGCCAACTGCAAAGCCGACGCGAAAGCCGCCCATGTTGTAAGACTTAGACATTGTGAAAAATTCGATCGTGACACTGCGATCGCGATCAGCTTGCAACATAGAGGGCGGTGTTGAGCCATCAAATATCAGATCAACATAGGGAAAATCATGAACTAGAGATAAATTATGTTTCTGACAAAACGTGACGGCTGACTGAAAAAACTCTAAGGTTGCGATCGCCGTAGTGGGATTGTGAGGATAACTCAACACCATCATTTTTGATTGCGATAAAACTGTTGACGGAATGTCAGCAAACACTGGCAGAAAATTATTTTCGGCTAGCAATGGCATCCCATATACCTGACCACTTGCCATGTGAATACCGCCATAGTGAGATGGATAGCCTGGATCTTGTAAGAGTGCAAAATCATTAGGGTTGAGTAGAGCAAGTGGTAAATGAGCTGTACCTTCTTGAGAACCAATCAAAGGTAAAACTTCTGTTTCAGGATCGACTTTTACATCAAATCTTTGTTGCATCCATACTGCTACTGCCTCACGAAAATCGAAAGTGCTGCCAAATAATGAATAACCATGAGTGGTTGTATCTTTTAAAGCTTTCGCGATCGCCTCTAAAATAAATGTATCGGTGGGCAGATCAGATGAGCCTAGCGACAGATCAACCACGTTTATCCCTGCGGCTTTGACCCGACTTTTTGCCATATCCATATCGGCAAACACATTAGACTGTAGCGGCTGAAGGCGATCGGCAAATTGCATAACTTAGCAGATATGTGGAATTAAGATTAACAGCGCTAGGAACTGGCTATCCTATTTTTACCTGAAGTAGCGTTAACATAGATAAAGTTGTCGAAGTAGAAATTATTGGAGAAACCTCATGGTCTGCTGTAAAGCCAAATCTAAACTAGCTAAAGCAGTGAAATTACATCGCGATTTTCACTTCAGAACTGGGCTTTTGCTTGATCAAGGTGTACGCCTATTCGGTTTACATAAATGTGCTCTTACTAAACCGATCTACAAAGCAGTTAAAGTTGCTGGATACACCAACGTTTCATTAGCTAGTATTGCACTTGTCCTACTAGAAGACTAATATTGCTCTTGGCACGATTCGTAAACAGGAAAATTTCGTATGATTACATTGACTGACGCAGCGATCGCTCGCGTGAGAAATCTTCAAAGCCAACGTGCAACTTCTGCCCCTCTACGGTTAGGCATTAAGCAAGGTGGTTGTTCTGGTTTGTCATATTTGATGGATTTTGTGGATCAACTTGAAACGGGCGATAACCAGTATGAACAAGAAGGCGTAAAAATTGTCATCAATGATAGCAATTTACCTCAGTTGCAAGGGCTAGAACTTGACTATACTGAAGACCTCTTAGGCGGTGGTTTCCGTTTTCGCAATCCTAATGCCAGCAAATCTTGCAGTTGCGGCACTTCTTTTGCAACTCCTAAAGAAGTTGGCGCACCCGTAGCTTGCAGCTAAACATTTTTTATAAAAAGACAAAAAAGCCTCGCATCGCGAGGCTTTTTTATGGAAATCTTTGTGATTAAGCAAAAATTAAGCAGAACAGTCTGAGCCGACGAAGTTTAGCCCACAATTAAATAAATTAAAACCAAAAAGTAAAGCAAGTATAAGCCCCTTCTCTACTTTCTAGTTCAACATTGTGAGAAGATTTAGCAGTGAGAAATACAGTTATGTTTTCGGCTAAATAGATCAATGAGATATTTGCTACGCCGCTTTGGGGCTTGGTTTGCGATCGCTCTATTATTATCAACAGTCCTATTTGGCTGTACGCATGGCAAAAACTTTAATAATAGTAATAGCAATAAGCTAGGAATTAGCGATCGCGTAAATGAACGCATTATTTTAGGCACAACTAGCAAAATCCGCACTCTTGATCCTGCTGATGCCAACGAGTTTTTTATCAGTAATGTTTTTTACAACACTCTCGAGCGCCTTTATACATATAAAGAAGGCTCAAACGAGATCGTGCCGCAACTAGCGACTGATATGCCAAAAGTTAGCGATGACGGCTTAACCTATACCGTGCCAGTTCGGATAGGGATCAAATTTCATGATCGCACTAACTTTAATGCCTACACGATGAAATTTGCCTTGGAACGCTTTATAAATTCCAAAGGCGCACCAGCATCTATCTTGAGCGATGTAATCGCCTCAATCTCCGTGCCGAATGAAGCTGAATTGATTTTTCAACTCAAGCAACCTTTACAATTTTTCCCTAAGTTTCTAGCTTTCACTGGCGCAGCAGCGATTTCACCACAAGTTTACAAGCACATCAAAGATGAAAAGACAGGCAAGCTGCTGTTTTTACCTGATAAATTAGTGGGAACTGGTCCCTATCAAGTTACCCAGTTTGTGGAAGGCAGCTATTTGCGTCTTGATGCATTTCCTGACTATTGGGGTAAAAAACCTGCTAACAGAGGTATTGATATTCAATTTTTCTCCTCTAATTCCAACTTACTCAATGCATTTAAGACAGGCGCAGTTGATATTGCTTTTCAGACACTCACGCCAACTCAAGTCAAGAATGTTGAAACTAATGCCAAACAGAATGGATGGACGATTGCTTCAGGGCAAGGCGCAACGATTCTTTATATGGTGCTAAATACGCAACAAGCGCCGTTGAATGACGTACGAGTGCGCCAAGCTCTAGCCGCAGCAATTGATCGCCCCCTTCTAGAATCACGCATATTTTTCAACCAACGCGCACCACTCTACAGCTTAATTCCTAGCTCTTTTGCCGAATCTAAACCCGTATTTGAGCAAAAGTATGGACAAGCAAATGGAAAACTAGCGCGACAATTGCTTCAAGAAGCAGGATATTCAGACGATAAACCAGCTCAAATCACAATCTGGTATTCCCCAAAATATGGTGGGAATGGTGACCTTATTGCCAGCACTCTACGTGCATCAATTCAAAAAAATGTTGGCAAAATTTTACAAATCAAAACTGAACGAGTCGAAACTACTGTTGGTTATGCTTTTCTAGATAAAGGAGTTTATCCTGCTTACTTGCTAGATTGGGTTCCCGATATTTTAGATCCTGATAATTACATCAAGCCATTTTTAGAATGCGAAGAAGCGGAAGGCGATCGCTGTAAAAAAGGTAGCAGTCAATTTCAGGGTTCGTTTTATAACAACTCAACTATGAATGAATTAATCGCGCAGCAGCGTAAAGAGCGTGATGTAACTAAGCGATCGCAAATACTGCAACAAATCCAAGAAATCTTGGCTCAAGATGTACCCTTTATTCCGCTTTGGCAAAATAAAGAATATGCTTTCGCTCAAAAAGATGTATTGGGAGTCAAGATTGAACCAAATCAACAACTCCCTTACTGGACTATTTCCAAATAAATCTAAGTCTAAATTTAAACATAAAAAAAGATGTGCAACTCTCTAAGTGCGTCACATCTTTTTTGTGATTAATTTGCGATTAAGTAGCAGCGCTTCGCGCTGCATATTTTTTGATTATTGGCTGGTCTCGCTAATAAATAGCTGATAGTTAGTAAGATCGCCATTTGCCGTACCAACCCAGACATCATATTTTCCTGATATCCAAGCACCTGATAGCTCAGGGCTCTTACCATTACGGCAATAAATGCCGTCAGGACCTTTAACTAATAACGACAAGTCGCGATCGCCTGTCACTTTCAAACTCAAAAAACCAAAATTTTTCTGAACCATCAAAGAGTGGTTTGGTTTTTGAGCAGCCAAGCCTTGGCATTGTCCATTAACGTTACTTGTAGCAATAGATTGCAGAGGCTGATCTCCACTGGTCTGACTAGAATAGACTTGAGGATCAGGCGTAAACCTTGGTGAGATAGGCTTTAATATCTCTTGGCTCATTGTTGGTGCTGCTGATAGCAACATTGGTACTAGAGCAAGTCCCAGTAGAGCGATCGGCAATTTTAAAAATTTCATTTCTGACGTATTTCACTCAAAGATAGGATATAGGGAAAAGATTGATTAATAACTTTAGAGCCAACCCAAACTTGGTAAGTACCTTTAGGCAGACGACGATTGATTTGGGGATTGCGCCCGCCTGACTCATCATCAGCACAAATGACAATCCCATTTGGTCCCTTAACCAACATAGTTGGGTCATCATTGATATTGTTGGAGTAAACCAAAAGATCCATCACAGGAAAAGTTTCGGTTAAAGTGATCGTGTGATTTGGTTCAGCATTAGCAAATCCGCGACAATTGTCAGCAATTCCTGCAATACGGGCAATACTTACACTGCCGCCACCATTTCCACTTGCAGTTGCAGGATCGGGTCGAAAGTTCCGACCAAGAGAAAGTGCACTTTGAGCAAAACTAGGAGCCGAGATCGCAAACGTTAATGCAATACTTGCAAAGGCTCCCCAGCCTAAATTGAGTAGAGATGACTGGCTTAGTAATTTAGATTGACAAATATTTTCATAAACGTTCATATCTGACTCCTGTCTGGAATTGGATGTGCCATCCGATAATTCGCTATATAAACGTTATAGACCAAATCGATTCTAATTTTGTTCCTAATTCTAAAAAACAGGCGCAAGGCGTTCTTTAGTTAAAGCAAGCTATAAACGCATAAACAGATGCGGGAACAGTTTGTCTTTGTGTCTGCAATATATCTGCAATAACCCTTTGCTCTAGTTTGCAAATACTAAACATCCAAGCTCTAATGTAACAAAATGTTAAGTTTTTGCTGTCATACTGGTATAACGTCTTGACAGCAAAAGATAGTGACTGTATCTTAAGGCTATACCCGGGTATTCAATGTTTTTAACCACTATGCAAGACAAGCAAAAGGTAACTTTTTATCTTCCTGAACGATTACACCAACAGCTCAAGATTCGCTCTGCTATTGATGGTGATTCGATGTCAGTCTTGGCAGACAAAGCTATTAGCTTTTTTTTAGCACATTCTGATGTTGTCGAGTCCACAGGTTTTGGACACACTCATCAAACCTACAACTGTCCAAGTTGTTCTCAAGTAGTAGTAATCCGTGATGGCGAATTGTTGGCGATCGGGGGCAACCGTACTCAGCCTTTACCTGTCACTGTTGTCAAAGCCGACAGTGCAGAAGAAGAATTGGTATCAGTAAGCTAATTTCTATACAACTTTTCTAAACATTTTCTGTAGACTCTGTAGACAAGGTGAGGATTGAGGTTTAAACCTCTGTATTAAGCATATGCAAGAACAACTTAGCATTTTAATTCAAGCCCAATATCCCTTGATCTACCTCAATACTCCAGAGGAAGAGAGAGCGGAACGGGCGATCGCGACAATATCTCAATTCAAGCCAGTGCGGCGGATGTTCATATGGACTGTAACCAACGGAATTGTTGAGTATGGTCAAACATCAGGGACAGCCCAGCACAATACTGAGTCTGCGGAAGCTGCCCTAAAGTGGATTACCCGCGCGGATCAAAAGGATCCTGCCATCTACATTTTTAAAGATGCTCATCCATTCTTTGATCATCCAGTTATCGTTCGTTGCTTAAGAGATGCAGTCGCGAATTTTAAAGGCACTCAGAAAGCAATTATTTTGATGTCGCCAGTCCAAGTGATTCCTGTTGAGTTGGAAAAAGAAATTGTCGTACTTGATTTTCCTTTGCCAGATATCAAAGCGATCGAAGAAGTACTCGATCAACAACTTGGACAGTTTCGCACTAGAAAAGTATCGCCTGAAACTCGCGAAAAGTTAGTTAGAGCAACTTTAGGCTTGACTCAAGATGAAGCTGAAAAGGTTTATCGCAAAGCTCAAGTTACTAATGGTAAATTGACTGAAGAGGAAGTTGATATTGTTCTTTCTGAAAAGCAGCAACTGATTCGGCGCAACGGCATTCTGGAATACATGGAGGATGAAGAAGACTTAGACGATGTGGGGGGACTTGAAGAGCTAAAGCACTGGTTACAGCAGAGATCAAATGCTTTTAGTCAAAAGGCTAGAAACTATGGATTACCTCAACCTAAGGGGATGTTGATTCTTGGTGTACCTGGCTGCGGAAAATCTCTGATTGCTAAAACTACTGCTCGACTTTGGTCACTTCCTCTAATCCGTCTGGACATGGGACGTGTCTACGATGGCTCAACCGTTGGCAAATCAGAAGCGAATTTACGCAATGCCCTTAAAGTTGCCGAGTCAATTTCACCGATGATCTTATTTATCGATGAACTTGATAAAGCTTTTGCAGGTGGAGCTGGTTCAGCGGATTCCGATGGTGGTACGTCATCACGCATCTTTGGTACGTTTTTGACATGGATGCAAGAAAAAAAATCACCTGTATTTGTGATGGCTACCGCAAATCGCATTGAAAAGTTGCCAGGGGAGTTTCTCCGCAAAGGACGTTTTGACGAGCTTTTCTTTGTGGATCTACCCAATGCTGAAGAACGTAGAGATATATTTGGAATCCATCTGCGTAAGCGTCGTCCAGATTTAGATAGATTTGATTTGGAACAGCTATCGAAAGTAAGTGATGGTTTTTCGGGGGCGGAAATAGAACAGGCGGTAATAGCCGCCATGTATGAAGCGTTTGCCCAAGATCGGGAGTTTACGCAGCTAGATATCATTTCGGCTGTGAAATCAACAACTCCACTCTCACGCACGATGACGGAGCAGGTTGCTGCTTTGCGTGACTGGGCAAGGATGCGGGCTAGACCCGCCGCAACTTCGGTCGCTGAATATCAGCGTATGGAGTTTTGAAAAGCTTATTCTGCTGTTTTGTAGGCAGCAGAGGTAAGGCTAGATTCTAAAGAATGTCTTATTACAAGACACTTAGGCTAGCAGCTAATATAGGAGTAAGAACCACCAGTACTCTTATATTTCACGTTCGAATTAACAACTGAGTTCACAATTGGTTACAGGAGCTATACTATTATGTCTCATTTCAGCACACTTCGCACAAAAGTTACTGATGCCGAAGTCCTCAAGTCGTCCTTGCGCGATCTAGGTATTAGCGTCAACACTGAAGCTGATGTTCGTGGCTATAATAGCCAACGCATTCGTGCCGACATCGTAGCAACTCTTGAAGGTGACTATGATTTAGGTT
Source organism: Pseudanabaena sp. (assembly GCA_043786935.1). Taxonomy (GTDB): domain Bacteria; phylum Cyanobacteriota; class Cyanobacteriia; order Pseudanabaenales; family Pseudanabaenaceae; genus Pseudanabaena. The sequence goes on along the minus strand of JAYVVP010000204.1, from coordinate 4,241 downwards.
GGTCTCGTAATGCCGATGGTTCGTTCGATCTTATCGCCGATCTTTGGGGTGTTGCCAAAAAGCACAATCAGACTGAATTGATCAACTCGATCAATCAAAAGTATGCTGTGAACAAGGCTCTGACTGAAGTGAAGCGTCCTGGTCTAAGCAATGCTAATGTCAAACTCCTTGTGCATTAAGGTGTCCCATCTTGCGAGTTAACTATGCAAATTAACGGACTAGTCATCCTTGACTAGCCCGTTTTTTCATAAAGTCCAAAAATTAAAGGAGTTCGCTGCGAGCTTCTCTAGTTTTTGGGCTTTTTTATGGTTTTTTATACATTACTGTGATTGAGAAGAGCGTTACTAATCTCTGCAAATTTTAATTTTTAATGTAAAATAATGATACAAAATTTGAAATAACATCGCGCCAATGGAAATTGCGATCGCCCTCTTGCAACATTACAGTTTTGATCTTGGTGGTTATACCATCGGTGATTTAACTCGTGCATGGAGTAAGTTCAAACCTGAATGGGTACGCCAAGCTGTAGTTGAGTCGCTATTTCAAGGACGATATAAGGCAGTTTCGGTTAATCAAATTTTGATTTTATGGGAACGTAAAGGCGAACCGAATTATCGCTACAACCATGAATTTGAGCGCTTAATCTGTGGTGATGTTGCGGTGATTTATGAGGATCGAATTTTTTATACACCTCATCGAACATTTACCCGTGAATCTTCTACAACAGAAATTTCTCCGTTCTCGTCCACACAAAGCCCAACTTCACTTCCATTTCCTCATCGATCAATGGTTGGAAGTGTTAAGATTTCTCAAGCTTTGCCACCACCAACTGCTCAAAAATATCCTAGCCGTGGAGCCACGCCTTCGGGTACAAGGCCTTCGGGTACAAGCGCACCCGCAAAAGTTTATCCAAGTGCTTTGAAAGCTGAATATTCTGAAGTATATCGATCTGCTTACGAAAATATGACTTTACTATCAGAATCATCAATGTTTGTTGATAAGTTACGAGCAATGTGTAGCGATCGCCTAGTGCTAACTGTTCCTGAAATCACATCTGATATAGACAAAGCGAAAGTTACAGTTAGTAATTAATTCTGAAGAGTCGAATTATAAAATATTAGAAGCTTGACCTTCAGAGAACTTTAATTCTTCCTATCTTACTGAGTAAACATTGCAATTCCTATTTAGCTAAAGTTTTCTCATGCTGTCCTCGTAACTGCCCACAAGCTGCATCCGCCTCAAGCCCTCTTGTGCGTCGCACACTCACCGCCACTTTGCAGTCTTCCAAAACTTGCACAAACGTTTGAATCGCTCTCTCACTTGGACGTTTATAATCAGCATCGCTGACAGTATTGTAGGGAATCAAATTAACATGGCTTTGGAAACCGCGAATCAAGTGAGCAAGTTCCTTTGCTTGTTCAGCAGAATCATTTACCCCAGCCAGCAGAGTATATTCAAAACTAATCCGCCTACCAGTGATTTCGACATACTCGCGACAGTCATCCATTAGGGCGATCAATGGATAGCGATCTGCCGAAGGAATGACTTGGGCGCGAACATCTTGGGTTGGTGCATGAAGACTGACAGCGAGAGTAACTTGGAGATGTTCTTCAGCAAGGCGAGGAATTTGATTGGGAATGCCGACGGTGGAGACGGTGATGTTGCGCTGACCAATACCAATATCTTTATTAATTACAGCGATCGCGCCAACAAGATTTTCATAATTGAGCAACGGTTCACCCATGCCCATGAACACAATATGGCTAACGCGTTGTTGCATTACTTCTTGGACAGTTAGCACTTGATCGATAATTTCATGCTTTGCCAAATTGCGCCGAAATCCACCTTTACCTGTGGCGCAAAAATCACACGCCATTGGACAGCCAATTTGGGTCGAGACGCATACTGTCAATCGCTTACTAGTTGGAATACCAACGGTTTCGACAATTTCACCGTCGGCTAGCTTTAATAAAAATTTCTCAGTGCCATCACGGGTTTGCTTATGAACATCAATCTGCGATCGCCCAATTTCAACGGTTGGATTAAGCGCAAACTCTTCCCGCCATGCTTTCGGGAAAACGGTAATATCTGCCAAGCTCCGCGCTCCTCTTACATACAGCCATTCATGAAGTTGCTTTCCTCGATAACTTGGCTGTCCTTGGGATACTACCCATTCAGTAAGTTCAGATTGCGATCGCCCAATCAGGGGGAGAACTTTTGGAGAAGCAAGTGGCAGCGTATTAGCGATCATGACGGGTTGGCAAATGGGGCGAATATGTTGATCTTATCAAACAAACTCACTAAGTGAAGGCAGCACTTTGGATCGCTTTCACTTAGTGAGTATATGGTAAATTTGACAGATATTCGCCTAGGGATTTTATGAAACGCCGCCAACTTTTATTGACATTATGTGGAGTACCTATAGTTGGCTCTTTGATTTATGAAGCGATTACTAAATCTAAATCTCAGCCAAAGAATGACTTAACCAATTACACAGCCGAAGCTACGCCAAATAGTGGAGAACCATTATTGCGATTTGGGGCGATCGCTGATAATGGATTTGGTGGACGAGATCAGTACGCCGTAGCTACCGCAATGTGGCAAACCTATCAACAAAAAGCTTTTCCATTTGTGCTGATGGCAGGCGACAACATTTATTCTTATGGTGAAATTAGCTCTGTAAAAGCATATTTTGAAGAGCCTTATGCGCCTTTACTTAGTCAAGATGTGAAATTTTACGCAGTACTTGGCAATCATGACATTATCAAAACTAACAATGGTCTCGATCAAATTAATTACCAGCCTTTTAATATGAGCGATCGCTATTATTCATTTAAAAAAGGAAGTACTGAAAAGGGAACTGTGGAATTTTTCGCGCTTGATACTAATAGCAACGCCTCTTGGCAAGAGCAATTAACATGGCTAGAACTCAAGTTAGCTGATAGCAATGCCCCTTGGAAAATTGTCTATGGACATCATCCTCTATATTCATCAGGGCGACATGGTGGCGATCCTGAATTAGTGGCAAAACTTGCGCCGATATTTGCAAAGCATAAAGTTCCACTTTACCTATGTGGGCATGATCATGGCTATGAGCGTTTTGCGCCGATCGATGGTACGACCTATATCGTCAATGGCGGCGGCGGCGCACCTCTATATAATTTTGGCAAATCTGCTCAGACCGCGTTTGTAAGTTCACAATTTAGCTTCATGACTTTTGATGTCTATCAAGATAAAATTATTACTAAAGCGATCGCTACTGACGGCAAAGTTTTTGATCAATCCGTAATCACTAAAATCATTTGAGATGGCTGACACTACAAGTCTCTAATCAACCCAATAATTAATTTCTATGAGTCTATACCTTTATTCTATTTTGCTAGCTGAAAATGTTGATCTAGCTAAAGATCTTAATCTCAAAGGTATGAATGCTCAGCCTGTAGAATTTCATGTACTGCCTTCTTTTGCGATCGCTTATAGCGAAGCACAACAAACTCGTTATCTCGCTAGTCGCGCCAATCTAATTACTCACGAAACTGTTTTAGAGTCGATAATGCACGCGATCAACCCTCATCAAGCCGTGCCATTACCATTGCAGTTTGGGCTAGTGGTTGATGAATGGGAAGAAGTCCAACGCGATTTGCTAACACCTTATGAGGATCAACTCAAAAAACTAATTAATAATTTAATCGGCAAGCGTGAAGTCAGCGTCAAACTTTTTTGGAATCAAACCGAGGAGCTAAACCTAGCCGTAGCTGAAGATCAAGGCTTACAAAAAAGACGGGAGTCCTTGATGGGAAAAGTATTGAGCATGGATGAAGCGATCGCGATCGGGCAGGAACTAGAAGGCGCGATCGAGGATCGTAAACAAATAATTATTGACGCTTTTTTAACCACACTTCAGCCGCTATCTCATGAATATGTAGAAGGTGAACTTCTCACAGAAAGCATGATCTACAATGGCTCTTTTCTCATTGATTGGGATAAAGAACCCGAATTTTCTGCATCTGTCGAAAATCTAGATAAGCAATTTGAAAATCGCCTTAGAATTCGCTACAACGATTTCACGGCTCCCTACAACTTTGTAGATGTAGATCGAGATTAAAAGGTTTGCTTGAATATTATGGATGCTAACAAAGTCTCTAGACTTCATCGGAAATAAAGAGGAGAGAAGACATAAGCATATTTCCCCATTGTCAGTTTAAAGTTAAGCAACCTTGCGATGTCTGATCGTACCCCTG
>JAYVVP010000203.1:0-4307 GCA_043786935.1 Pseudanabaena sp. | reverse complement strand
TGCCGAATAGGTCAAAAAACCCATACATACAAGACTTCAAATTTTTCAATCCTAGTCTACAGCCTTCGCCTTAGATTTAGTCAGTTAGTGCCGATTATTAGCTAACTTGACGCACTTTGCCTTGATCAACGGCTTGCATGAGGTACTCTAGCGCCTCATAGTCAGGATCGGTAATATAGCCCTGATCTGAAAGCTCTTGATTAATCAAACTTTCCAGTTCAGGAGTAAGACGTTTGACAAGAAGTGCGCGGCTAACTAGATTTCTAATTATACTTTTGTTATTCATTAGCTTGGAGGTTTATTAGATTTAGACTTTTACACTATTTATATTGTTCCAAAATCAAAAATATAGATGTGACTTGTATATCTTCTTTAAGTGATTTCCATCAAAGGATAAAGAGCCTTATATCTCTACAATCCTGTGATCTCAATCACAAATAGTAAAAGACGCACCCTAAGGATACGCCTTCTATTACTGTGCTTAAGAATTTTCGCTTAAAAATCTATAAATCACATTGAACTAATATTTAGGAGTGCAAAGTCCTAAATATTAAGCTTGTGGCTTGCCGCCGATATCGCCATCATTGTCAAGGTCACGACCAGTAACCTTTTCTACAGCATCTATTGCTTTACCAGAAGAGTCTCTAGCGATCACACCGACATCTGTATTTAAGAAATCAGTAGCTTTTTTTACTTTTTCTTCACCAACAATATCTTCAACTTTATCTTTGATATTTTCAGCAAGTTCGCCAGCTTGTTTCTGTACGTTACTTACAAACTTACCCAAACCTGATTTTTGCTCTTCGCTCATTTTGATTTACTTAATAAAGTATCTTGATTATAGCCGTATGAAGTAAAGAATCCTGTTCTTGATAATACACTCTAAAAATTTCGCTTTTAGAGATCTAGTTCTCAATTGTTATGTATATGATTCTAGGTATATTGGGACAAATTAATAGGCTCCCTTACCAAATAGAACAAGTCTTACTGTTTCAATGAGAATTTCTAGATCAAAGTTTAAAGACCAGCGATCTATGTAGAATAAGTCCAACTTCGCTACATCATCGATTGTATTTAAGTCCGATCGCCCAGAAATTTGCCATAATCCTGTAATCCCTGGCATCACTAAATGGCGTGTATGATGCCAATTTGTGAACCTTGACACATCGCGCACGGGCAGAGGTCGTGGACCCACGAGGCTCATTTGTCCAAACAATACATTAAATAATTGTGGAAGCTCGTCAAGACTAGTACAGCGCAAGAAATGTCCAATGGGAATGATGCGTGGATCGTTTTCAATCTTGAACATTACGCCGTCGGAGCTTTTGTTGAGGTGTTCTAGTTCCGCTTGGTGATGATCAGCATTCATAAACATACTGCGAAACTTCCACATTTGGAAAGATTGTCCTTGTAATCCAATTCGATCTTGAGTATAAAATACATTGCCTCTAGAACTGGTTTTTATAGCGATCGCGATCGCTACAAATATTGGCGATAAAGCAATCAGCCCTATAAATGCCCCTACAAAATCTAAACAACGCTTAAAGATATATTCCCAGTTTGCCAGTATTGATGACTCAATCCGAATCATCGGAATTGATCCAAAAATTTCTGGAGTGCCGCGCCGATGTAGCAGCATTAAACTAGATGGAATCAGCCTTAGTCCAACTCCAGCATTGCGAAGTTGCCAATACAATTGGGAAGCAAGCTGACTCTCTGGCAACCCTTCGGCGATTACTTCTTTTGCGCCCGAATGGAGAATTGATTGCATGGAGTGAGAGGTATTTGCCAGCGAAGAAGCAAGAACGCCTACAACTCGATAGCCTGTCCGTTTTTCGATAATGTTTGCCAAATATGAGATGCGATCGCTAGGCGCAATAATAAAAACAGGAGTATGGGTTCTAGCGATCAGAAACTGGTCGAATAACAAAGTCAGTAACAGCCGCAATCCAATAATTACGACGACACTACCAATCCAAGCTGGGAAAAAAAGCGATCGCGGCGCATCAACCGCGGGATTGTAAAAATAGCAGATTAGTAAAGAGGTGAGGTAAACATTGCTAATCGATTGAGCTTGTTTTACATAGTTACGCCATTGCGCCTCACCACGATAAAAGTTGTGATATGCAAACTTAGTAACGATCACCGCTGCAAACGCCCAAAACAAACCAGTTAATCCTGCAAATTCTCCCCAATTAAGTTCTGGTGGCAAAGGTGAAAAGACTTGATTAAAATTTAGTGAGGCTTTCCAGGCGATCGCCAAACCTAAAATATCGCTAGTAATCAGTAATAGTGCTCGCAACCAATTAAATTCAACCATAGACCATTGCTGGATCTGTCTACCTGCCCGAAGATCGTACTTTTTGGAAAGCTTTTCGGTTGGTTTGCGATCGCTACTCACGCTCATAGTCCTCTTTCTCTTCTACCTTAGTGTGGCATCACAGCAAACACTTTATTGATTCTTAGTCTCTATGTTGCCCAATTTTGTCAATAGTTTAAGCAATTAGCTTTTAGGCTTGTAGCCTAGAAATTGCCGCAAATAATGCATTGCAAACAAAATCATAAAACAGGGATTGTTAATTAAGTATCGCTGCCATAAACGCTTTGGCTCTTGACTAAAGCGATATAACCATTCCAATCCACTCTTCATCATCCAACGTGGCGATTGTTGAATCTGCCCACTATGAAAATCGAAGGCTGCACCGACACCAATCATTACTGCAGGAAGTTCAGTTTGTGCCTTACTCATCCAAAATTCTTGCTTAGGACAACCAAGTGCCACAAATACTATCTCTGCACCAGATTTAGAGATAAGTTGAACGTCATCGGTTAGCTGTGAGTCAAATTTTGGAGAACAGATTTCTATATAAGGTGGGGCATGTTTACCTGCGATCACTAATTCAGAAAATTTTGCTTTTAAATTCTGTTCTAGCTTGTCAAGCGTATTACTAGTTGCACCAAACAGATAAATAGAAAGATGTTCTTTTACAGCGCGATCGCACAAAGCAAGCATCAAATCTGGGCCATAAACTCGTTGTTGATTTTTTGCGCCTAGCGATCGCAATCCCCACACTAGCGGCATACCATCAGGTGTGACAATTTCAGCATTTGCCAATACTTGACGATAAGCTTGATTCCAATATGCAGTCATGATCACATGAACATTTGCCGCCACGATGTAGCAAGATTTAGCTTGCTGAGCGAAAGTAACAATGCGATCGCAAGTATCTTCATAGCTAGTTGTGTCTATGCCAACGTCAATAATCGATATACGCTGACTCATATAAAAACCAGAAAATAATCTAAGCGCTTTGGATGCCTTACTACTTTACTAAGGATTGAAAAATCCAGAGATAAGAATCGGCGCAAATTGCTGCTTCTCAGCTCTGAGTTTTGATCGCGCTTTATGTTACTATCGCTTAGGCAAAAAATACGGCTTTGGAGTTTTGATTCGCTCAATGAATACAGAAATTGCAGAAGATTTATTCACTCAAGGTTTAGAACGCTACAAACAAGGTGAATCTGCGGCAGAATTAATTCCTGTGTTTGAAAAAGTATGCGATCGCCAGCCGAAAGTTGCTAGCGGTTGGATCTGTTTATCTTGGTTATATTTATTAGATAGCAACGCCAAACTTGCTTTGAAAGCTGCTCAAAAAGCAGTAAAAATTTCCCCTGAAGATCCTCAAGGGCATATTAATTTAGCGATCGCCATGTTGGAATTGTCGCAAAAGGGTGTTCGCGAACAAGTCGAAGCTGCTCAAAACTGGCTAATGATTTTGAAAGATATTAAGCCCGAAATTGTTGAGAATTTTGAAGAAGGGTTACGTCGTCGTCCTGACTGGAAAGCCATTGAAAAGGTTAGAGATTGGGTTCTAAGTTGAGACTTATTTAAGTATTTCTTAATGTCGTTAACTTTTATTAAATTTAAACTGTCTAGATTTTTATATAACTTTACCTAAGCTCATATAACTTCATAACTTTTTTTATTTTGTCAGGAAAACTTAACGAAGGTTTTTTGTCAAGAGTGCTAGGCTACCTAAATACAAGTAACAAAAGTTACTAGTATTTTTAATCGCTAGTTTTAATTTAAAAGGAAGTTAATAAAATGATCTTAGAAAACGTTAGAGTGAAGCGTGATACACGCAATCACAAAGGGTTCTTTGTTTTGGAAGCTTCTTACAAACTGGTCAACATTGATGGAAACGGTTGGGCTTTAATTTGTTTGGATGACTATGCTTGTCATTATGTTGATCCAGATGATTTAAAATTACCCAGAGGTTGGAAGAAAACAAATAGTAATGAATTTG
>JAYVVP010000202.1:0-4310 GCA_043786935.1 Pseudanabaena sp. | reverse complement strand
AAGGCTTTGGTTTCTTCAGAGATTATTTTTTGCCGTGGTGCTTCAACAAACTGTCGACCACAGGTTTTACATTTATGATTTTGATTCCCGTTATGAATGAAACCATTTTTGACAACATCTTTTGATTTACAGTTTGGACAATTTGGCACTGATAATTAAGTGACTAAAAGTTCTTTTATAATTTTATCCTTACATCTGGCGGATTACCCCGTTTTTAACTACTGCTCCTTCTACACTGATTAATTTTGCTGTCATTTTCTTTCCCTTTATTAATTCACTTCTTTATTATCTCTTATTCTTGTATTATCTCAAGCTCGCACCCGTAAGTATTAGCTTTTGATGCTGACGCGATCATCAAAGACAAAACACTCACCTTCCCAAACACTATTTGCGGTGGGGACTTCTTCTAAATATTTAAGAATGCCTCCCTTGAGGTGATATACCTCCGTAAATCCTTGAGATAGCATATAGGCACTAGCTTTTTCGCAACGAATCCCACCCGTACAAAACATGGCTACCTTTTGATGTTTCTCAGAATTTAATTGCGATCGCACATAGTCAGGAAATTCACCAAAAGTTTCTAAATTAGGATTAATTGCTCCCTTAAATGTGCCAAATTCCACCTCATAAGTATTACGAGTATCAATCACTACGACATCAGGATCGGCAATTAATGCATTCCAATCTTGAGGATCGACATATGTACCAACTCGATGTCGAGGATCGATGTCTGGTACACCGAGAGTTACAATTTCTTTTTTGAGTCGGACTTTCATTCGTTGAAATGGAATTCCCTTACAATAGGATTCTTTATGCTCTAAGTCTTGAAAGCGCGGATCACTTCGTAAGTAAGCCAGCAAACCATCAATTGCTTCTCGACTACCTGCGATTGTCGAATTAAGCCCTTCTTTGGCTAATAAAATCGTCCCTTTTAGTTGATGAGCGTCACAAAATTCTTTAAGCGGAGCTTGCAGCGACTCATAATCTAGCAAGTCAGTAAAATGATAAAAAGCAGCTACAACACAAGGTTCATAGTTGTCTTGATCACTGTCTTGCGTATTGACTTGGCTTGCTTTAATAATTTGTTCTTGCAGCCGATTTTGTTGCTTAATCCTACTCATTTATTTATTAGCGATCGCTTTTTCTATAAACTCAAATATAGCGCTTTAATTCTGATTATAAAAATCGGTTTCGCTGAAAATATACCTAAAGCGGACTTTTATCAAAACTGACTTTGCTGCTAACAAAGACAACATGGCGTTTACAATGGTTTTATCACATCGTTTTATGTCTAAAATTTGAATGGCTGAATTAGTTCTGTCGTCGGCTCAAGTTAATCGCGCTGCACTCACACCGATGATGCAGCACTATATTGAAATGAAAGAGCAATATCCTCATACGGTGATGTTGTATCGGTTAGGGGATTTTTTTGAGGCGTTTTTTGAGGATGCAGAACTAATTTCTCGCGAATTGGAACTGGTTTTGACGGGTAGAGAGGGAGGTAAAGCGATCGGACGGATTGCGATGGCAGGGATTCCGCACCATGCCCTTGATCGCTATGCTAATCAATTAGTCGAAAAAGGCTACTCGATCGCTGTTTGTGATCAAATGGAAGCTGCCTCAGAAGCACAAGGATTAGTCCGTCGTGAAGTCACTAGGGTGATCACTCCTGGCACAGTAATTGAAGAGGGAATGCTCGCGGCAAAGAAAAACAATTTTTTGGTAGCGATCGCTAATGGTGGCGAAAATTGGGGATTAGCTTACACCGATATTTCTACAGGTGAGTTTTCGGTCACGCAGCTAAATAGCACTGAGCATCTGATTCAAGAGCTATTGCGCTTACAACCTGCGGAAGTTCTCATTCCCATTGATATACCTAATCCTCAATTATTCAGAGGTGCAAAATCAGAAAAAACTGAAATTTTTTGGGAAGGGATTTCTCAGAAAAAAGAATCTTCCTTGCCCCCGCCTTATACTGCCTTGCCTGAAAACTTTTGCTATTCACCGCGATCGCAAGCTCCATTTGCCCTAGCTGAAGCCAAACAGCGTATTCTCGACACATTTAAAGTGCGATCGCTAGAAGGATTTGGTTGCGCGGCTCTGCCTCTCGCAATTAGGGCAGCAGGTGGCATTTTAGAATATTTAGAATCTACTCAAAAAAGCGTAAAGATGCCATTACAAGGGATTTCTACTTACGCGATCGCTGATTATTTAATTCTCGATAATCAAACTAGACGCAATTTAGAAATCACCCAAACTGTGCGCGATGGAACTTTCTATAGTTCGCTACTATGGGCATTGGACAAAACTACAACAGGGATGGGTAGCCGAGCTTTACGCCGCTGGCTATTGCAGCCGCTTAGAGACATTTCCGCAATTAATGAGCGTCTTGATACGATTACCGAACTATTTAAACAGCATTCTCTCCGCAAAAATTTACGCAGTTGTTTGAGTCAAATTTATGACATTGAACGTCTATGCAGTCGGATTGGTGCAGGTACTGCCAATGGGCGCGATTTAATCGCTGTGGCAATGTCGTTAGAGAGAATGCGTGATGTTGCTGATGTGGTGGCAAAGTCTAATTCACGCTATTTAAAAGCTTTACAGTCCGTTCCATCAGAACTTCTGCAACTTGGAGATCAGTTGCAACGCACGCTTATTGAAGAACCACCGATTTATATTACCGAAGGTAACATTATTCGTTCTGGAGTAAATGATCAATTGGATTGTTTGCGTCAACAGAGTCGTGATGATGTGGATTGGTTAGCTGCTTTTGAAAAGCAGGAAAAAGAACGTACAGGCATTAATACTCTCAAAGTTGGCTTTAACAAAGCTTTTGGCTATTACATCAGTATTTCTCGCGGCAAGAGCGAACAGGCTCCTGCTGACTATATTCGTAAGCAAACTCTTACTAATGAAGAACGCTATATCACGCCCGAACTAAAAGAACGAGAGACAAGAATTCTCAATGCCGATCATGAATTAAAGCAATTGGAATATGATCTATTTGTAGAGTTGCGATCGCTGGCGGCTCAACATATCGAACCAATGCGAACTCTCGCGACCGCCCTCGCCTCGGCTGATGTACTATGCAGCCTTGCGGAAGTTGCTGTCACCTATAACTATTGCCGCCCGCAAGTCACTAGCGATCGCGCGATCGCGATTCACAATGGTCGTCATCCTGTGGTTGAGCAATCTCTTCCTGCTGGTTTCTTCGTTCCCAATTCTACTTATTTGGGCAATGATCATCAAGCTCCCGATTGTCCAGATTTAATCGTCTTAACTGGCCCAAACATGAGCGGTAAAAGTATCTACTTGCGTCAAATTGGACTAATTCAACTGATGGCTCAAGTGGGTAGCTTTGTCCCTGCCGAATCGGCGACTTTAGGAGTTTGCGATCGCATTTTTACTCGCGTTGGTGCAGTCGATGATCTGGCAACAGGTCAATCTACGTTTATGGTAGAAATGAACGAAACTGCCAATATTCTCAACCATGCGAAAGAAAGTTCTTTAGTACTGCTTGATGAAATTGGACGCGGCACTTCTACTTTTGATGGCATGGCGATCGCTTGGTCGGTTGCCGAATATATTGCCAATAAGATCAAAGCCAGAGGAATCTTTGCAACTCACTATCATGAACTAAATGAACTTGCCAGCTTACTTCCCAATGTTGCTAATTTCCAAGTTACAGTCAAAGAATTAGAAGATGAAATCATCTTTTTACATCAAGTTCAAGAAGGGGGTGCGGATCGTTCTTATGGTATCGAAGTTGGTCGTTTAGCAGGTTTGCCAGCCACAGTAATTAATCGCGCTAAGCAGGTTTTAGAACAAATTGCCAAAAACAGCCATATTGCTACTGGACTGCGATCAAGTGGTTCGGCTAAAGTAAAACATCAATCAGGCGATCGCCTTCCAAAAGCATCATTAAAAGCTGATGAAAATCTACCTAAAGAATCACAAATGACAATTTTTGACACTACTTCGCGTTAAAAACAAGCTATTTTTAGCTCTACCGCATTTCGTTCCTGCATTCAAAAAGGCTATCTCATACAGTTTTTAGCGACAAAAATATATGTCCAGCCTCAAAAATGCCCTTGAGGAAATCGTTGTCGTAGAAGTACGGGAACAACTCAAACATCTGAATCAATCAGTTCGCGAAAATATTAATCTCAGCGACGTAACCGCCCTAGCACTTAATCGATTGCCAACCCTCTATGCAAGTACAAGCCGAGGATGGTAGCAACAACGCAAACGCGCCTATAACGAGCTACATAATCAAATTGTTAGTGCTGTTAAACAAGCACTTTTGG
>JAYVVP010000201.1:0-11852 GCA_043786935.1 Pseudanabaena sp. | reverse complement strand
GTTAGTCTTCCAATTGGAATTTTTAATAAAATTGACTCAAAAATTGATACTTCTATTTTTAACATTTATACAGGAGTAAGAACTTCTCTTTTAATCATAAGAAATGAGAAGCCAAATGCAGAAATATTTATGCCTATTTTTGAGGGAAATATATCTGTAATAGCCGATGAGTTTAAATGTCATCAAGGGGAGTTTTATATTGAAACTTCTAACATTAAGGACAGGCTAGATAGAAATTTTTATCTGTCAACGCAATCTATTGGGGAATATCTAGAAAAATATGAAACAGTAAAGCTATCAGATATAGCTACAATTATATCTGGTGAAAAATTTCAATTAGATGATTTTCAAGCCAGTGGTAGATACTCAGTATTTAATAGAAAGGAAGGGAATAATTTTGTAAATATGGTCAAAAATGAGGAATGTATTTTAAGGGAAAATGATATTGTAGTCGGACTTATCGGCAAAAAAAGTATTGTTGAAATATATGAAAACAACACTTTTGATGTAGTTGCCCCTAAGGACTATGCGATAATTCGTCAGTCAGGAAATCCAGACCATTACTTAAATTTAAGAACATACTTGCAAACAGAGCAAGGAAAGTTATTCTTTGAAAAAGTAAAAGGGGCGGCTGTAACAGGTTCAACGATTCCCCATCTGAGTATAAAAAACCTCTCAAATATTACTGTTCCGCTTGTTCCACTTGAAGAACTTAACAAATTAATCTCTCAAGATGCTGGGCAATCCATTGAAATCAAGAATAAGATTAATCAATATTTTGATCTAATTGAAAAAGAAAACTACGAAGGGGCTACTATTTTTGTTGAGCAAGAATTTGAACATTATGATAACGATGAAAAGAAAGTTTATTTTAAGTTCATTGATAAAACTCAAAGGTTAAATGAAACAGTAGAAAGCCTAAAACAAAAAGATAAAGAGCTGGAAGACATGATGTCTATGTTTGCTCATAAATTTCGTAGTCCTTTAGATACAATTGTTTATAATACAAATCACGAAAAAAATTCAAAGATCTATATTGAAGCTGCACAAACTATGCGTGGTTTATTAGATATATTTAGCATTATTTCTACCGATGATGAACTGCTTAAGGAAAAATTAAAAGATGATATTCAGGGCAAGGGTAGATTAATTAATGTCCTAAACAGCACTTTAAAAATGGCTTTACTGCATTTATTATCTGTCTCAGCAGTGGATAAGATACTTCAACACTATATGTCTTAAGCAATTCAGTATGGCAAAGTAGATAATACAATAACCCCAAAAATCTGGTATGAAGATTACGATGAGCTAGAAACTTCTTTACAGTCAGAGTGGGAAAAAAGCTTTTCTTCTTTGATTAGTAATCCTTTTGATTTGGCTGATCAACTAAAGTGGATTGAGCAACATTTCTTTAAATTAGAAATTATTGGATTTGATCGCGACGATATTCGGTTTAAGGAATATAGTGTAACCGACTCTTTTTTAGTTATCCTACTAAACGAAATAATAATTAATGCTTTTAAATATTATGCATCTAACATTAGAGAAGCAGTTATATTGAAATGGGTTAATAATGGCGAGCAGCAGACTATAGAATGTCATAATCCTAGTACTCGTTCTGAACGTACTAGAAGTAAGGGTAGTGGAAAGGAACATACTTTTTTATCTGCTTTAGCACGTAAAACAAATAGTCATTTTATTAAACCTGAACATCAGGATGATTTTGTAATAAGATTCAGTATTTCTAATCAACTTTTAAAAAATTGAATTTAGGTAAATTGTGAGCTATTTCTTGTGGATTGAAGATTTTGAAAATTCAGTTAAAATTACGGCACATGACGTACTAGGTAGAATTATTGAAGAACCTTTTGACAGTGATAGTCGCAAACTAAAGAAGAGACTAAAAGAGCGAGGGGTTTTTATTGAGTTAACATTTCAAGATGGATTGATTTTTATCCTAGATAAAGACAAATTAAATCAAGTTGACTATATTATTCTTGATATAGACTTGAAATCTCATAATGGACCAATAGATGATATCAGTCCTGATGTTTTGGAATTATTATATAAATTTCAAGATTATACAAAGACAGAATATAAATCTAAAGATGAAGAGTCATTTAAAAAAGCTTGTAAAGATTTAAAAGAAATAGCTGGGTTCTATCTGTATACTCATTTAGTTGTTGAGTTGGGATTCCCAAAAACACATATTTTGTTTTGTTCTAATCATGGAGAAAACACTAAAACTATACAAGATTCTTTTAAGCAAGCGAAAATGTTGCTGCCTCAGATTTATCAAAAGCCCAACCATGGAGTTCAAGTATGGGTAAAGTCACGTCATAACAATCCTTATTAACGATTACGTCGTGGAATTATCGAAGGATGTCAACACCTAAAAAGTTTACCTGAAGAAAAGCTGCGTTTTAACAACTTCATTCAAGATTAAGATAAACAGATTACTCTTGAAGATTTACACAATTATTTAGATGTCCTAGAAAATTTTCTGCCATTACGAGAGCCATCAGATAAGACTACGTTTTATAAACTCTTCGTTAGAACTTTGGTTCATGAGTGGGAATCTGCTAATCCTTGGAAATCGAAGAAGTCTGTAAGTCAAGAGTCCAAGCAAGAGTTATTTGCCTTTGCATGGATCATGAAAATGACAAGGAATTGGTCAGCTCATAGTCGTATATTTGAGAATATTAACGAGCAGGATGTAACTCATCTATTTATAGTCAATATGCGAGCTATGTTTTTCCTAAATGATAGTCTATTGGGCTATGAGAAACATTTATTACAACTATTTGAGCCAATTTCTGTCAATGAAATCGAAAAGAAAATTGGCAATGAAAGACCTCTAACAAGAGAGATTCCGCTAGAAAAGAATTATGCTGCATTGTTAAATAAGGCTAATAAATGGGAGGCAATTAATTTTCACGATGCTTTAAATGATTTGCAAAAGGATCTACAGAAAAGTACTAACTCACAAGACAATAACTACTTAATTCGAGGGCTTTATCAAACTTTTTGGTTTTTAACTTCAAATGGTCGAGTGTTCGCAACACCACTTAAAGATAGCAGCACTAAACTAAACTACAATTTCTACTACTTTGATTATGCAAAAAACAAAAAAGACAACTATCTCTTTGAGCTAGCTAGACATATCTATAAACGTAGTTTTGGAGACTAGGAATTCAAACAGTTAAGAAAAGCCCCCATTTAAAGAGGGCTTTTTTGTGACTTAGTCAAAACCAAGTAGGTCAAAAATTTCACGATCTTTAAGTGGTTGAGCGTACAAAGGCGTAGCATTTTCGAGCATACCTTTAGCCAGCTTCAAATATTCTTGCTGTACTTCTAAGACTTCAGGATCAGGTTCCATTTCAAACACAGTACATTTTTTCAGACGACTGCGGCGGATTGCATCGACAGTGCGGAAATGAGCCAAAGTTTTTAAGCCGACGCGATCATTGAACTTGTCAATCTGATCGGTTCCTTCACTGCGGTTAGCAATGATGCCACCAAGACGGACGCGATAGTTTTTGGCTTTAGATTGAATTGCCGCAACAATCCGATTCATGGCGAAGATTGAGTCAAAGTCATTTGCAGTGACGATTAGGCAATAATGAGCGTGTTGTAATGGAGCCGCAAAGCCACCACAGACGACATCACCCAATACATCAAAAATCACCACATCAGTATCTTCAAGCAAATGATGTTCTTTTAAAAGTTTGACGGTTTGACCTGTGACGTAACCGCCGCAACCAGTTCCTGCGGGTGGGCCACCTGCTTCGATGCACATGACTCCGTTGTAGCCTTCAAACATGAAATCTTCAGGCTTCAGTTCTTCAGAATGGAAGTCAACGGTTTCGAGGATGTCGATCACCGTGGGAACCATTTTCTTAGTTAGGGTGAAGGTGCTGTCATGCTTGGGATCGCAGCCAATTTGAAGCACGCGCTTGCCAAGATGAGAGAAAGCTGCGGATAGATTGGAAGAAGTGGTCGATTTGCCAATGCCACCTTTACCGTAGACGGCGATTACCAAAGCTCCTTCAATTACCATGTCTGGTTCTTGATGTACCTGAACACTACCTTCTCCATCTTCGCATTTGGTGATTGAAGGGGGATGCGCTGTTAAAACTGCCAAAATAGACTCCTGATATAAATATACAAATAATTTTTTATTAAAGTTGGCGCTTAGCGACAACCTTAAGTGATAGTTTTACTGCCCGATCGCAGCTTTTGCTTCGTAGAGAGTTTCTGAAGTAATCGAGGTGATACCACGATCGCTTGCAAATTTCTCGGTATTGCGTTTGACTTTGCCACGTACAAAGAAGGGAATCTTCTTTAATTCGGCTTCACCATCAGCACTCCAAGCTAGCCCTGCCACTTCGACTGGAATCAGCACAGCTTGATTAGAGCCTGAAGAAGCGATCGCTATAGGCTCTCTATCGACAGATTCACTAGATAAATCGTGATTTTTAGCAGTATGCAAATGGCTCATATGGCCTTCTGCAAACTCAAAGTCTTCGCGGAACATACCGATCAAATGCTCTTCTAGACCCATCATCAGCGGGTGCACCCAGCTATCAAAAATCACGTTTGCGCCTTCCCAACCCATTTGCGGTGAGTAACGAGCAGGCACATCTTGAACATGAATTGGAGCCGAAATCACCGCGCAAGGGATACCCAATCGTTTAGAAATATGTCGTTCCATTTGAGTACCAAGCACCAGTTCTGGAGCCACCTCAGCGACCTTAGCTTCTACAGCTAGATAGTCATCACTGATCACGGCTTCGATTCCGTGCTTCTTAGCAACTTCGCGTACCTCCCGCGCAAATTCACGACTATATGTACCGATGCCAACGAGTGTAAACCCTAGCTCTTCAGTTGCCATCCGCGCTGCGGCAAGCACATGGGTGGCATCACCAAAGATGAAAACGCGCTTACCTGTGAGATAGGTGGAGTCAACCGATCGCGAATACCAAGGAAGTCTCGAAGCACCAACTTCGGCTGCCGATGAGACTCTGGCGGCATCCCAATTACCAAGAGTGTCGGCTTGCGATCGCTCTAGAGCTTGACTGACATCAATATCGGCAACTTTGCCAATTTCGGCAATAAAGTCACGAGTTGCACCGACTCCAATCGGCACAGTTTTAATAATTGGCTGTCCAAAGCTACGGCTAAGCCAAGTGCAAGTTGTCAGCGCAATTTCAGGATAGAGACAAATATTAAAATCTGCATCAGGAATCCGCATTAAGTCCTCAGGTGTCGATCCCATCGGCGCAACGACGTTAACATCCACGCCAATTTCGGCGAGTAGCTTAATTACTTCACGGATATCATCACGGCATCGGAAGCCAAGCGCCGTTGGTCCAATAATGTTTGCTTTAGGGCGAATATTGCGATCGCGTTGAGGACGTGGCGTATTCGGGGCAGGAACAACGGGAAGAAGTAAAGTGCGGACTAAATGATATAAAGTTTCGCTCGCGCCCCAATTTTCTTTTTTGGAATAGGCAGGCAGATCCAAACTCACTACAGGGATCGGTAGCCCCATGCTTTTGGCTAATGATCCTGGTTGATCTTGGATCAACTCCGCAGTACAGCTCTCACCAACTAGCATCACTTGAGGCTTGAAACGTTCGTAAGCTTCACGTACCGAAGTCTTTACCATTTCGGCAGTATCACCACCGAGATCGCGAGCTTGAAAGGTGGTGTAAGTTACAGGCGGTCTGCGATCGCGACGCTCAATCATCGTGAATAACAAGTCGGCATAAGTATCACCCTGCGGCGCATGAAGCACATAATGCACACCTTCCATGGCAGTGGCAATTCGCATCGCCCCGACATGGGGAGGTCCTTCGTAAGTCCAGAGAGTTAATTCCATAAGTTATATAGTAATGAGTTTAAAAAATAAATGTGATTTAATTTATAGAGCTAGGGCGCGAAACACTTTACAAATCACACAGTTAATCTTCTACGCCTTTCAAGTGGACGAGCAAACAATTCTGCTAGGTCAGCGGTTTGGTCGTAACCTTGAATCGGTGAAAACACTAATTCGATTGACCATTTGGTTGCCATACCTTCAGCTTCAAGAGGATTTGCGAGTCCCAAACCACATACCGTGATATCAGGTCTAGCTTCACGGCAACGATCTAGCTGCTTCTCGACATCTTGACCTTCTGATAAGACCGTTCCTTCAGGCAAAAGGGCAATTTCGCTGTCCATTAACAGGCGATCTATATAGGGCATTCCCACTTCGACTAGCTCCATGCCACACTCTCTTGATAGAAAACGCGCTAACGGAATTTCTAGTTGAGAGTCAGGGAATAGAAATACTTTACGACCTGTCAGCGCTTGGCGATAACGTTCTAGCCCAGTTTTTGCACGCGCAACAGATGGCGCGATCGCCTCTTCAAAACGAGTGCTGTCAACATTCCAAGCATCTGCCGCAGTTTTTAGCCATGAGGTCGTGCCTTCGATCCCTAAGGGATAGAGCGATGGTAATAAGGTTGCGCCGCGTGAAATTAGAGATCGCACAGTGTCGCTCAAAAATGGCTGCGCTAAGATTAACTTCGTATTTTTGCCAATTGGTGGCAGATTTGCGGCACGGCGAGGAGGGAAGAAATAAACTGGCCCAATCCCCATCTTGTCAAACAGTCTTTGGAACTGATCTTCTACCACATCGGCAAGACTACCCACTACCATCAAGCTAGGCTCATCGCTGCGTGGTAATACAGGAATCATTGATCCTAAACAGGCATCTTCACCTTGAGTGAATGTGGTTTCGATACCACTGCCAGAATAATTGAGAATCCTTACTTTAGGAAAGAATCGCTGACTGAGACGTTCGGCGGCTTTGGCAAGATCAAGCTTGATCACCTCAGAAGGGCATGATCCTACTAAAAAGAGCGTGCCAATATCAGGACGACGTTCAAGTAATTGATCAACAACGCGATCAAGCTCTTCATTGGCATCGGCTAACCCAGCGAGATCCCGTTCGCCAAGGATCGCTGTACCAAATCTTGGCTCCGCAAAAATCATTACTCCAGCCGCCGACTGGATCAAGTGAGCGCAGGTGCGAGAACCGACCACCAGAAAAAAAGCATCCTGCATTTTGCGATGTAGCCAGACGATCCCCGTCAAGCCGCAAAATACTTCTCTCTGTCCCCGTTCTTTAAGTATGGGAATACTGGTCGTAGTTTTAGTAGTAACTTCCGTGCAAGGCTCTAGAGCCATGTTTTGCTCTCCTTTTGGGCTTAAAAACCCTAACTGCTTAAAGGCTATGCCTTGTCTTAACTAAGCGATCGCAAGGCGACCGATAAATTTATCTTACTTACTATATTCTTATTTACTATATTTATTAAAGCTCAGAGACTTGTCAAAAAGTTGCAAAGGTTTACAGGAATCAAATCTCTGGTTGTTGGTATATTTGATCCCTATCGCTAAAGCAATTGTGAATAAATGCTAGATTTTTGGACAAAGACCAGTGGGACTTGGATTAATGTTTTCGCGATCGCCTTAGGTACTTTCTTAGGACTAATCTTACGCGGACGTTTTCTTTCCCAAGTTTTACCAATTCTCAAGCAAGCGATCGGGCTAATCACCATATTTGTCAGTCTCAATATGGCAAATAGTTTACTTAAAGTCAAAGCAGGTGCGATCGACGGTGTGATTCTATCCTTGATTTCGTTAATCATCGGTGGTGTGATCGGTGAGTTAGGACAGATCGAGAAGCGCCTAGAAAAAGTTGGTGATTGGTTAAAAGCCAAGTTTAAAGGTAAGGGCAAATTTACAGAAGGATTTGTGGCTGCTAGTTTGTTATTTTGCATTGGACCAATGGCGATTATCGGTAGCCTCAATAATGGTCTGACAGGTGACAATAATCTTTTAGCGCTCAAATCAACTCTAGATGGATTTATTTCGATCGTGTTTGCCAGTACCTACGGGATCGGCGTTGGTTTCTCAGCTTTACCTGTCGCCATTTATCAAGGTAGTTTGTCACTCCTATCAGGAAGCTTGGCTCAAAGCTTACCCGATCCTGCTAATGCGCCATCGGTGCTGATCATTACAGGTGTGGGGGGTCTAATGCTTTTGGGACTCGGCTTGAATCTATTAGAGCTAGCCAAGGTCAGGGTTGCATCTTTTCTACCTGCTTTAGCGATCGCGCCTTTAGTTTATTGGCTAGCTGACAGCTTGAAATAAGGTAGGATATCGCCCGCACCACTTGAGTTATAATTGGTACAAGCTCCTCTGTGGCGTGCGTGACTACCAATAATGTGTCTTGATCGATAATTGTTTTCTAGGAGTCTTTAGCAGTCTTCGCCGCAGTATACCAGACTTGCTTCTGGGAACTTAAGTTAGGCGTTGCGCTTCGTCTCCACCTGGTTTTACCGGGTCAAACAACTGAGGTAAGACGGCGTTGCGGAGGGGTGAACTCAAAAAATTTAAAAGAAAATTTTGCGATGTAGAATCTTCATTTTAAAAAATTTTGAAAAAAGCTTGCAATTAATATAAATCGTGTTATATTAGCTAAGCGAAACAACGCGGGGTAGAGCAGCCTGGTAGCTCGTCGGGCTCATAACCCGAAGGTCGATGGTTCAAATCCGTCCCCCGCCATTCATCTAAAGATTGTTTAAAGAAAAAGCTGCACGTCGTGCAGCTTTTTCTTTTTAGGTATTAGTGATGCTTCTAAATAAGTAGCCAACTATTGCACCAATTAAGAGCGCCCATATTTGACCAGATCTTACAAAACTATCCCAGCCTCTACCAAAGTCGGCTAAAACATTTTGATTGTACTGTTGTGCAATTAAATCCATATTGATATACAGATGCAGATCAGCAATATGAGAGTGAAAATTGCTTGTGTAATTGATCGTCGAGGCAGGAAGTACCGATAAGTCAGTGCTGCTTACTAGATGTTGAGCAAAATCAAGCATAAGATTTTAGGATTTAGATTTTTAGGATTTGGGTAACTTTCTGGAATTTTATTCCAGAACTTTATCATTTATTTGTAAAACAACTAGGGTCATATCATCGGTGCGAGTATGCCCTTCTCCGATAAAGTTTTGCACTTCTTGGAAGATGTAGTCAAGGATCATTTGTGGACGAGTTACATCGTCAGAAAGGGGGAAACAATTTTGACACGCCCAGTCAAAAGCCTTGCGAAGATTTTCTTCATCAAAGCGATCGCCTTCAGGACTAGCAGCCTCAGTAAAGCCATCCGTGTAATAGATCACCACATCACCCGAACTTAGGCGAGTACTACTCTCTTCATATTTTGAACCAGCTTCTAACCCAATCAAAGCGCCCATCGTATCGAGAGCATGGATGCTGCGAGTTTTGATCCGCCAATGCAGTGCAGGGGTATGGGCAGCATTGCTATAAGAGAGGATTTGGGTTTCTGGATCGTACTCTGAATAAAATATAGTCACGAAGCGATGAGATTTTTCTAAATCTTCGTACATCACTTCATTGAGATGTTCCAAAATTTTGCTAGGAGAATGATTGTTTAATACTTCAGCTCGTAACATCCCTCGAGTCATCGTCATGATCAAACCTGCGGGAACCCCCTTCCCCATCACATCACCAACCACAAAACTCCAGCGATCGCCTTTTTGCATCGGAATAAAATCGTAATAGTCGCCCCCGACTCGACTAGCCGAACAGCAACGAGCTGAAATTTCTACACCTTGGATTTTGGGACAATTTCGAGGCAAAAGTTGACGTTGAATCTCAGCGCCAATCTCCATCTCGCGATCTTGACGCTCTTTTTTGATTAGCTCGGTCGTGAGTTCGTGGTTGTCTAGACCCACTGAAGTTTGATCGGCAACCAAACGCATCAATGTCCGTTTGTTATCTGTCCATACATAATCAGGTTTACGGCTAAAAATATATAAACGACCACGTACCGAATTTTTTACTAAAACCGATGTGCCGAATAAATGTACGTCGGCTCCTAGATAACGGCTGACCATTTCATCAAGTGCAGCAGGGCTACCTGTTAAAACCTGTTGAATAGCCCGTTCGATCGCCGTTCTTACCTGTTGCGGTTTTAGCCCGCCTTGATTAGGTTCAGGACAATGTAAAGACTCTAGGCGCATCTGCCCACTAGCTTTAAACAAAATTAGCGCACCACCATCTGAGTCAGTTACGCGGCTGGCGATCAGCGGGATCAGTTCAAGAAATTGGTTGAGGTTACTAAAGCTGCGGAGAGCGTAACCCAAAAAGCTAAGCAGCTCATGGATTTTGTTTTGATCTTGGCTCATGCGCCTGAGCAGATCTTTGAGATCCTTCATCACCATTACAGAGGAGTTGTCTAACTCTTGTGGTGTGATCGATCTGTTTCTAGGTGGCAATGATAAAGTCATACCAATGCGACAACGCTAGGTGGTTAAAAGCTAATTTAGTCAAACAGTGTACCTCTAGTTGGACAAAAAGTACGACTAATTTTTAATGAATCGCTTTTAATAGGGCGCTCCCCTAACCTCTATGAAATCAAAGTGCGATCGCCAACTCAATTTTACGAATACCTTAACTAAATTTTTGATGAATCATCTCAATTACTTGTGCTTCCTCTGGAGTCATGATGCCATCTAACATCGCAAATTTCTGACATTGGGCAAACAAAGATAACGCATACTCTGGTTTGATATTCCCTAACAAAATCTCAAGGGGAAGTGGTGCATCCATATACTCAGCGATCGCATTAATCGATTCTGGTCTAAGATTTGCCGCTTTCAAATTAGCCACAACACTTTCTTTACTTTTACCTTGATTACCTGCCAAGATGACATGAACGAGAATTTGATCGATAATCTGTTCTTGTGGAATCGCACTTTTTAAACGCTCTTCACTATCTACTTGAATATCTACTAATTTTTCTTCAAAGTTGACAGGGTTTAGTTTTGCCTCATAAAAAGAACAACTCGCCTGCCCAAGTGTGTAAAGCATCACTGCATCAGAGCTTGCAGCAATCACGGCTCCTGCAAGTGGAATATTTCGTAGCAGTCCTAATCCTGCTTTGATAGCCATTTTGCCGCCAAAAGCTAACCCGAATACGGCAACAACTTCTCCTTTTCTAGCTGGGTCTTTAAGATCCATTCCATAGGCACAAGCAATTTGATAAACCATCTCAGCTTGGAGCGAAGTTGTCGCAGCCAGATCAACTACAAACAATGCTGCGGCAGAACCAGGGACAATCGTGGTAGCAAATCCAGATGCACCCGCAAACACGGCTTTTTGTCCAATGATTCTTTGTGCGATTTGATAGGCTGACTCGTTGGGATATTGTTGTTTTAAGCGCTGTACCTCGGCTTCTGATGCGACAGCATCTACCTGATCTAATATCTTCAGAAACCAATCGGCATTAAACATCTCAGCAGCTTGCCGAATTAAAGGACTATTACTAATAGACTCGATCGCATATCCTGCGCTACTAGTTGCCGATGAAATTCCACCAACGACAGCACCACCAACTGTTTGCGTAAATGCACCAGCCGCACTGCCAATTGCTCCTGCGGTTGCAACTGCCGCTCCACCGACTGCATTACCAACAGAGCCAGCTACACCACCAACTGCACTTCCCGCACTAACGATCGCCCCGCCGACATTTCCCGCAGCACCCGCAACCGTGCCACCAACGGCATTACCAACATTTCCCGCCGCTCCTGCAACTGTGCCGCCAACCGCACTAGCTGCATTACCAACTGCTCCTGCGGCTCCTGCAACTGCACCAAATGCGCCATCCCACCAATTACCTGTTTGTGGCTTCTCAGTAGTTACCGTAATTGCAGAGTCCGTTGTCGGAACTTCGTCTGCTTGAGAATTATCAACAGGTTCAACGGATTCAGAGA
>JAYVVP010000200.1:0-11864 GCA_043786935.1 Pseudanabaena sp. | reverse complement strand
AGAAGACGGGTTTGTGAGCATTTCCCGTACTCGTCAATCTGTAACTTTCCCTGCGCAATTTACCCTTGTTGCGAGTACGAATCCTTGTCAATGCGGGTATTACGGAGATTCTGTACAGCCTTGCACTTGTACTCCCCGTCAGCGTGAGCAGTATTGGGCAAAACTTTCAGGACCATTAATGGATCGAATTGATTTGCAAGTGACCGTGGCGAGACTAAAGCCCGATGAAATGACGCGATCGCTAGAGGGCGAAAAATCCAGCACTGTAAAGGAAAGAGTGCAAGCATCACGAAAAATTCAACAGACCCGTTTCGAGAACGAAGTAAGAGTGAATTGTAATGCCCAGATGCAATCAAGACATTTGCGTCAATGGTGTAAATTAGACGACCCTTCTCGCGACCTTTTAGAAGCGGCGATCAAGCGTTTAGGTTTATCGGCGCGGGCAACTGATCGGATTCTTAAAGTAGCTCGTACGATCGCTGATCTTGCCAGTACTGAAAATATTCAAGTGGTACATGTAGCTGAAGCAGCACAATATCGCACACTTGATCGCATTATTTAATCGTCTAGTTGCCAAGAAAGGCTCTAAAACTTTTTTATTTTTTTATTTGGTTATCTTTAAATCACAAAGCTCTATATGTGCTATTTTTTGTCTTAACTTTAGGCTATACCGTTAGTCTATTTATGTGGAGAAGACTAAAATATGAACAGTTTAATTATTAATTAAGCGCTAACTTGATAGCCTAGACATTGTTTAGTGAGTAGCAAGTGGAAGAATACTATCGGAGCATTCATATATGAGTATAGTTCTGGTGGTTGAGGATAGTGTTACACAGAGAGAAATGATCGAGGACTTACTTAAAGGTAGCGGTTTAACCGTTAAAACAGCGGGTGATGGCGTAGAAGCACTTGAGCAAATGCAAGGTGTCTGCCCAGATATTGTCGTTATGGATATTGTCATGCCCCGCATGAATGGATATGAACTATGCCGTCGAATTAAAACTGATCCAAAAACTGAGCGCGTTCCTGTCGTAATGTGTTCATCAAAGGGGGAAGAATTTGATCGCTACTGGGGAATGAAACAAGGAGCTGATGCCTATATTGCTAAACCATTTCAGCCTCAAGAGCTAGTTGGCACTGTCAAACAGTTACTTAGAAAAGCTTAAGAATTTCTGTAAGAGTACTAAAATCATTAACAATTCTTGATTATTTAATCTCTGTTAGTTAACATCTATACTTTAAGATTTTCATTTTAGACTTTTTTAAATCTTAAAGGCATTTATAAATTGCAATTTTGTAAGGTAGAGATTCTCAAATTATGGTAGGAAACCAAGACTTCTTCCCCGGACTTGGACAAGATCAGGCTACTGACTTTGACCAAAATATCGAAGCTCCAGAAGGTGAGCTACATTTAAGATTTTTTGTAGCTTCGGGGATTGAATTTGCCCTGCCTGCGATTGGAGTCAGTCAAGTTTTAGAATATGCCCCAGATCGCATCAATCCTATGCCCAATGTTTCCCCTTTATTGCTGGGTACAGTTAATATAAGGGGTAGAGTAGTTTGGGTGGGTGATCTTGGACAATTTTTGGGGGAGGCTCCACCTGTCACTACAGATCGAGCCGAAATTTCCATCATTGCGATCGAGGATCAGGGCATGATGTTAGGGTTAGCAGTAGAACAAATTAGCGTGATGGCTTGGCTTGATTCTTCACAATTAAATGTTTCTAGAAATAGCTCTGACAGTATGGCTCCATTTATTAAAGGCGAGTGGGCAATGGAAGAAGGCGAACCCCTAAAGTTGTTAGATCAAGTTAATATTTTACGATCAGCGCGATGGGCCTCTTAGATCAAGCCTATGCAACTATATGTAAACGATATGTAAGATGTAAACGATATTAAGCGTGTGACTATAGACAAAAGACACTGGAAAATGATTTCAAGATAATTTCAAACAAATGGCAAAGATTCTAGGGATTTTAGGAGAACGCAAATGGCTTCAAGTACGCAATACCAAAAAGAATACGAAAAAGCTTCCTTAGCCTATATGCAAGGAGACTACAATCAAGCAGCTAAATTGACACAGCAGCTTGTTCAAGTATGTCCTAACGATCCAATGTATCGTTTACTTCATGCTCATACTAATCTTGCCCTAGAACGTTATCAAGATTCAATCAGTGAATATGAAACTGTTTTACGATTAACAGATGACAATTCAATTCTTGAATATGCTCATAGCGGCATTGCTGCCGCAAAAGAACGCATAGATCCCAATGACGATAGTTATAATGACTTCAGTTTAGGAGATATGAACAGCAGTTTATCAGCAGATGAATTTAGAGAGAAGCAACATGCTTATGAGGACAGTAGCTATAGTACTGAGTCAACATATATGCAAGAGTCTTGGTCTTCAGATCCTAGTGGCGAACAAAGTTACACTGCAAATAAAGAATTCGATTTTGAGGATTTTGATTCTGACGTTTCCATGAATGGCTCTGGACAGTATAGCTATAGTGATAAGACACAAGTAACTGGAGCATCAAATTTTAATTCTAACTACCAAAACAGTAGCTCTGGAAACTCAAATTCAGATAATGATGTCGTCTTTATGGATGAATTTGACGATTTTGATGATATTAGTGATTCGTCTTTTTCTAGCTCATTTAGTGATTCTGAAGCAACACAGATGGTGTCAGGGCTGTCAACAGCCGATTTTGGAAGTCAAGATTTTACAACATCACGGACAAGCAGCAATACTACATCAGTAGCTGGTACGGACAGTTCAGTAGGACAATTTAACCAATCTGATAATGAAGCTGAGCTATTCGGGCTAGGCGCAATTAATACGTCAGCAAGTGCAAAACGAGGAAGTGTTGATGTAGTTACAGAAGCTTCTGAGCAAGGCGGTCTATTCTCACCGTTTGACAATATGCCTCTGAGAACCAAGAATCTAATTACAGCGATCGCGGCGGGGGTTATTGCCGCAGTAGCTGCAGGTGTAGTAACTAATTTTGCTGCAAGCTCAATTGAGCAAGGACAACGCGAAAAAGTACGAAATACGGGTTGGATGATGGCTGGAGCCGCAGCGATCGCTAGTGGAGCAATAGCTTGGAGCTTAGGTAAGCGATCTTCTAAGCTTATAAATCGATCAACTGACAACCTCCAAGCCCAGTTTGAAGCTGTAATTCGTGGCGATATGAGTCCACGCGCCACCGTATATAGTGAAGACGAATTTGGCAGACTAGCCGCAAGCTTTAACCAAATGCTTCAGTCAATTGTGTCCAATACTACTGAAGCTCAACGCAAAGCTGCTGAACAAGAACAAGCCAAAGAAGATTTGCAACGTCAGGTAATTCGCTTACTTGATGACGTGGAAGGTGCAGCTCGTGGTGATCTAACTGTACAAGCCGAGGTAACAGCAGACGTACTCGGAGCAGTTGCTGACTCTTTTAATCTTACGATTCAAAACCTTCGAGAGATTGTTAATCAAGTAAAAATCGCCGCGCGTCAAGTTAATGAAAGCTCTCGGGAAAATGAAGCTTTTGCGCGTAGTTTGTCATCGGATGCTTTACGTCAAGCTGAAGAGTTAAGCGTTACCTTGAACTCAGTGCAAATGATGACTGAGTCGATTCAGAGGGTAGCTGAAAGTGCGCGTGAAGCTGAGCAGGTAGCCAAACTCGCGTCTGAGACAGCGATCAAGGGCGGTGACGCAGTAGAACGTACTGTAGCGGGTATTCTAGACATTCGCGAAACAGTAGCGGAAACAACGCGTAAAGTTAAACGTCTTGGAGAGTCTTCTCAAGAGATTTCTAAGATCGTGGGTTTAATTTCAGCGATCGCTTCACGAACGAACTTACTCGCTTTAAACGCTAGTATTGAAGCAGCAAGAGCGGGTGATGCAGGAAGAGGCTTTGCGATCGTGGCTGATGAAGTTCGTCAGCTTGCTGACCGTGCTGCGAAAGCATCTAAAGAAATCGAGCAAATCGTATTGCAAATTCAGAGTGAAACCAGTAATGTGCAACAAGCGATGGAAGTTGGCACGCAACAGGTTATCGATGGTACAAAACGAGCTGAACAAGCACGTCAGTCGCTAACTGATATTATCCAAGTTTCTCATCGCATTGAAACTTTGGTACTGTCTATTACCGAAGATACTGTCAAACAAACCGAGACTTCACGAACCGTGTCACAGGTTATGCAGTCAGTTGAATTGTCTGCTCAAGAAACTTCACAAGAGTCTCAAAGAGTGTCAGCTTCACTGCAAAATCTCGTAGGTGTTGCTCGTAGCCTCCAAGATTCGGTGGAACGATTCCGCGTTGATGCTGGTGATAAACCAACGGGAGGTCGTTAGTATTCTTGCTAGTTACTTATACCCAAATCTTTGAGAGGACTCTGTCATGAACTCGGAACAACAACAGCAGCGAATCATGGGTTACTTCATTGAAGAAGCCCGCGAACATCTTCAGACAATTGAGCAAGGAGTATTAAACTTGCAAGATGTTCTCAATGATTCCGAATCGGTTAATGAGCTTTTTCGTGCAGCTCATTCAATTAAAGGCGGCGCTGCGATGTTAGGTGTCGGGAGCATTCAGCATATTTCTCACCGATTGGAAGATTTTTTTAAAATCCTCAAAGAAAATTCTCAAATAACTGTTGATGAACGCTTAAAAAGTTTATTGCTAGCAGGATTTGATCCATTAGCAGAGTTGTTAGATGAATTACAAAGCGACTTCAAAATATCTGATGAACTAACAACTGAAACAAATAATCGAGTAAAGCCGATCTTTACAGAAGTAGAGTCTTATCTAAACCATTTGGTTTCTGATACTGATGGAGCAGTATCTCCTGATACTACAGAAGAACTTACAATTGAACTACCGCAAGAATTAACTGCTTCTCAAGAGTTAGTATTTCATCAAGAAGTGACTACTAAAATGCGGGATATGCTGCAGTTATTTCGTGGCACTGATTCCGCAGAAAGCCGATCGCAGCTACAAGCAATTTGCAATTATTTCCAAGAAATTGGGAACAACTATGACTTAAGGAATTGGACTAACTTAGTTACTCAAATAAAAAATGCGATCGCACAGACCAGTAATTCGTACCGTACCCTTGCGCCTATTTTAATCAGAGAACTAAAAGAAGCTCAAGATTTAGTGCTGTCAAACCGTGAAATAGAACTCGTCGTTTCATCCCAATTACAAAATTTACTACCCTCTTGGTTTTCTGAGGCAGAGGATGATGAAGTTAGCACAATTTTTACTACTGCATCTGAGATTAAGGCGGAAGAAGAAATTGTCAAAGACTGGGAAGTTTTAGACTTAGAAACAACAGAAAATATAGATGACTTAGAAAATATAGATAATATAAATCTATTTGCTGATCAAATTAATGAAGAAACTTTTGATTTAGCAGATAGGCAGAAAGATCCAATCAATCAAATGAATTGGATGGATGGTGAGTATGAAATCACAGGAAATCAACATATTGATGGACCGAAAGTTGGTGCTTCAGAGCTGAAATCTTTAGCGATTTTATTTGAAAATGATGACATTGATTTTGATGCCGCATGGGAAGACATCGAATCAAATGAGACGCATATATCGAAGACTGAATCTGATCAAATCTCAGATACTCACGATGAGTTTGCCGATCTACTCAGTCAGTCTTCTGAAGATATCGAAAACGCTACCTTTAACAATTTAGGTATTGAAGAATCTAATATTGATCAACTATTTGGTGATTTCCCTACTGATGAGGAATCTGTTATCAGTGAGAGTGAAGATTCTTTATTTCCAGAAGATGTCAACCTTTCATGGAATCAAACTTCTGAGATTGATAATCAGTTAGGACAAGCAAGTTTAAATAAACTGACAACAAATGACTTAGTTAGTGATAATGGATTCGATGATCTTGATTTAGATTTAGATATTGATATTGATATTGATATCATGGATGAAATCAGCGATATTAACAGCAGTACAAATATCGCTGATTTTGATTTTACCGATGAAGTTTATAACGCTGAATCTTCTGAGCAAAGCAATAGAAATGAGTTTATTGATGTTCAAGACAGTATTAATAACATCTCTAGTGAAGAATACTTTGCTGAACTTGAAAGACAAGAAAATGCGATCACGGATGACATAGAAAGTCAGACAAATGAACCCTTTGCTTTAACTTTTTCTGAAGAAGGAATAGCATTATTAGAAGATCCATTTGCAATTAATGAGAACCTTGACGAAACATCTTTGAATACTATCAATGATGATTCTATTAATTCTAATGATAATTTTTTCTTTGAAGAAGTCGAACCAAATGTAATAGAAGAAAATATATATAAAAACTATTCAGAATCTGTATTAAGCACTGCAAACTTTGACACTGTTGATGATTCTGGTCTAGATATATTTGATGAGTTAGGATTCGATAGTGATGAGCTTGGTCATACACTCGAATCTCAAGAATTTGATAACAGGAATAGAGTGGAAGGATCTAATATTGTTTCTTCCAATTTTTTACTCAAAGAAAACTCTGATGAATTTATGATGTCTGAGATCAATATCTCAGATGCTTCTGATACTAGCGATGATCTGAGTTTCCTTGTTGAATCTAATGAATTTGATGACGATTCAGATTCTAATATTAGTAATCTTGGATTAGTAGAGGAGAATTTAAATCCATCTGAAGAAGTTTCATTTAAATCAGACTTTGGTGAATTAACTGATGTTGATGCAATGAATAATGAAGACAATTTAGATAGTTCATTTGCAGATTCTAAAGAGGTTGATGATACATCTAAGATTATTGAAACTGGGGATTTTATTGACAATGCTATTAATGATATTAGCGAATTAGAAGATTTCTTTGAAAGTAATGAAGAATCTCAGCCCGTTTTAGTAAGTGAAGCTGGTGATTTTAATAGCTTTAGTGAAGAAAGTAGCTTTAGTGCAGAAAGTAATACTGATGATTTTTTTGGTGCTTCTGAAGAGGCTGGAAATAATAACTGGAATGATTTAAATATCGATAATGAAACCCAGACTAGCGAGATAGAAGATGAATTTGCTGATTTTGGCTCACTGCAATCTGAGAATGAAGAAGATTTAGCATTAGGATTTTTTGATCAAGTCGATATTTCCCAAGCTTCTAATCTAGAAGATTTATTTGTTGACGCCGATGAAAATAATCTCACTACATTGGACAATGAACTTGATAATAATTTTGACTTTGATAATGCGCGATCGCTGTCTCAGATGGATGAAGATCTAACAATTGTTCAAGAGAACTTTGATTTTAATGTCCCTGATCAAGGCATTACAGCTAGCAACACTATTGATAACTTAGTTGATTTTTTCCAAGTTGATGATGACTCAGACATTAGCGTATTGCAATCTTCTGAAGAGCTAACAAATGACAATTTAGTAATTATTGATGATTCAGAATTTGATGAATTTGTAGATTTAAATGAAACTAGGTCAGAAACGTTTGATTTCTCAAGTAATGAAACTCTCCCGACTGAAAATCTGTCTTCAGATGAGGAATTAAATGGTATCGATGACAACTTTGACTTTGATGATTTAGAGTTGATGATTGGTGAATCTAGTGACATGCCAAATCAAGAAATTAATGGGTCTTTTGATAGCCAAGTGACAGAGACTTTTATCAATAGCCAGACTCCTGCTAACTTTGATGACATGAATTTTGATGAATTAGAAGCGCTCTTGGGTGATTCCAGTAACCTAAGTGATTCTAATAACTTTGATACATTTATATCAGCTGATTCTGGTCGTGCAAATGTTTTAGTTGCTGATGCGTTGGCTCCTGCGCCACAGACAAATTCTGACGACTTTGATGAACTAGAAAATATGCTTCAGTCAGCTTTTGCTAAGGATATTGGCCCGATAAAAACTAAATCTTCTACTCGTCCGCTCACGACTCCACGCAAGCAACGGTTGACAGATTCAACCATGCGGGTAGATGTAAAGTATCTGGACAGCCTTAACAACTTGGTTGGAGAACTTGTCGTAAATCGTAATCTTTTGGAGCAAGATCAAGAGCGATTGCAGCAGTTTATTACGAATCTATTGCAGCAAGTTCAATTATTAAGTGATGTATCCCAAAGAATGCGAGATCAATATGATCGCTCTTTGTTAGAAGCTTCGTTAACGGCCGGACGTGGTGGACGTTCTTTTAGTTTTGATTCATCCTTCGCAATTGAAGGCGCAAGCTCAAATAGTAGTGTTAGCAGCGAATTTGAAGGTATCGAGTTTGATCGATATAATACTTTTCACGTTCTATCACAAGAGATTATTGAGCTAATTGTCAAAGTGCGTGAATCTGCATCTGATATTGAGTTTGTGGTAGGTGAGACCGATCAAGTAACTCGCCAGTTAGGAACAATTACTACTCAAGTTCAAGATGATCTGAAGCAGTCGCGCATGGTTCCCTTTGCCCAGATTGCCGATCGCTTACCTAGAGGTATTCGCGATCGCGCGCTAAAGACTGGCAAACAGGCTGAATTAGAGATTTTCGGACGAGAAACTTTGATCGATAAGGCGATCTTAGAGCAGCTTACTGATCCGCTTACTCATCTTGTCAATAATGCAATCGATCATGGACTAGAAGATCCTGCTACTCGGCAAGCTGCGGGTAAATCGGCGACTGGAAAGCTTACATTGCGAACATATCACCAAGGGAATCAAACGGTAATTTCAATTGGTGATGATGGCGCAGGTATTAGTATTAGTAGAGTTAAACAAAGTGCAGTATCTAAAGGAGTCCGCACTCAATCAGAAGTCGATAAACTTAGTGATAGTGAAGTCTATGCTTTGCTATTTGAAGCTGGATTTAGTACCGCAGCTGAGGCTGATGAATTTAAAGGTCGTGGCGTTGGGCTGGATGTTGTCAAGACCTGTATTGATGAAATTCGTGGCGTGATTATTGTGGAATCGGCAATTGGTAAAGGGACGACCTTTACGATTCGGTTACCGCTGACTTTGAGCATTTCCAAAGCAATGTTCTGCATTAGCGATCGCGCCCGTGTTGCTTTCCCTGTCGATGGTTTTGAAGACATGGTTGAGGTTCCTCAAAGCCAGATTGTGCTTAATGATAAAGGTCAACCTTGTTTACCATGGCGCGATACGATTCTGCCATTCCAACATCTTTCCAATTTGCTCTCCTATAGTCGTCATATCAGTCGGAGTAGTATCTATGGTAAGCAAGAAAATGATGAACTTTGTATTATTATTCTTCGCAATGACACCAGCTATCTCGCTTTACAAGTCGATCAATTCCTTGGTGAGTACGAAATCGTAATTAAGCAATTGGAGGGACCAATCCCTCAACCTGCGGGAATCGCTGGCGCTACAGTCTTGGGGGATGGTCGAGTAATGGCGATCGCCAACGTGTTAGAACTATTTGACATTGCCAGTGGCAGATTGCGTCCTTCGGTTTCTGGAATCACCGTCCAACCACCTGTGGAAGGGGATATTGCGGTCGATCCGACAGTACTCATTGTGGACGACTCTATTACGGTGCGAGAGTTGTTGTCGCTGACATTTGCTAAAGTTGGTTATCGAGTTGAGCAGGCAAAAGATGGACAGGACGCATGGGAAAAACTCCGCGCTGGACTACCCTGTGACATGATCTTCTGTGATATTGAGATGCCGCGTATGGATGGATTGGAGTTGCTATCAAGATTACAGAAAGATGCAAGACTCAAAGAAATTCCTGTGGCGATGCTAACTTCGCGTGGAGCTGATCGACATCGTCAGTCAGCAATCCAGTTTGGAGCGAAAGGATACTTTACAAAGCCTTATCTCGAAGAAGAATTGTTGAGTGCATCAAAGCGTCTCTTAAATGGAGAAACTTTACCTATCTAGCCCTAAGTTTAGCCCAGCACTTGAGAGCAGTGTTTCAAGCTTGTTGGAAGCTATGATGGGATTGGATACAAAATTTATGTTTATTGATAAACAAACCGATGACAAGATCGTGCATCAAAGTTCATTGTGCGATCACTATTTCAGTCCCGTACTTCCAAAACCACCAACACCGCGATCGCTAGTTCCTAATTCGCTTTCAATATAATTAGCTTGAATCACAGGTTTTAAGACTAATTGAGCAATTTTATGACCTTTTTTAAAAGTATGTGAAGCCGCACCCAAATTAATCAAAATTATTTGAATCTCGCCGCGATAACCAGCATCAACAGTTCCTGGAGAATTGAGAACAGTGATGCCATGTTTGAGAGCTAGTCCACTTTTAGGACGTACCTGAAGCTCGTAACCAATCGGAATATCGACAGCCAGCCCAATGGGAATTGCAACTCGATTGTTTGGATAGAGAGTGACCTCTGCGATCGCATAAACATCCGCACCAGCATCACCAATATGGGCGTAACTAGGAATTTGTGCATCAGGATGCAGCTTTTGGAATTTGATTTCTACAGTTTGCATTAATTAGAAAGATAGATTAGTTGGCGGATAGAAAAGACAATGCTAGTTCTATCTAGATCAGAATCTTAAATTAGGGGTAGGTCGCGGAGATGTGTCCGAGGGTGGTAACTCAGTTGGATTGGGAGTAGCTGTCGGATTGGGAGATCGCGTTGGCTCAGTAGGAGTTGGCAAGGGATCAGGCGATCGCGTTGGTTCGGTTGTTGGTGAAGGAGCGGATGTTTGGGTAGTCGTCGGTCTGCTGGTCGGAGTAGCTGTAGGACTAAGAGTTAGTGTCGGCGTGCTGACTCGGGTTGGGGCTGGCTCTGGTCTAAATGGTGCTTTTAATTGAACATCGAGCTTGTAAGTAGTTTCGTTAGCACTGGTGGTTTTGATTTTGATGTAGTACACACCATCTTTTTTTAAGCGACCTTCCCAATATCCTGAAGCATTATCGATCGCTTTACTATCCAAACTAACTTGATCATCACTTTGGATGGTCATTTGCAAATCTCTACCCGATAGAGAAATGGTAAGCAATTCATCTCTTTCGCCATTGAAACGCACATTTACAACCTGACCAGCCACGATCTTCTCGCTGTTAAATCCACGATTTAGACCTTCATTAATCGGCTTAAGATCAAGGCTGGTATTGATGTTAGTTACATTTGCCGTACTTGACGGGGTGGCTGTGGGTGAAGCGATCGCGGTATCAGTTGGGTTAGTTGTAATCCGATTGCGGCTAAAGAATATCGAAGTGACCGCCCATGAGCCAACTCCTGCTACCAAAATTATTAAAATACCGACAAACCAGTTAATACCATTGCTATTGTTAGAGCGATTGGAACTAATTTGATTGCTATTAGCGTAATTTGCAGGATCACGATTGCTTGCACCTGCCACTACTGTTCGTTGTGAGATGTTAGCCGCAACAGTTGAAGGTACTTGCCGCCCTACTGCATAGGTTTTTGCGCCAGAAAAAGAGGATTGAGCGACTTGCAGAGCTTGCATTACTTCATCGGCGGAACGATAACGATTTGTGGGTTTGTAGCTCAACATTTGGTTGATTACCCTTGCAAATGCGGGATTGACATTAGCAAACTGCTGCCAATTCCAAGCTAGATTGATACTGTCAAAGAGTTCTGCTGGCTCTTTGCCAGTTAGCAAAACAATTGATGTGACAGCAAGGGCATATAAGTCACTGTTGGCATAGGCATTTCCTGACTGTAATTGTTCGGGTGGTGCATAGCCCGCTTTACCAGCCACAGTTGCGGCGGGAATACCCATTTGAGAGTTGAGTTTGGCATTGGTTTCTTGGACTACGCCAAAATCAATCAATACAGGCAATTGATCCTGCGATCGCAACATTAGGTTTTCGGGCGAAATATCACGGTGAATGATGTTGTGACCGTGCAAATAGCTCAAAACTGGCAAAAG
>JAYVVP010000199.1:0-4319 GCA_043786935.1 Pseudanabaena sp. | reverse complement strand
GTGACGAGAGGAGACAAGGCAATAATCGTCTTTTTGATCGGAAAATGTAAATCGTTGATCATCAATCGGATAATTTACAACTACAGCATCTTTTTTATAGGTGTCTTGAATCCGCTTAGCAACAGTCGTGGAGTTAGCAATGTAATGATCGGGAGACTGAGCATAGAAGACATCTTGTTGGCGCATCATTTTAAAAACTAGCTCAATAACAGGTTTTAAAAAACTATATGCACCATACTCTCTAAGGTAAGTATTTGTGTCCCATAAAAAACGGGTGATGTTGTGACAGAAACAAATATGAATTGCATCAGGTCGTTTTTGAACTCCTTTAGCAAAACTAGCACTGCTACTAAGAATTAAGTCATATTTCTTTAAATTTAAAGAGCTAAATGCTGAATAATAAAATGGTGCGAATAGTCGAAAGTACTTGCGAGTGGCAGGAACATTTTGAAGAAAGGTGGTGTGGACTTGGCGATCGCCTAATTCAATTGTATTGTGACGATCATATACAGACGTATAAATATCTGCGGTTGGAAAATGTTTGCACAATAACTCAAACACCCTCTCAGCGCCACCACGTTGTGTCAGATAATCATGAACTAGGGCAATTTTCATATTTCTAAGTTAATTCAACAATATCAGTTTGTAATTAAGTTAGGACGCTTCGCACAGCATACCTTAATGTTTATACGCAACAAAATACCACAAATCATAAAACGTCATAGAATGACAGAAGTTAGGTTGTATAAAGGTTATATTTATATCTTTAAGGCGCATCTATGACGGCTGATGAGGCGGTGACATTTATAGAGTTGTCGTTAGAAGAGCGCAGTCTGACTCGCGTGGAGCAGTCTGTATTTCTTGGCGTATGGCAAGGTTTTTCCTATTCAGAGATCGCAAAGCAGACTGGCTACGATGCAGGTTATATCAAGTTAGTTAGTCACAAGCTGTGGCATCTACTCACGGAAACCTTTGGCGAAAAAGTGACCAAGGGTACAGTTCAAAATGTAGTTCGTCGTCGGATGCAAGTTAAGAAAGCAAATATAACTTCGACCTCAACCATACCTAATTTAGATGCTGAACCTAACAGTCATCAAGACTGGGGCGAAGTGGTGGATGTAACTTTTTTTTATGGCCGAGGGACAGAGCTAAATACCTTGCAGCAATGGATTGATCGCGATCGCTGTCGGTTAGTGGCGATTTTGGGGATGGGAGGATTGGGTAAAACTGCTCTGTCAGTCAAGCTTGCTCAGCAATTACAGGATAAATTTGATTTTGTAGTCTGGCGATCGCTTAGTAATGCCAAAACACCAAGCGAAATGTTGTTAGCAGTCGTACATTTTCTGTCCCAACATCGAGAGAGCCCTGAGACAACTGACATTAATGCCCTAATTTCTCGCTTACTGGAGTATTTACAGCGCTACCGCTGTTTATTGGTGTTAGATAATTTTGAATCAGTATTAAAAGATGAAGCTCAAGCAGGAGCATATCGCAAAGATTATGAAGGCTATGGCACTCTGTTGAGAAGGATCGGTGAAGTTTCGCATCGTAGTTGCATCGTAATTACTAGTCGTGAGATGCCTGAAGAAGTGGCAACTTTAGAAGGAGATATTTTACCTGTAAGAGCTTTACAACTTAGCGGTCTAGATGAATCAGCCGCCGAGCGCGTCCTTGAATCCAAGGGAATCAAAGCCTTGGCAAGTGATTTACATCGTCTCGTAGACTGGTATCGCGGCAATCCATTAGCTTTGAAGATTGCAGCAACTTCAATCAAAGATTTATATTCGGGTAATATCAACCGATTTCTAGAACAAAAAACCATAATTTTTAGCGGAATCGGTAATCTGATTGAGGAGCAGTACCAGAGATTAACGCCTCATGAAAAACAAATTATGATTTGGCTTGCTATTAACCGCGAGCCAGTCCAGCCTAAAGAGCTTCGTTCCGATATTGTGCCAATCATTGAACAAAATTATTTGATGATGGCTTTGCGATCGCTGAAACGTCGCTCATTAGTCGAGCATACGGCGGCAGGATTTACACAGCAACCTGTAGTTATGGAGTTTGTTACTAACTTATTGACCGATCAAATTTATCAAGAAATCACACAAGAGCATCCTCTCGGAGTTTTACCAAGTATTCAATTTAAACTGAATAGACAACTCTTCTATTTGCGTCACTATGCACTAATCAAAGCCACAACCAAAGACTATATTCGTCAAAGCCAAACTCGCCTAATCCTACAGCCTTTACTTACTAAGCTTTTAGGGCGGTTGGGTAGTCAGCAAATGGTTGCTAAAGAATTATTTACGACTCTTAATGAATTACGACGACGCGAATTACGACCTGAAGGAGAACACAAGTCCACTTTTGGTTATGGAGGCGGCAATATTATTAATTTGCTATGTAATCTTGGTATTGATTTAACAGATAGAGACTTCTCTTACATGTCAATCCGTCAAGCTTATTTATCGGAAATCAAATTATATCGAGTTAACTTTGCTCGCACTGAGTTAATTAAATCAGTGTTTGCTGAAGTAATCGGTGGTGTGCTATCAGTCGCTTTTAGTGCTGATGGCAAGTTACTGGCGATCGGAGATACTAAAGGCGATATCCATCTTTGGCGAGTAAGTGATGGTAAACCGTTACTCAACTATAGGGGTCATAAAGGATGGGTAGTTTCAGTATGTTTTAATTCCGAAGGAACAGTTTTAGCCAGTAGCAGTGTTGATCAATCGATCAAACTATGGGATGTATCAACAGGTGATTGCCTAAATACTCTACAAGGCTATATCGGAGCCGTCATGTCTGTTGCCTTCAGCTCCGATGGCACAATTGCCAGTGGTCATGCTGATCGCACGGTGAGACTATGGCGAGCAGGACAATGTATAAAGATTTTGCATGGTCATGAAGATATTGTCGAAGCCGTTGCTTTTAGCGCAAAAGGTCACTTACTCGCAAGCGGTAGTGATGACTGCACTGTACGTTTATGGGATGTGGATACAGGGGAATGCCTGCAAGTATTTGAAGGTCATGAAGATATCATTTGGTCGATCGCCTTTAGTCATAATGGCAACGTGTTAGCCAGTGGTAGTGAAGACAAAACTACTCGACTATGGAATGTCGAAACAGGTAGTTGTATCAAAATCTTCACAGGACATACCCATACTGTTTTTGCGGTCAGCTTTAGTCATGATGGTTCGACCCTTGCGACTGGAAGCGGCGATCGCACTATTCGTCTTTGGGATCTTAAGACTGCTCAATGTTTTAAAACCTTAACGGGGCATAACCATTGGGTACGCTCTATTGCTTTTCATCCCGATCGCTTGATTTTGGCTAGCAGTAGCGGTGACGAGATGGTCAAGCTTTGGGAAGTTGATACGGGTTTTTGTATGCGAACTTTTCAAGGTCATACTGGACGCTCATGGACAGCACAGAGTGATGTCCAAACCTCAGGTAATATCTCTAACGAACATATTCTTAACTTGTGGGAAGTAACATCAGGTCAGCAGTTTCGGATCTTGCAAGGCTATACAAACGCCGTGCGTTCTGTAGCCTTTAATCTTGAACAAACGCTCCTAGCGAGCGGTGGCGATGACTCAATTATTCGTCTTTGGGATATTCAAACAGGCGTATGTATTCGATCGCTGCATGGTCACGCGGGACATGTCTGGCAAGTCGCGTTTAGTCCTAGCGGTACTCTAATTGCTAGTTGCGCTGAAGATTGCACGCTCAAACTATGGGATGTCAGCAGTGGTAACTGTTTAGCCACAATCACCGAACATCCTGATTTAGCCAGAACTCTAGTATTTAGTCATGACAGTAAATTGCTGGCTACTGGTGAAACCAGTAAAGTGATCAAGCTGCGAGATATTGTTACAGGTGATTGCTTACGTGTCTTTGAAGGTCACACTGCCGCGATTTTGTCGATCGCCTTTAGCCCTGATGATCTCTATATCGTCAGCAGCAGCCGCGACAAAACTGTAAAAGTTTGGGACGCAAAAACTGGGGATTGTTTACAAACTTTAGAACAACTTACCTCAATCACTTCTAATGTGACATTTATGCCATTACAATCTCATATTGTTCTTGGCTGTGGAGGCAAATTTATCTATCGGTGGAATACGCAAAGTGGCGAATTAATCCATGAACAGATTAACCACGATGGCAGTATCTTGACAATTGCTGCCGATCCTAAGGGAATGTTGTTGGCAAGTGCTGGAGAAGACGCACAAATAAATATTTGGAATTGGCAAAATAATGAAGCTATAAATACTTTAGTTGGACATACTGGAACTATCTATACAGTGTCATTTTCT
>JAYVVP010000198.1:0-4322 GCA_043786935.1 Pseudanabaena sp. | reverse complement strand
TTTGATGCAACTCTAATTATATAAGGGAAAGTAAAGTATTGTAAAGGATAGCAAACATAAATACTTTACTTTTACTTTTAAGATGCAAAACAAAGTTGTTGTCGTTGTCGGTGCAACAGGTGGCATTGGTTCGGCACTTGTACCCAAACTGGCAAAAGCAGGGACGAAGTTAGTTCTTGTCGCGAGAGATATCCATAAACTAGAAGAACTTATTAACAATCTCGAAGATGATTATGGTGCTGAAGCGATCGCTATTCCCACTGATATTACTAAATATGATCAAGTTGAACTAATGGTGCAAAAGGCGATCGCGCAGTTTGGACAGATTGATGTATTGGTAAATGCCGCAGGTGCAGGGATAATGAAGCAATTCAATCGCATTGAACCACAAGAACTTGACCAGATGATTGATCTAAATCTCAAGGGGAATTTTTATACCAGTCAAGCCGTTTCTAATGTGATGAAGGAGCGCAAGATTGGACATATTTGTAATGTGATTGGCATTCTCGGAAAGCACCCAATGGCAATGGCGGCGGCTTATTGTGCGTCTAAGTTTGGAGCAGTCGGTTTTAGTAAATGCATGGCAGATGAACTCCGCCGTTTTGGGGTAAAGGTGACTCTATTTTATTTTGGTGGGATAGATTCGCCATTTTGGGATAACGTTAGTCTAAAAGTCGATCGCAGCAAAATGCTTTCTCCAGAAACTGCGGCGAATGCAATCATGTTTGCTCTCTCCGCCGATCCTCAAGCAGTGCCGATGGAAATTAATATTCAACCTGAAAGCCATTTATTCTTTTAATTAACTTTCATGATGAGCTACCAAATTACGCTTTAGGATATAGATACACGTAATTAGCCACAGAAATCCGACTAAATAGCCTGCAATCACATCAGTCAACCAGTGAACTCCTAAATATAAACGACTGAATCCAATCATCAAAATTAATCCAATCATGAATACATAAATTAATCGAGAAAACCGAGGGAACTCTGTTGCTAGTAAATATGCTAAAAATCCATACATTATGCTCGCCCCAAGAGCATGACCGCTAGGAAAACTAAAAGTGGTCTCGACAATAAGTTGATTCCATAGATGAGGACGAGTTTTCGTAAAGACAAGCTTTAACCCCACATTAAAAA
Source organism: Pseudanabaena sp. (assembly GCA_043786935.1). GTDB lineage: Bacteria > Cyanobacteriota > Cyanobacteriia > Pseudanabaenales > Pseudanabaenaceae > Pseudanabaena. Next base: position 3,182 of record JAYVVP010000198.1, on the reverse strand, counting down.
CTATCCCTCCTAGACAGATAAGTGCAAAGATTTTCAATTGCAAATGTTTTCGCTTTCTCCAAAGCCAAAATGTAGTGCCAACAATAAAGGCAACTACCATTGGCGGATTTCCTAAACCTGTAATAGTGAGCATTATCGAATCTAGAAATGGGTTCGATGATTGATGAATCCAGAGCAAAACATTGACATCAAAACTAAATGCTTCTTTTTCCCATACCTCTTCAAATAACCACCCCAAGATCATTAAGAGTATCAAACAACCAACTAAGCTAGCTATAGCAATTGGGGAGCCGCGAAAATTAGTCCAAGAATTTAGGTAATCAAGGGATTTTCTAACTAATTTCTGCATGGAAAATATTTGAACTGAATTATAAAGATGAGCGATCTGAGAGCATTTGGCTTTTTTAACAAATTTTTTATGATTTGTTGCAAATTGCTGAGAAGTATTTCTGTCTCACTCAAATCAAGTTTAATGATAAGGGACAAAGGGTATTATTGAGACTTCTGTTAGCTGAACCTGTTTAGTGTGAGTTGAGAAACCGATATGAAAAAGCGTCATTTATATATATTGTCTGTATTCGTTACAGTTTTCTCGTTTGGTGTGGCGCTTAAGGCGACAGAAGTCTTTCAATCTCGGACTGTTAAAATTCTTAGCCCCACTGAAATATCGCGACTGGCTGATTCCTTCAGTCCTCAAGAAATTTCCCAATTAGAAATCGATGATGTCCTGCGCGATCGCTTACGCTTCGATCCGCAATGGCAAGAAATCGTACAAGCAGTCCGCCAAGATATGATTGTCGCCAAATGGGGAAAAGATCCCGTGACAAATCCAGTCTGGAAACGCTATGGAGCCAAAGCTTATCCCTTACTTAGCTACTATGCGCGATCGCGTGATGAAACTCGACAGAAGTATGGACTTGAAGGTATTCGCAGTCTCGGTAAACCTTACACAACGATTTGGTTGCGCGGTCAGATTCAACGGCGGATGACACATCCTAATTTTTATGATGTCGCTCCCTACGGATCATCAGACGCTCAGAGTAAAGACTGGGAGAAAGACTTTGGATTGGATGATCCCAAAGTACGAGAAGAGTTAATTAGTTTGGCGAAGTCGAATCTTGAACCGAAAAATTCTCCTCAGTACCATAGTCAATTCAATTTGGATTTTTTAGTTAGGTTATTGGGATATGAAGCTGCTTATGGCAAATCTGACTATGAAAAAGACAGAGATTTTGCAGGACTCCCAGAATGGATACAACTTGAACAATTACAACAACCAACAGATCGCCAAGTTAAAGAGGCGATCGCACTCTATCAAAAACTATCAAGTGACGCTCAAGAACATATTTTAGTTGAGCGCTTAGGTGCAATTAAAGCGGGAGAGATTACTTATTTCGGTCGTGCTTTCTTTCGCGCTTTAGCAAACGAGCGAGATGCTAATGATCGGATGTGGGCGATCGCGGAACTAGATCGTCATGGAGATCCACAAGGGACAGAACTCCTAAAAAATATTTTAAATAATGACTTATCGCAACTTTACTCTCTGTCTAAGATTGTCAGTTATAAAAGTTATGAACTTAAAGGTAACTACGCCTATTACTTACTGTTGGGAATGGCAGAGAAATATCCGCAATCAAAATTTACAATCGCCTGTCGCGAATATGGAGATTTGACAGGGCGTTCTTATTTTGATGGTCAACCTCGTAATCAAGCAATTTTAGATCGCAATGCTAAACGCACTGAGAAAGAGCGTCTCAATGCATGGCAAGACTGGCTCGAGCGTTACAGCGATCATTCTGGTGCAGATGATGCTAATTACTTCCTTGCTCTGAGTCTGCAAGACAATAATGATATTGTCGGAGCAACGCGCCTCTGGATCAAAATCATGGCGCAGCCGATGGGCGATCGCGACGCTCTTTATCTTGCTTTCCCACATATTCGCACTTTACTTGATGTCGGTCTGTCCATCGATCAAATGCAAACCCTCTTGCAAGAACCTGAGAATCAAGCCTTTGCTCCTCTTTTACAATATGCGATCGCTATTCAATACGCGCGATCGCACGACTACGCCAAAGCTCTAGAGATTTCGGCAAATGTTCAATTGGAAGCCATTCCCGAACGTATTCTCACCGCTTATTATCAGAGTTGGTATAAACCGAATGAACGAGCGGTAAATTTCAAACAAAATGCTCAATCGCTGCTGAACGAACAAAAACTACGTTGGCAAAAATTGCGACAATGGCAAATTGAAAATACTCCTGAATCTCGATATCAAATCGCCTCTGATTGGACAGGTATGGGTGGATGGAAAAATGGTTATTTACCAGTTTGGGATGGGGGTAGGCTTTATCTTTTACCAACTCACTGGAATTGTCGGGAACGGTGGGTATGCGATGAATCAAAACGCAATAGAGCCGAGATGTTGGCTAGCTATCAAGGCGGCAGTCAAAATGCGATCGCCATTTCTCTCTATCAAAAGTTGCTTGAAGAGCAAAGTCTCTCTCCAACCCTTCGCGAAAAATCTTTGTATATGGTTGCCATGACCTTACTTTCCCAGTGGGAAAACCACACTTTCTCAGAAACCCAACGTATCCATCCCCCCGCAGGAGTATCCGCCAGTGGACAATATCGCCAACTCAATAATAGTCGTGGTAGCTATTATTATCAAGATTATGAATGGCAAGAAAAGAGTCTCCAATCTGACTATCAACGGCGCATTGATGGCATTATCACTGAGTTACAGGTTAAATTCCCTCAAAGTCAGTACATAGATGACTTGTTGTTTTCTAGCTTCTTTCTTAGTGAGCAATCTAGCTATTTGCAAAAACTGCTAGAGCGATATCCCAATAGCGATCGCGCTGCTGAAGCAAAATTCCTCCTAGAGTTAAAGAAATAATTAGAGAGAGGGCAGGTAAATCTTATTTCTCTCCTAAAAAATGGACAATAAAGTAGTTAATGGTGAGAATTCTTTCTAAACTATTGCGAGTTCTCTCAAAACGTGATAGAACAAAATGAAGCGTTTCTTCTATCATAAGAAAAAGTATGAAGAAGTAAACTAATCAATCAATTATTATCTCTTTGGTTTCCATAGTATGAGTATAGATATTCCTGTAAGTTTACAGCCAGACAGTTTTGGTGCGTCCCTATTAGCTTTGCAGAGTCATTTGCAAGGTTTTCTTGCC
>JAYVVP010000197.1:0-29561 GCA_043786935.1 Pseudanabaena sp. | reverse complement strand
TTGTACCCCTGAGTAGCTGCTTGCTGCAACTGTTCTGGGTTTAACTGTCCAGCTACACTTAGTTCATCATTGATCTTTTTAATGGGTTCCATAAATTTTAATTCCACTAATTGTAATCGTTTATTCTCTTTACTACACTACTATATAGTAATATAGTAGTGTATCTATATATAGATAGATCTAAATTTAAATTGATATGTTAAGTACGTCTTCGGAAGCCCTTATTCCAATTGCTGAGTTTTTTAAAGTTTTATCTGAAGTGAGTCGAATACAAGTTTTATGCTGTCTTAAGCTAGGAGATAAGAATGTTACGGAAATTATTGAAGCGACAGGACTTGGACAAGCGAATGTTTCTAAACATTTAAAAGTACTCTCCCAAGCAGGGATAGTGACTCGTCATCCTCAAGGAACTAGTGTTTTTTATAGTATTTCCGACCCTATTATTTTCAATCTATGTGAACTAGTGTGCGATCACCTTGCAATTCGCCTTGAGAAGCAAATGCAACAGTTAAAAGAACTCGCCAATTTACGCGGTCAATAAAACGAAAACGTTTTTTATTAATCGCTATGAATTTCCTGTCTTTTATTCAACAACTTTGTTACATCGCCCAAAAAGTGCAGTTAGCCATTTAGCTAATCTGTCATCATCTCTTTGCTTGCCAAGAATCTTAAGAGCATTACTTGGCTGCTGTGGTTTTAGTAGTTGATTTCTTTTTAGTAGTTTTGGCTGCGGTTTTAGTCGCTGTAGATTTAGTGGTGGTCTTTTTAGTCGTAGTCTTTTTGGTATCGCTAGAAGCTGCCTTAGTACGCTTGCTAGTAGTTTTACCAGATTTATCTGCCAACATTGAGAGGGCCTCTTCCACGGTTAGCCCTTCCACAGTTTGCTCCTTAGTGAGCGAGACATTTATCTTGCCATGCTTAACATACGCACCATATTTACCATCTAAAATCTCGATCACTTCACCATCGGAAGGATGATTACCGAGAGATTTTAAGACTTTGGCAGCAGCAGCACCGCGCAAGGTTTTAGGTTGAGATAGAAGTTCTAAGGCGCGTTCTAAAGCGATCGTATAGGGGTCATCGGTGGCTTTTAGCGATCGATTATCGTCTTTATCGCCATTGCCTTTGACATGGCAAACATAGGGGCCAAATCGCCCTGTATTTACAAACACACGGTTGCCAGTATCAGGATGTTCTCCCAAAGTACGGGGTAAAGCTAGCAACTTCACAGCAATATCAACGGTGACATTTTCTGGTTGCATTCCTTTGGGTAATGAAGCGCGTTTGGGTTTGGGAACTGCTTCTGTTGCCTGACCTAACTGCACATAGAGACCATATTGACCCATCATCATGAAGATCGGTTCATTGGCTTCAGGATGGATACCAATTTGATCGGGACCTTCTAATTTCTGTTTGAGTAGAAGTTCAATCTTTTCAGGAACTAAATCGGAAGGAGTATAGTTTTGAGGAATTGAGGAATTGACCATGCGATCGCCTTCTCCAACTTGGATATAAGCGCCGAACTTGCCGATCTTGACCTTGACATCATCATCTAAACCTTCGAGACGGACTGTCCGCGCTGATTCGCCATCGATCAAACTATCGCGAGACTTCACTTGTCCACTCAAGCCCATTTCGCCTGAATAGAACTTCTTGAGATAAGGAAGCCATTCCACTGTACCCATCGAGATATCATCGAGGGTTTGTTCCATTTTGGAAGTAAAGCTAGGATCGACCAGATTCGGGAAATGCTCTTCTAATAAGCTAGTAACTGCAAAGGCGGTAAATGTGGGAATTAGCGCATTATTGATAAGCTGCACGTAACCGCGATCGCAGATCGTGCCAATAATGCTGGCGTAGGTACTAGGACGACCGATGCCTTCACTTTCGAGCATTTTCACAAGAGCGGCTTCAGTGTAGCGGGCTGGGGGCTGGGTTTCATGTCCGACTGTATTTAATTCACGGCAGACAGGATGATCGCCAATTTTGAGTGGTGGAAGCATCACTTCCTTTTCTTCAAGTGCGGCATCAGGATCATCCGATCCTTCCACATAGGCGCGGAAAAATCCTGCGAAATCAATGCGTTTGCCTGAAGCGCGAAATATAGCGTTTTCAACGGTCAATTGCACGCTAAGCATAGTTAATTGAGCATCCGCCATTTGACAAGCAACGGTGCGCTTCCAAATTAGGTCATAAAGGGCTAGTTCGCGCCCTGAAAGCCCTGTTTCTTGGGGAGTGCGGAAAGACTCGCCAGCGGGACGAATTGCTTCGTGAGCTTCCTGTGCACCCTTAGATTTGGTCACATATTGGCGTGGCTCTTTGCTCAAGAAGTTATTGCCATACATGGTAGTAACGCATTGACGCGCCGCCGCGATCGCTTGTTGCGACAAACTTACTGAGTCAGTCCGCATATAGGTAATAAAACCTTGCTCGTACAAAGCCTGAGCTACCCGCATCGTATCGCGTGCCGACAAGCGCAATTTGCGGTTTGCCTCTTGCTGAAGAGTTGAGGTGGTAAAAGGTGGTGATGGCTTGCGGGTGGTGGGGCGCTCATCAAGATTGCTGACCGACCAAACTTTGCCATTTAAGCGCTGTTGTAAAGCGATCGCGGCCGTCTCATCCAGTAATAAAACCTTGCGTCCTTTGGCGATTTTGCCCGTAGCTTCATCAAAGTCTTTACCAGTCGCAACATTTGTGCCACCAACCGAGACTAGCTGCACAGGAAATTCTTGCTTCGTTGCAAAGAGACTTGCTTTCAAGTCCCAATAACTACCCGATTTAAAAGCACGGCGATCGCGCTCGCGATTGACAATTACCCTTACTGCTACCGACTGCACCCGACCTGCTGATAATCCCCAAGCAATTTTTTTCCAGAGCAAGGGCGAGAGCGTGTAACCAACAAGGCGATCAAGGATACGGCGTGTTTCTTGAGCATGAACAAGGCGATCGTCAATCTGACGACAATTTTTTAGCGCTCCTTTGATAGCCTCAGAGGTGATCTCATGGAATACCATGCGCTTGATCGGTACTTTTGGCTGCAAAATTTGCAACAAATGCCACGAAATACTCTCGCCTTCACGGTCTTCGTCAGTCGCCAGAATCAGTTCTTTAACCCCTTTTAACGCCGCTTTGAGTTCACGAACAATTTTCTTTTTATCGTCTGGCACGATATAAAGCGGCTCAAAATTTGCATCTACGTTTACGCCTAGCTTTGCCCAATCAAAAGACTTCAACTCCGCAGGAATATCACTGGCTGACTGTGGTAAATCGCGCACATGCCCCATTGAAGCTTCCACTCGATACCCAGCAGGTAAAAAGTTGCGGATGGTGCGTGCCTTAGTGGGCGATTCGACAATGACAAGAGTAGACATATTAGCCTGCAAGGTTTGCGTTAATCAAATGAGCAAAACAAAGGTTTATTAAATACCTTATTAACCTATATACAATGTTTATGGAGAAAATTGCTATTTTTAATAAGACGGTAATTACTTTAATCGAATTATGCAAATTTAGAGTTGCCATTTCGACTAATTAGTGCTGTTTACCTAAATATCACCACGATATCTCGATAAATTTGCTAACTCTTTTAAAGTTCGAGCACCCTCATAAAACTTGCCGCTAATCTCCCAGGTGGGATACCCTCTAATCTTTTTATCCATACAAAGTTGCCTCTGGGGCTTGACTCCGCGCTGATCGCATTCAATCACTTCGAGCTGACTTACAGCTTGCTTGCCAAAGCTTTGTTTTTGATCGTGGCAATGGGGACACCAATAAGCAGCGTATACCTTGGCTCCTATTTTCCGTAAATGCTTGGCTAAGGCGATCGCGTTTGCTCCTGATCTCGTAGTGACGGGTTCACCCGCTTCTTGAGCGATCGCTGGCGTAGTAACTTGTGGCGCAAATGTCATCACCGAGAGGCTGATAATGCTAGCGATCGCGAAACTGACTGAGGCAAGAGTAGAGGAGGCGCGATGTAGCTTCATAAATTGGAGCTTTCTAGATTGTTTAGGTTCAACGTTGTCATTCTAACCATAATTCTTCTTATAATGCTCAAGACAAATTAAAACCCAGAGATGTAGATGTGAACATCAAGCGTCTACTTAGCTTTTATGTTAGACCTAAAAAATTTACGCATTGCGATCGTGCATGAATGGTTTGTGAACTACGCAGGATCAGAGCGCGTTGTTGAGCAAATTTTAAATTTGTTTCCTCAGGCTGATTTGTTTGCAGTGGTGGATTTTTTAGATAACTCGGAGCGAGGCTTTATTCAAAATAAGAAAGTAACAACTACGTTTATTCAAAATCTTCCCTTTGCCAAAACTAAGTTTCGTCAATATTTGCCACTCATGCCTCTAGCGATCGAGCAGCTTGATTTATCCGCATACGATCTGATTATCTCTAGTTCCCATGCAGTCGCCAAAGGGGTGCTAACTTCGCCGCATCAATTACATATTTCCTATGTACATTCCCCGATTCGTTATGCGTGGGACTTACAACATCAATACCTGAGGGAATCAAATTTAGAACGGGGGATCAAAAGCTGGATCGCTCGATGGATCTTGCACCAAGTAAGGATTTGGGATACGCGCACGGCTAATGGAGTTGATCTATTTATTGCCAATTCGGAATTTATTGCTCGGAGAATTAAGAAGGTTTATCGACGTGAGGCGACAGTAATTTATCCGCCAGTCGATTTGCAAAATTATCTGCTGTGCGAACAAAAGCAAGAGTTCTATCTCACCGCTTCGCGATTAGTTCCTTACAAACGTATTGACTTAATTGTGGAAGCATTTGCAAAAATGGGCGATCGCCAGTTGCTCGTGATTGGTGATGGTGAACAGATGCCAAAAATTCGCGCTAAGGCAAGTAGTAATATCCAGTTTCTAGGTTATCGCTCACCCCAAGAGTTGCGCGAATATATGCAAAATGCTAAAGCTTTTGTATTTGCCGCAGAGGAAGATTTTGGAATCACGCCTGTTGAGGCTCAAGCCTGTGGTACGCCTGTGATTGCCTATGGTCGAGGTGGTGTGCGCGAGTCGGTGATTGGCTTAGAGTCTGATCGCCCCACAGGTGTATTTTTTGCCGAACAGACATCAGAAAGTATTTGTAAGGCGGTGCTTGAATTTGAGCGATCGCAGCATCGGATTTTGGCTGAGAACTGTCGCGACAATGCCATACGCTTCTCCACGGAGAGATTTGCAGCAGAATTTCTCGATTTTGTAAAACAGGCTTGGAGCAAGCATCAGTAAAACCATCGGCAAGGCAGAGGAGCAGTTTATAAATTGCTCATACTTGTTAATCCGTCAATTTTTTCCATGCTGATTGCGCTGCTTTTTGAAAACGGTTGACAGTTTTAGTTACCTGTTTACCCAATTTTTTCTCAACATTTTCTAATGCGTCGTTAACTGAATCAACTGCCCAGCTATCGAACTCTTCGAGGCGATCGCGTACTGAATCAACCTGTTTATCTACATTTTTATGAGCTTTTTTGAGATTCTTTTCGAGACTCTTTTGAAGATTTTGTTCGTACTGCTGTTGTGCTGCATCCGCGACTGTATGCAATGTTTTTTCAATCTTTTGTTTGATATCTTTCCGAGGCATCGCTATAACTCCTGAGTGGATCACTGCAAAAGGGTTAATTTCAATTATCATATCGCTATAGCTTGGTTGACAAGTGCAGCAATGACACAAGACTTTAAACAAGATTTTTATCAACAGGGTTTGGCAAAGGCGAAGTTAGGCGATCGCTATGGGGCAATGCAAGCTTTTAGCTGTGCGATCGCTGCTAATTCTGAATTTGCTGAAGCATACTACCAAAGGGGTTTAGTCTTATTTGATTTGGGCGATTGTCAGGGTGCGATCGCGGACTATGAAACTTCTCTCAGTCTAAAACCTGATGCAATTGATGTGTATATTGCCCGTAGTATGACGCGACTAGCGATCGCCGATATTGTTGCCGCGCAAGCTGATATTGCTAAAGCGCTTGAAATTAATCCCAAATCAGCGATCGCTCATCAGTTACTAGGCTTGACTTATAAAAAACAAAATCAAATCGAAAAGGCGATCGCCGCCTATAAACAAGCCGCTAATCTGTTTTTAGAATTGCGCGATGAAGATAACTGTCGCCGTTGCATCGAAGGCTATAAACCTTTAGAAGCACTGTTGCCTCCATCAACGGAAGATATTTTTATTAAAGTACAACAGAAAATCGATAGCAGCGACTATACAAATGCTTTGATCGATCTCAATTGGATGCTGCAAATTGATCCTAAAAATGCTAAAGCTTTTTGTCTGCGTGGCTTGACTCTTAGTAAATTGGGCGATCCTGAAAGTGCCATCAAAGACCTCAATCAAGCAATATTTCTAGAACCACAAAACTTAGAAGTTCGCATCGGTCGTGGCAAAATCCGCGCTGAAATTGGTGATGCTCAGGGGGCGATCGCTGATTTTAATGAGTTACTGCGCGAATATCCTAGCAATGCCGAGATTTATATTCATCGCGCTAAAGCTTATCTACGGCTCAAGGATTATCGAACGGCAATCGAAGATTTTTCGCGATCGCTTGCCTTAAATACTAGCAATCCTCAACTATATTGCGATCGCGCTAATGCGAGATATGACTTCGGCGATCTCAAAGGGGCGATCGATGACTATCAACAAGCCGCAAATATTTGGTTCAATCAGTCAGTAATGGAGCGTTATCGTTACGCATTAGATCGGATTAATCTCTGGCAACCAGAACTCGAAAAACAAACTAAAGAAGCCAAGCGTCAACAAGTAAATGCCTCGGCAACAGTGGAGTTGATGCAAATGCCTAGCTTTGAATTGCAACAACGATTGCTCAGTTTAGTCGGTGGTAATATGGCGATCGCTCAGCGACTCATCGACATCGCCAAACAAGATCATCCAAATATGCCCGAAATTTGGTATTGGCAGAAAGTTGTATTTGATCTAGAAAGCGATCAGCAATAAAGCCAATCAATTTTTTGAGTCATTGTTTGACTGAGACAGCGGTAGCGACAAGAGAGAGAGATTGCCAAAAAGAACGAATTTGGTAACTAACAGTTTGCGCTTGGGAATAGTGAAAAAAGTGTTTACCATGCTTACTAATCCATAAACGATCACTATCTTTAAGATGCGATCGCCATTTTTGATAAGAATTTTCCCCTCCTCCCGTTACATAATCATCCATTGCCCCACAAACTAACATCGGCACAGAGATCGGCTTAGGAGCTATATAAGTTGTTGCATAAAGAGAATGAGGAATTAAAGAATTATCAAGATCTTGCTTAAGTAAATCAGCTAACCAACAAAGCATCTCCTTATCGCGATAACCAAATAGATAGAAAGCAGTTCGCATCAGCATGGTTTCGCGGCTACAACCGATTAACTGACGCTGCTCATAATAATGACTATGCCAACTGGTCGCTAAGTTAACTCCCACTGATAATAAAGTTAGCGATCGCACTTGTTCAGGATATTGACGCGTATAGAGCCAGCCAACTAATCCAGCGATACCATGCCCAACTAGATGTACAGCGCCTTTGCAGGTTTGTAAGTAATCATGTAAAGAACTAATTGCCAAATCGAGATCAATTGATTCATCAGGGTTTTGGCAATATTCCCACTGGGCGATCGCATATTGTCGCGATAGCGATCGTAATAACGGCAAGTCAAAGCGGCGTAAAGATTGACTAGTACATATGCCAACAACTTGAGGCGAGGTAGATTGTTTAAATGTCATATTTTATTGATAATTACTACTATTAAAGTTTTATTTATTATGGGAAATTTTATTTGGCAAACTCTTCTACGATGCTGAATGCTTAAAATTCAAATAGAAAAGGACTGAATGACAAGGCTTTTTTAATAAAATTTTTCAGCAATCTACAGCAAAAAAATACTTTATCACTCAATCCTGTCAACGCATTTGAACTATGAATATTGAAACGGTGTCGAGTCAAACATCCGCATCAGAACTTCATTGACGACACTCTAACTTTATTGATTATAATTGTCAATAGCATAAACTTAAATAACCTGCTTCCATTCATCCTATAAAACATCTTTGCAATTCTGCTGGCTTCAGTCTTGCAAATAAGCTCTCAAACGTATCTACTGATGGTATTCCGTTGGTTAATTCCAAAAATGTTTTTAACCATTCTTCTTTTTCTTTCCCATATTTGGCTATAGCAACAAATCATCCTGCTTTGTCGTTTTTATTTACTCATTTGTAAAGAAACTTGTGTGATTGCCTTATCAAATTTAATAATTGACTTGCATTATGCACGCATTCTGATAAGATATAGTTCCTAATAAACTTGGAGAGATGGCTGAGTGGACGAAAGCGGCAGATTGCTAATCTGTTGTACGGCAGGTAACTCCGTACCGAGGGTTCAAATCCCTCTCTCTCCGTTCACAAACCTGTCATAGAGCGATATGAGTACTAAACTCTCAAAAAATGTCACAGGTGAAGCGCCCGAAGTCGATCCTAGTAAATACTCTGCATCAGATGTAGCTGAAATTGCGGATCGTTTGGAGCGAGATGACTATGCCAATGCTTTTGAGAGTTTAAATGATTGGCACATACTACGATCTTTAGCCTTTAAAGGCTCAGACTTAGCAGAACCGTATCGTCATCTACTCGATCTAGAAGCATTTGACGAATGTTAAACCACAAAAACTATTCATAAAAAAAGTGCGCTTAGCGCACTTTTTTTATGGTTTAGGAGTAGGAGTCGCTGCGGCTGGCAAGCCATTAGTAAACTTTTCAGTAGCGTTTTTACTTTCGTAAATACAATCAACGCTAGGAGCCTTATCAAGATCCCCTGTAAATCCAAAAGTATTCATCCTGTCTTTGCACTGACGAATATCGGATTCTTTGATCACATTTTTTTGTAATAGTACATTCCAGTTATTTGGTAACACCACGCAACCTGGGACTGGTTCAGCTTGACTGATAAACACGTTAAATGGGTTAAGTGTGACGTAAACACGGCTACTCATCACCATTGCTGATGCACCATAGTTGTTGCAAAAATCGCGGCTAGGCGCAAGGTTGTCTAAGCGAATGGCATCAACAGTACGCGGCGTGGGATTAAGTGTTGAGAGAGCAATGCCAACACCAATACCGACCGCAAAGATTGCACTGGCGATCGCTAGTTTGGTAGTTGTACCATTAGTTCTTGAATCAGTGGGCGGTGTATTCAGAGTAGAAGACGATCTACGTCGTGCCATAGATATAAATTAAGATTATTTAATTAGGTTAACCGAAATTTCTGAACTTTTGAAAAGTTTACTTAGGAAACCTCCCTAAAGTTAGATTATTGCCGCATTTGCACGTTCAAGAATTTCTGGAATCAAATGTTCAGCTTTGATTGCCATGATGTGAACGCCCTGACAAACTTGCCGTGCAGTTTGGATTTGTTCAGCGGCGATCGCGAGCCCTTCCTGTAGAGGTGATTTAGCTTTAGCTAGACGCTCAACGATATGGTCAGGAATATGCACCCCAGGGACATATTTATTCAAAAATAGCGCATTTTTGGCTGATTTAATCAAAAATATTCCCGCCAGAATTGGCTTGTCTGATTGATTAGCAATTTGATTCATAAATTTATCAAGGCGCTCAAAATCAGTAATTAATTGGCTTTGAAAAAATTGTGCTCCTGCATTAATCTTGCGCTCAAACCGCTTTTGTAACCCCGACCAACTCGGCGACTGCGGATCGACTGCTGCCCCTACAAATAAGTTTGTACCTTGATCGGGCAAATCTTTGCCATTAGCATCTATCCCTAAATTCATTTTTTGAATCAATTGCAATAATCGCACTGATTCATAGTCAAAAACCGATCGCGCATCGGTTGAGTCACCAGCTTTTACAGGATCGCCTGTGAGAGCCAGAATATTCGTAATTCCTAGCGCTGCTGCTCCCAATAAATCGCCTTGAAGCGCAATTCGATTGCGATCGCGACATGCCATTTGACAAATAGTGTCAATCCCAATTTGTTGCTGAATCAATACAGATGCAGCCAGAGGACTCATGCTCATGACTGCCCGACTAGAATCGGTGATGTTAATGGCATGGACACGCCCTTTTAGCGATCGCGCTTGTGCCAGCATATGCTCAGGGTTACTACCCTTAGGTGGCGACACTTCAGCCGTGATCAGAAATTCCTTGCGCGCGATCGCATTACGAAATTTAGTAAATGGTTGCTCAAATAATTGTGGGGACGGCTCGATCATGCAAAACAGAACTTAGGAGTCTCTGCATTTTAAACTATAGCGATCGCTGATTTTGTTTGAGACGCGATCGCACTAAGTTCATATCAAGATCTTGGCGTTGGACTTAGAGTTGAAAGGCGATCGCGAAAAGTTAACTCGTCATAGAAATAACTTCTATATTTTCATTTTCATTGTATTAAGGTTGGAAAGTGGCGATCGCTTCGTATGTTGTCAAAATTGAGTTTGTATCTGTTGCTTTTTACTCTGGTGTGTATTCGATTACTAGGGCGATCGCGATCGTGATTTCTATCATTATGTCTTCAGTAAGTTTTCCTAGTTGTCGGATAAACCTTGTTGTATCTGGACTCTAGGATATCTCCTGCTCCTAGTTCTTTCCATTCTGAGTTTTGTTGATAATGCTCTACCATTTTCTCTGCTTGTTGAGCGAGGATTTGGCGGCGTTGTTCTAATGACATTTTTAGTAAGGAGCGGCGAGATTTTTTTCTGGCTTCAAGTCTTTGGAAAATATCATGGGCGATTTCGTCTTGTTCTGTTTGTGGTAGTACAGAAACCGCGGTAATGGCTTGTTCTAGGAGGGTAGTCACGGTGTTTTTCTCCTATTGTATCAAGGCTTGAAAGCGTGGATCACGACGGATGTTGTCAAAATCTGAATTTATCTTTGCTAGTTCACTATATTGTTGAGGTAGAAAATTTATGGCTTTACCAAGATTTATTAACGCCAATTCAAGATCGTCTTTTAGTGCATAAGCACATGCTTTACTATAATAAGCTCCATGTTTGTCAGGATTGATTTGCAAGGATTTATCAAAAGAAGTAATTGCATCTTCGTATTTACTTAAATCGCCTAATGCATTTCCTCGGTCATACCATGCTTCATAGTCGTTTGGGTTTAGTTCCAATGCTTTATTGAAAGAAACGACTGCCTCTTCATATCTTCCTAATTGTCTAAATGCCAGACCTTGGTTGTACCATATTTCATAGTCAGAATCATCTAATTCTAAAGCTTTTTGATAAGCGAATATTTCTTCTTCATATCTCTCTAGATTCCCTAGCATAGCGCCTTGATTTTTCCATACTTCACGATCATTAGGATTCAATTTTAATGCTATGTCATAGGAATTAAGTGCTTCTGTATATCTACCTAAGTTCCCTAACACAACTCCTCGATTATACCAAGATCTATATTGATTGGGATTGATTGTTAGTGATTTATCAAAAGATAGTATGGCTTCCTTATATCTGCCTAAAACACTTAGAGCTAGACCCCGATCATACCAAGATATATATTGATTAGGCTCTGTTTGCAGTGAACAATCATAAGAAGCAATTGCTTCTTCATATCTGCCTAAATCACCTAGTACATTACCTCGACTTTGCCATGCTTCGTGATCGTTAGAATTGATTTGCAACGCTCTTTCATAAGATATTAGAGATTCATTATATTTACCAACTTGATATAGGATACTGCCTCTGTTAAACCAAGCTTGACTGAAGTCAGGTTTGAGTCGCAATGCTTTGTCATAAGAAACTATGGCTTCTTCGTACTGTGTGTTAGCAGAGAAAATATTTCCTTTTTCATATAAAAGGGCTGCTTGATGATCGCCCGTTTGATGTAGTTCGCTAAGTATTTCGTCAATTTCAATAATTCTTGCAATTCGCTGCTTGGGACTCCATTTTAAGTATTTCAGATAATCCCCTTCTGAAACAATACGCCATGACTCTTGTTCGACAATTTCTTTGCTAGAGGAAAACGACACTACACCTGATGCCCAATCATAAAAATCAGGAGCGCGGCGAATGATGTATTTGATTGCAAATTGGGGTAATAGGAAGACAAAACAGAGATTAGGAAATCTATCGCGAAAGTTTTCGCGTTGCCAATTGAGATGACTGAGGATTGGTGGTACTGTGTCCAAATTGTAGTATTCGCCTTGACCGCCATAGCCTGTACGAATGTAATCCGTTAGAGACTTATCTAAACCAACCACAAATAAAATATCTAATTCCGAATGATTAGGCAGACCTTGTACGATCTGAATTAAATTGTCAATCGGTTCTGATAGCGTTAAGACCTCAACTTTTTTTTGTGGTAAATCCCGCTTAACCTTCTCGATCAAATCTTGCCCCGACGCAGGAGAACAACGCACAAACTCAATCCCAAAGCCATCGCGCCATGACAGCCCACGCAAAAAAGCTTGATAGTCCTCTTCAGGAGTCGAGACAATATCCTCATCCCATTCAGTTAGGTTTTGTTGCATCATTTTTCACCCATGCCCTTTGAAACTCATCAATGCCATGAATCACAGGATGAATATCAAACCAGCGCTGTATCTCACCATCCTCATTCAGATAGCAATATTCCAAAATTGAACGATTGAGCAACAACAGATTATGCTCGTCACTATTCGGCTTCTCCTTGGTTTTCGCTACCTGTACCAATACATCCCATTGGTGCGGCTCGATCGCATTGTGATAGGTATCCCTAGCCTGCGATAGCGCCCATTTTACCTCCCGTGCCTTAATCGGTAACTGCTTTGTTCTCTTTATCGCTAATTGAATATATTGCATTAAATTACGAGTATGTCCGCCACTCATCAAACAGATTTGATCGAGAGTTTCTGCATTCTCAAAGAGCTTACTATCTAGCGCCCTAGCGATTTCTTTGCCAATTTCAGGACGATTCGCTAACTTCATCTTGTCAACTCGCCGACAGATAATCTCCTTCATTTTTGCCAAACCATGATCATTCACATTGCCATAGCGATCCTTCACCATGATCATCGGCAACACTTGCGGCTTGTCATAATTATCCTCCAACAGCGTTGATTTTGAAGAATAAACCATCGCAATCGGAATTGTATAAATCACATGGCACTTCAGTTTCTTTAACTGCCCACTACGTTCAATAAAAATATCATCATAATTACTAATCGCATTCTCACCCTGCTTAATATAAGTAATCCGATCCAAGTTATCTACAATCACGACAATATCTGTAAAGGGTTCAGGTAACTTACTCTTAGCATCTTCAATAAACTCATTCAACGCATCAATTAAAGTAGTCGTGTGAGCATCTAGCTCCTGACGTACCTTTTGCCTGATACTCGGCACAGCCCTCACACTCGCCGTAATTTTCGCGAATTGAGGAATCCATCCCCACTGCGGGTTTTGTAACTCCACACTCCCACCTGTCACTTCCAATTCAGGGATAATATCTCGAAAAGCTTTAATTCTACCCTGTAGCCATTTTCTCACTGGTTCAGGATTACCGCAATCCTTTAAATCTTCAAGAATATGTCTTGTGCAAGCCAACAAAATATCCGTATATTCCGCATTATCGGGTTCGATATCTTCCTCATCCGCAGCAAAATACACTACAGAATAGCCCTTACTGCGTAAATCTTCTTGCAATCGAAGTAACTCGGTTGATTTGCCTACGCCCCGATATCCTGTATAAAGCTGACAGGTGGGCTGTCCTTCTGAAAAATTGATCGCCTGTCCAATGTCCAATAAAATATCCCCATCACCCCGCACCTCACGACAATCCACATAGGCGGAATCGGTTGGCTTTAGAGGTTCCGATGGCTTAAAAGCATTATAAATCTGAGTTAGCAGATCTTGAGACATGGAGTTAGATTGCAAGAGGTTTTGACAGCATTATAGATCACTAGATTAATTGCTGGGCAGGAAATAAAATGTAAGCGGAGGTAGTTTTACTTAAATCACGCGATCATTCCCGCCATCGATAGGAACTTGGGCAGCAGTAGTACAGGCAAACAGCGCTCCACACATCTCAGCGGCGAGTTCGGCGACATGGCGGCTGGTGACTTCCACTTTAAGCAGATTATTAGTTTTATATTCCTCGACTGTCAATCCGTAATGCTTGGCGCGAGATGTCAATACTTCCTCTGTCCAGATCCCAGTGTCAAAGACTGCGTTAGGATGTAAGGTATTAATGCGAATGCGATCGCTGCTCCATTCTAAAGCTGCCACACGCATAAGTTGAGTTAATGCTGCTTTTGAGGCAGAATAGGCCGCCGCCGCAGGGCCAGGAGCAGGGACATTTTTGGAACCGATCGCCACAACTCGACCACCGTTGGGAGCTAATTTGAGTAGAGGATAACTTTCTCGCATCAAGATTAAATTTGCATCTAGATTGATATTCATTACGCGCTGCCAAGTTGCTGTATCAAGGTTTTCGATGCGACATCCTGACGGGAAAATTCCTGCATTGAGAATGAGAATATCTAAACCGCCGAATGATTGCACGGTTTTTTCAAGGGCATACGCGATCGCCTTCTCATCACTAACATCACAAGTAACCCCAACAAAATCGGGACGATCATAAAGATTCTCGATTTCAGAATTGATATCTAAGCCAACTACGGCTGCACCACGTCTTAAAAGTGCATCTACGCAAGCTTTACCGATGCCAGAAGCAGCACCTGTCACTAGAGCAATTTCACCTGTGAAGGCGGGAGATGAACTACCTTTTTTTAGCTTGGCTTGTTCCAATTCCCAATATTCCACAGCAAAAATATCGCTGGCAGGTAAAGCTTGATAGCCACCTAACATAGTTGAGCGCTGAATGATATTGATCGTGTGCTGATAGATATCCGATGCGATCGCGGCATCTTTTGCCGATTTGCCAATCGTAAGCAGACCAAGTTCGCGATCAAGAATCACTCGTGGTGCGCGATCGAGAATAGTGAGAGACTGAGTTCCTTTTTGAGATTGTTCTGTAAAATATGCTTGATAAGATGCAGCATAAGCATTTACATCTCTTCCTATCAATGGTAATCGCTTAGTACGGATTACATGATCTGGAGTAGCACAGCCTTGTTGCGAAATCTGTTTTAAGTCTTCTCTTTGAGCAAAAGCTAAACTGGCTTGATCATTTTGCTGGCTCAAGACTATAGGAAAACCTGCGACTTGAGATACCTCGGCACGTAAGTTAGCAATTTCTAACTTTTCTGTTTGGGCTACTCTTTGCGGGGTTGCGTTAGCGATCACCCAAGCATTATGCTTTTGTAAATAGACTTCAGCGCGATCAACTAGAGCGATCATCCGTTCATAAGACTCTGCTGCGGTTGCTCCGAAAGAGAAAATACCGTGATTCATTAACACCATGCCAATTGTGCGATCGCTCTTCTCGGCGGCAAACTTCTCAGCACAGACTCGCGCTAGGTCAAATCCTGGCATTACATAAGGAATGATTACTACGTCATCGCCATAGATTTCTTGAATGCGTTCCCATCCATTCGCAGTATTCGTTACTGAAATCACCGCATCTGCATGAGTATGATCGACAAATTTGTAAGGCAAACTCGCATGGAGAATTGTTTCTACCGATGGCGCAGGCGCACTCGCTTTAGTCATCTGCGTCTTCAGTTCATTCACCATCTGTGAATCAGAGAGAACTTGCAACTCCGCTAATTTCAATAAATGCGCCATTCTTACTGGTGCAAAACCTGCTTCAGCGATCGTTTCTAAATCCCAACCACTTCCCTTAACATAGAGAATCTCTTCTTCTTCCCCCACAAGATTCTTTTCAAGGATTTTAACAGAAGTATTGCCTCCACCATGTAGAACTAATGAAGGGTCGCGCCCTAATAATTGCGATGTATAAACTCTTAAGCCTAAATCACTTTGATACTGCTTCGCCTCGCGATCGTTCCACAAACTTTTCATTGTTACCTCATTTTGTAAAAATATACGATTTAACTAAAACCAAAAAACTTTAAAAAAGCTTTGCAACGCAGGGCTTTTTTAATTAAAAGAGAAAAGATATTTCGCGCCTCTTCTTCTCTAGATAGCGACAATACACTCGATTTCGACTAAGACATCAAGGGGCAGTTTTGCGACTTGAATCGAAGAACGAGCTGGAAATGGAGCTGTGAAATATTTGCCATAGATTTTATTCATCGCAGGGAAGTTAGCCATGTCTATAAGAAAAACTGTAGTTTTGACGACATTGCTAAAATCTGCACCTGCTTCATTGAGAACGGCTTGGATATTTTTGAGAACTTGTTCAGTTTGCGCCTCAATTGTGGTGGCAACGACTTTGCCAATGGCAGGATTGATCGCGATTTGTCCTGCCATAAAAATTAACTTGCTAGTGGCAGGGACAGCGATCGCTTGGTTATAAGGTCCGACGGGAGCAGGAGCTTTATCGGTACGGATTACTTCTTTTTGACTCATGCTTGACAGATTTTTTAATTGGTCTAGTGCCTAAGTATAAAATCTTTTGGCGATCGCCTTACCAAGTCATTGCCTTAAACTTCTCATCATTAACAATTTTCACCGCGTCACCAGATGGGCAAATCACAAATAGTCCTTTTTGATAAATATATCTGTCTACGCCTTCATTAATTTCAATTCCTGCCACCGCGCCATAGGCTTGAGTTGTAATCTAGCAAAACCACACGAAACTTCTGAAGATGCGGCAAGGATCTAATGAATTGTAAGCGATCGCCTATCCCCTAACCTACAGCCCCAACGTCCCAAGTCCTGATATGATTGACAGGCAGAATCATTGTTAACAAATTAACGAAATTCTAGCGATTATCCTTAGCGAACATCTTGGAAATATGCGTCTATCTCAAATGCTCTGGATCACTCTGCGCGAAGATCCCGCAGAAGCAGAACTACCAAGCCACAAGCTTTTATTGCGTGCGGGCTATATTCGGCGCGTTGGTTCAGGCTTGTATGTTTACTTGCCGCTGATGTGGCGGGTTTTGCAAAAGATTTCCGCGATTGTCCGTGAAGAGATGAACGCAACAGGAGCGCAAGAATGTTTATTGACGCAATTGCAACCTGCGGAACTATGGCAAGAGTCAGGGCGCTGGGATACTTATACCAAGGCTGAAGGGATTATGTTTGCCCTCACCGATCGCGCAAATCGTGAAGTCGGTTTGGGGCCAACTCATGAAGAAATAATTACCGCGATCGCTAGAGATACAATTCGCTCGTACCGCCAACTTCCTCAGCATTTATACCAAATCCAAACTAAGTTCCGCGATGAGATTCGCCCTCGATTTGGTTTGATGCGCGGTCGCGAATTTATCATGAAAGACGGCTATTCTTTCCATAGTAATGAAGAGAGTCTGAAAGAGACATATTATGCGATGGATCGTGCTTATCGGAATATGTTCGATCGCTGCGGCTTGAAATTTAGAGCCGTAGAAGCAGACTCAGGCGCGATCGGTGGTTCGGGTTCGCAGGAGTTTATGGTGTTGGCGGATGCGGGTGAAGATGACATTCTCTTTACTGAAGATAGCAGTTATGCCGCTAATGTCGAGAAAGCGGTATCAATTCCACCTGATGCAGTTACTTCTCATTTTGATAAGTTTGAAAAAGTACATACACCGAAAAAGGGAACCATTGAAACTGTTTGTAAATTGCTAAAATGTGACTCCACTCAAGTTGTCAAACAGGTTATCTATCAGGTTATCTATGACAATGGCACAAAGGTTCTCGTTTTAGTCAGCATTCGTGGCGATCGCGATGTTAATGAAGTGAAATTGCAAAATGAACTAACCAAATTAGCAGCTAATTACGGCGGTAAAGCAATTATCAATCTCCAAGTTGCTGATGCTGAGTCTCAACAAAAATGGGCGCATTCACAACTTCCTTTAGGATTTATTAGTCCAAGTCTTGATGATTCTTATATTGATAAAGCTTCAGGAATTGCTCCGAAGTTTCTACGTTTAGCCGATCGCACTGTTGCCGATATGCAGAACTTTGTAACAGGTGCAAATGAAGCTGACTATCATGTTGTTGGCGCAAATTGGGGTAAAGATTTTACTCTGCCGACCGCTGTAAATCTCGATAAAGCCAAAGCAGGCGATCGCGCTGTTCACGATCCTTCGCAAGTCTTACAAACTGCTAGAGGGATCGAAGTTGGTCATATCTTCCAATTAGGAACTAAATATTCTAAAGCGATGAAGGCAACATTTACCAATGAGCAAGGCGAAGAACTGCCCTTGGTGATGGGTTGCTATGGTTTAGGTGTATCACGCCTCGCACAAGCCGCTGTGGAGCAATCTCACGACAAAGACGGTATCATTTGGAATAAGGCGATCGCTCCTTATCATGTGATTGTCACTGTCCCAAATGTGGGCGATGCTAAACAAATGGAAGTTGGTGAAAAACTTTATAAAGAACTCAACGCCGCAGGGATTGAAGTTCTACTTGATGATCGCGATGAACGGGCTGGTGTCAAGTTTAAGGATGCCGATCTAGTCGGGATTCCCTATCGTGTTGTTACTGGTAAAGCGATCGCTGAAGGCAAAGTCGAAATTGTCAATCGGGCTACGAAGGTAGCAACATTGGTGGAAATTGAGTCAGTGGTCGAGTACTTACAAAACGAACTCAAATAACAGAGAGCGGCGCATTGCGCCGCTTTTTTGTATGACGAAATTCTCGATTATTGATAATGCTTTAGGAGTATGCGATCGCTTAATTGAGCGATTGAAATAGAAATAATCTGTGTCGAGCGCTCATAGGAGTTACTTGAAAAAGCTAATTACAGCGCTTACAAGCCCTATTAATGCTATAACTCCACTTATGAGTGGATTCTCTTTAATCAGTTCTGAAAATGCTGTTAAGTAATCCCCATAAACATCCTTGGTTTTAGAATTAGTTTTGATGGAGTTATTAGCCGCACGCTCAACAATGTTAGAAATAACATCAACTTTTCTAAGTGTTGATTGATGAAGCTTCACATATTCTTTCTTTTCAAAAGCTTCAGCTTCAGCTTTCCCATCCAAAAAATCCTTGTTTGATATTAAATTTTTCTCAATTAATCGTACTAATCGTGGATGGGGAATATAGTGATTACCGTAAATAGCTATAAGTAATCGAGATAAATCAACTAATTTAGAATCATCAATTTCTTCAGGTTTACCTTTAAGAACTTTGTGGCGATGAGCAATTGCTGGGAATCCATAATTGATATCTCTCATATTCCAATGCAGCCAAAAATGAGAGTTACGAAAACGCACATACTCATAAAACTTATCCAACATAAGTTTTTCTAACTCACCGTAATGTTGCTCTAATGCAATTGCTGAATAGCCTTTCCTTTCAGCTACTTGATGAATTGAGAAAGAAGTTGTCTGACCAGATTCTAAATTTCTAACAGCAATAGATGTAATCCTTGGTGATGAACCATCAGGTCTATCATAGAAACTTTCACAGGAATAGTGAATGACAACTACTTGATCAGCCTTAACCATTACTTCCGCAAGTTTGATTTTCGCTTCCCGTCTCCTTTTTAACTTATCCCGAGTTTGACCCATTAGATCTAATATTTATAATTTTCTCTAGTTAACTGGTTACAGTATAGATCTTAATTTAGACTAGATAGGGTAATCTCATTTTTGGATGATTGGTTTGGCGATCGCGTTTTGATTTGTTGATGGATGATTGTGCTAATGAGCAAACTCAACTAACTTATCACCCTTTCTTTCGCCTTCCCATAAGCAGGATCGTGAATATCAAAACTAATTAGTTTTACCCTTCTGGGCGCAGGCTTTTCAAAAATTCGATAGACTAATCTATATTCTGCATCATCAAAGGGAATCTCCAAAGCATGATATCCACGCAAATTCCCCTTTAACTTATGGCAACTTAAAATCCCACCAGTATCAGGGCATGACTGCAAAATCGGCTTAAACAAACTCTCAAAATCAGTCCTCAAAACCATCGGCAAAATTGGCAAGTCTTCTGATATTACAAGCGGATGTACTTGCAAAAAATACTTAGCGCGTATAGCCACGCAGCTTAATCTCCCTATTCACCTGTTCCAAATCAAACTCCTCATCTAGATTTCCAATCGTCACCCATTCATCTTCCTTAATGGGTTTAGCAATGCGATCAATTGCTTTAGATTCAGCAGAAATCAAAACTAATTGATTTTCTCTTTTTAACTTTTCAGCGATCGCCTCACGTAACCAATTCATTCGCCCCTGTGAGGGCAGACTATTGAAAATATCTGAGGGCAAAGACACTGTGACGCGTTTAGTTATACTTTTTGCTTTCACTTAAGTACCTCTTCAAATCAATCCTCTTGAATATTCTATCTTAGTGTAATAACTATTAGAGATCGCTTTTTTTTGTTTAGTTGGGTGATCGCGTAGTTTTTTGCTGGTTGATGAGGCGATCGCCTTTTGATTTACTGAGGGATAATTGGGCGATCGCATTGATACAAATTTATGACAGATTAGTATGTACATTTGTACACATTATAATTAGATGAAGTATCAATGGGACAAAACCAAAGCCGCATCAAATCTTCAAAAGCATGGAATTGAGTTTGCCGATGCAGTATCTGTATTTTCAGATGAGCTTGCCATTACGATTCCAGACAACAGATTTGACGAAGAAAGATTTGTAACTATTGGCACAGATGTCCTTGGCAGGATCTTAGTTATTGTTTTCACATGGCGTAGTGAAGAGATCCGTTTAATTTCAGCACGTTTAGCTGAGCGCCGCGAACGTAAACAATACGAAGAGGATTAAAAAAATGGAACCAGAATATGATTTCAGCAAGGGCAAACGTGGCGCAATCGAGCCGATCGCTAAGGGCAAAACTCGTATTACGATTCGACTAGATGATGAGATTTTAGAATGGTTTCGAGCAGAAGCTAATGACAAGGGAGGTGAGAATTATCAAACATCTATCAATGAGGCTTTGCGTCAACATATCCATCAACAAACTCAAGAACCGATAGAAAGCATTCTGCGTAGAGTGTTGCGAGAAGAATTAGCTCAAAGCCAATCTAATTAAATCATTTCTCAAAGTTAAATTTGCGATCGCGTTTTTTGTGGTGGTTAGTTGGGCGATCGCCTTTTGATTTACTGAGAGATAATTGGGCGATGATTAGATTAGTAAAGCTCTAGACAATCTATCGTTGTACTATTTGCCAATTCTTGAATTACTTCCAATCCAGACCTTAGTATCCGTTCAACTTGCTTAGTTGGAATATTTCCACAACGCAGCCAAATTACCTTTGGCGGTGAACTATACAACCGACTTCTCTCTGCAAAGTCAGCATCTTGAGTCACAATATAGAACTCATTTGTTTTGGCGAACTCCCATATCTCAGTATCAGTTTTATCTGCCAAGTCATGAAACTGAACATGACTACAATCTGGAAAAAGATCCGTTAATCGAGCCACAAGTTTACGACTCAAATTTTGATCGAATAGTAACCTCACGCAGCACCCACAAAAGCCATCAATCTATGTTCTCGATCGGCAGCAAATTCCAAACAAGCTCTGATATCTTGCTCTGTCAGTTCTGGAAAGTCATCTAAAATTTCTGCATGAGACATTCCTGCCGCTAACCATCCCAAAACATCATATACAGTAATACGCATTCGCCGAATGCAAGGCTTGCCACCGCGCTTATCTGCTTCAATTGTGATGATATTTCGATAGTTCATATTTACTTATAACCACTTTTTTTAAGCTTAGCATAGTAGAACGGGTTATATGATCGGCGATTGATAGGGCGATCGCCTTTCTATTCTTCTTCATCTTCGTAATCAGGATATTGCTCGGGAGCCTTACCTTTTTGGTCGATTACTTTTGCTTTTTTGATCTTAGGATCGGGTTCATCAATACTTTCTAACACCACCATAAACTCCCACCAGTCGCCAAAGTCAAACACATAGGTAATGCGATCGCCTTTACTAATTTGCCAATCTCTAATCAGAACCTCGTTAGTAGAAGGTGGCTCTTGGGAATAGGGATGATTGATGTTCTTTTTGAATCCTTGACGATCTTTATAATTGAATTGATGCAGATGATCGTTATCAAAATCAAATGCTTTAAGAATTGCGGAACTAAGATCGTAGAGTGTGAGATTAGAAGGAATAGCAATCTTGCGCCACACAGACTTGAGCGATACTTTAAAAACAAATATGCCATCTTGAGATTCAGGTTCAGGCAATTGCAAATTTTTCTCCCATGCAGAAAATAAGTCAAGCGCTTGAAATTCTTCCTGTAATATCTCGGTTGGAGTTGATTCCTGCACGACAACATCTAACTTAGGCGATCGCTCTTCTTCTAGTTCTTCATCCAATTCGGTATACATTCCTCTTTCCCAATTAGTTGAATGCAACAAATCCATCATCGCGTTCCCAAAAGGCAATGGCTTAACTTTAATAATTCGCCATCCTTTTCCAGTTAGAGGTTTAGCGTCTTGCAAGGTGATAAATCCAAATAAATCTAACAAGGCAATATTATGTAGTTTTAAGCGATTCAGCCAGGCATCATTTTTAAAACACTTACCAAAATCTAGACCATCTTTCGGTAAGTGTTTCCAACTATTGTAGGTATACCACCAATCATTAAAAGTGCGTCTTTCGTTAGTCATGATGGTTTCATCAGAGTAAAATATCCATGTAGCCAGCAAATTAAAATACTTCTCTGTATCATTGAGTTCCTGCCATAAACTGAGAATTTGTGGGTCGATTTGTAAAAATGCCTTCTTTTTGTCTAGTTGAATTCTACCGATCGCGGAGCTACGCAACAGCAAGTAGAGTCCATGAATGTAGGAATATGATCTTTGGCTGGGGCGCTGAAAATCAATTTCGATGGGGTGACTGAGGCGATCGTTTAGTTCGGCAAGATATTTTGGGGCGATCGCATTTTGATTAGCGCTTACTTCTACTTTGTAAAGCTGCAAGAACTCAATAAACGCATCAAAATCTTGCACAATCGAATTGGGTTTATTCGTCTCAAAGGTTTGGCGGCTCAGCATTTGCTTTGCCAAGTTAGGTAAAGGTTCTTTTATCTTGGGGTTGTCACTTGATAGGAGATTGAATAAATTAAACATATCTATACTATCCTTAGGAGAATCTCTACAATGTCGGTATGAAGTTGGTGTAAAGTGCTGATCGCCTAGCTTATACATTACTAAATTTGAGGCTAAATCGATAATATTTCTTTTGAGTCTGGGTCGCAGGCAAGAAGATATTTCTGGATTTGTTCGCCAATTTTGTCATTGCCCGATGTCTTTGATAAAAAAGATGTAGCGCCAACGAATTTTGCTCTAATCCGATCAATTATTGTGTCGTTACTAGTCAAAATCAAGATAGGAGTGTATTTAAACTCTGGGATACGACGAATTTGGGTGCAGAGTTCGTATCCACCAACTATCGGCATTACCAAGTCTAAAAGAATTAGCTCTGGTTTATATTCCACTAATAATGGTAATACCTTAATGGAATCACGAATTCCTAAAAAGCCAAAACTAAGTTCTGTAACTATCTTTTCAATGGTCGCACATACTTGGTTGCTATCATCTACACAAGTAACTAGAGGTCGAGACAGCAGTTGTTCTTTCTGATTGTTTTCTGGTAAATTAGCAACTTCTCTTATTGCTAATTCATTTAAAGATAGTGACAAGATAGGAGATTGGATGTCAGCCACTTCAATGAGTCCAACCATACCGCGATGATAATATACCAACAATGACTGTACGAGAGTGAGCAAATCTTTTTTCATCCATGTCGATAGCTCACGTAGCGATCGCCTTCCATCAAGTATTGTAATCAGTGTCTTGTAAGTAAGTTCTGAAGCTTCTTCTTTAAGTTGTACAGGACGCTTGATCCAAGGAGCAATATTTGGAGAGAAATCAGCAATTCCCGCTTTGCGCCATGTTAACCACTCTTGATAAGCGCGATCAATTGCTTGTTCAGAATGAATAAGAGAGATTACAGGGGTAATTTCATCTTCAAAATCGCAATAATAAGTTATGTTTTCGTTCGCTGCACATTGGAGAATGTCAAACAATACTTCTTGGACAAAACTTTCAACAATTGGAGAGATTTGTTCACGACTTAAGACCATGCGTTTCATCAGGATCACTAACACATGATAGTCCCATAGTCTGACTTCTTCGGCAGTACGAAGAGAGATTTTGCTAAGGTCTATCTGGACTTTGTACTGAGCCATGAGTCTGCGCCAACGTCGATGGGTATGTACTCCCCCAGAAACCCAAACAAGTCTACCGTGACAATAATAGATGTTCCATTTGTATTCTTTGACGCTATGAAGTTCCAGTTTGCCCGTAAACTGCTTGCGACCATAGCCGCGCAATTGTTCAACAAGACTATAAACAGATAGGTTATCAGTATCCATGCATTATCCATGCGTCATAGGAATTAAATTTTCTAATTTGAAGAATCAAAAAACTGTCCTTTTTAATACAAGATTCAATATGAGATAAATCTGGCACTAAAAAATTAGTTTTTGTCAAGAGCGCACTTGCTTATAAAGAATATATCAATAAACCGAACAATTAGAATTGTTCAGGTTACTGAGTTCGCATCGCTCTAATTGATATAGCTTGATTGGTTTTTGAGTTTTAAATTTTAAATTTAGTGCTGATTTGATATGGCAAGCACTCTAATAAGTCGAAGGACGCAAAGCGTCCCTACTACTTTTGATATCGCCTGTACCCGATTCTGTAGTATCTTGATTGAGACTTGGCGCTCTAAATATCACTGTTTATATTTTGACATCTTGCAATTTTTAGGTTTAGTTCATACTCATGTCGAAGTCCTCAAAAACTAGCAAATCCGCACAAAAAAAACAATCAGCGATGCTGATGTATATAGGCATCGGGGCTGCTGTGATCGCCGCAGGAGCAGGGGGCGCTTATTTCTATTTTGCTCAGCGATCGCAAGCAATTAAAGGAATTTTGGGTGCGGCGGCAGCAATCCCACAAGAGGCGCAAGTGGTGATGGCTTTTAATACCAAATCTGAGCCTTGGAATAAATTGGCGCAGTTTGGTACACCTGCATCGCAAAAGTTGATTGGTGAGGCTATTACCAAATCGCCGTTAAATTCACTATTAGTTCAAAGCAAGACCGAATATAGTCGCGATGTGCAACCTTGGCTAGAGGGTTACATCATTACTGCGCTTGTACCAAACGCTGCCCAACCTCAAGCACCTGCGGCGACATTAGTGATTGCCCCAACCCGCGATCGCGCTAAGTCCGATGCCTTTTTAATAAAATATCGTGAGGCTCTGACGCAGCAAGGGGCAAAATTTACGCCTAAGCAATACAAAGACGTTACTTATTACGAGTCACCATCTCGCGATCCGAATAACAGTGTGGTGACGGCCGATATTGGCGGGCAGTATGTGGCGATCGCCACAAGTTCAACGCTAATCCAACAGGCGATCGATACTTATAAAGGTAGCAATCCTTCCCTTGCCAAAAAAGCCATCTTTGTGAAGATCTATGGCTCTACCACTCAAACTAAAATCGCGGAGCCATTGCTACAAGTTTATCTTGATGGTCAAGTGGCGCTAGAGTTTATTGGTTCTCAGGCAAAGCTAAATCTGAACGAGGCAGCGATCGCGGAGTCGCGGCGGGAACTTGATGCAATGACGCTAACGGGTGGCACTCAAAAGGAAGGGCTTCGCTTTGAGATTAATACTTATCTCAAAAACGATAATTCTAATCCACTTGCCAATAATGAAGCAAAGGTTCTCAATCTATTACCACAAGAAACTTTCTTGTTAGTTTCTGGCATAAATCTTTCTCAGTCTTGGCAATCGCTAGTTGCTCAGGCTAAGGGAAATGCTAGTTCAGCGCAACTTATTGAGCAGATTCGCAAAGGCGTAAAGGACAGCACTAAGCTCGATCTTGATCAAGATATTCTCAAATGGATGAATGGTGAATTCGCGATCGCGGCAATTCCTAATAATCAAGGTGTTTTGGCTAACCCAGGGTTTGGGTTTGTGGCGATTGCTCAAGCTAGTGATCAAAATGCTGCTAAGGCGGCTCTTGACAAGATCGACAAAGCGGCTCAATCACCATCAGGCGGACTATTGCCCAAAGGAGTCGAGCTAAAACCCAAACAAATTGGTGATAAAACAGTGATTGGTTGGGCGATCGGTAATACTAACGTGGCGACTCGCGGCAATTTAGATAATAACTTTGTTTTCTGGTCAATGGGCGATCTCGCCGATACCTTCGTTCCTAAACCTGCCAACAACTTACCCGCAAGCAGTCCCTTCCAAATCTTAACAACTGGGCTTCCCAAATCTAACGGCGGTTATTTCTATTTGAATATGACAACGGCGCTGACTCTTGCTGATCGCCTTTTACCTCCCGAAGTCAAGTCCAATCCCAACTTTACCGAAATTCGCTCTGTTCTTGATGCGATCAACGGTATAGCAGTGACCTCTACTAATGTCGATACCAAGACAACCCGCCTAGATTTCTTGTTTACGCTCAAGCCCACCCCTGGCAATTAAAAAATCAAGGAGGACGTGGCGCTCTCTATTTTTTAATCGTGGCTGAGATTGCTATATTAGCTATACAAGTAAAATATTAAAATCCTTACTAGTTTTAACAAAAATGGTTACAGCAACACTTGATCCAAAATCCGATACTAGCGCCCGTGACCTATTTCAGGCAGCTTATGAAAATCGTTATACATGGGACAGCAATTTCCCTGGCATGACTGCAAATGTATCTGTCGCGATCAATGGCGTAGCTCGTACAGGCAAAGCCCGTATCAATCCTGATATGACTGTAGAGGTGATCATGGATCAGCCTCAACTAATTGATCGCACTACGCACACCCCTAGCGGCGAAGAAAAGACTGTCTCTGTTGATGAAGGTCAAGAATGGCTAAATAATCAACTGCGCGATGTGGTTACTCACCGCAAGCGCAAAACTTTTGAAGAGGCTCATGGTAAATCGAGCTTTAATCTAGGTGCAGCCGATGAGTCTGGAGCCGTAGAGATCCTTGTCACAGGCGACTCGATGGGATCGAACTACAAAGTACGTGGTAAGGAGATCTCGATGGTGAGTCGAGTAATGGGACGGATTGGGTTTGTAATCAATCACCTCGGTCATCTTGACACAGGTGAAGGATACATTTCTTCTCTCTATACGGCAATTTTCCGCAATCCACAAACTGATGAAATTGTTCGTCAAGCTCGATTTGAAGATATTTACGAAAAGCTCGGTAATTACTATGTAATGACCAAACAAATTGTGCAGTCTAATGAGCAAGGTCAAACCAAAAACTACGAAATCAGCTTTAGTGATATTCAGCTACTAGGATAGAGACTTCTCTTTTGCAAAACTTTGCCTAGCGAGGTTTTGCAAAAGTATCTAGATTTGATTAGATATATAAATACGATCATGCGACCAGATCTAGAGCGGTTATTAATTTCTGAAGCGGAACTGGTGGACTTAACAGGATTTGAACGCCAACAGATTTTGCCGTCAATTATGTTTACACCACGTCAAATCGCTATCCACCGAGCGATCGCGTTAGCAATTACGGCGATCGCCTTTGTGACATTTGCCAGTGTCTTTTTACCTACATTGCGGATGGTGGGCATTATCTTTCTGATTAGCATAACCTTAGGGGCGTTGAGCTTTGCGATCGAATTTGCAGAAGTGGCTTTACTTTGTTTTTGCGTAGTTTTAGGCTCAGGTTTTTACTCGATTTATGTTTTGTCAGGCTCAACATTGGGCGTGATTTTGCTATGTATTGGTTTGGCGATCGCTACTGGCAGTTTGGCTTTTTTGATGACAAAATGGATTGCTAAGCAGTGGAAAAAGCCAAAAAAATCTGATCGCAAAAGCAAGATTCCATTAGTAATTACCCGCCTATTTGCAGAAGCTGATAAATGCAATAAGATAATTTACGATATAGATATATTCGATCAGTTACAAGATGCAGGAAATTCGATCAAGTTAGAGTCTAGAGAATCAGCGATCGCGGTATTGCGAATGACTCGTAATGATATTGTCAGAGCGTTGAAAACAGAAAGGATTTTGCGCGAACATCCCGAATTTCATCCTGATCGCTTTGATATTGATTTGAATGCTTTTGAAGCAATTCAGATGGGCGATCGGGCTAAAGAATATGGGCGTATTTTTGATACGACTATGCAAATTGCGATCGATGTTCAGAAAGCTATGTATGAATTACAAGAATTTACTTCAGTATAGATAATCTTTCTCATCGCCTATACTTTTTGGGTTTTGAGTTTAGTGTATTAAACTAGAGGTAAATCAAGAAAATATTTGTAAACTGCTAGCGGCTCCTATGAATGATGACAAACGACAAAATGATACATTAGACGAAAGTGAGTTATTTCGTTTGGGGGGGAAGACAGCTAAGTTTGCAATCGTGCCTGCTCAAATTCGATATAAGCATATTAGGTTTGATGATTTAGAAAAACCTGTGGCGGCGATCGCGTATAACGATTGCACTTACAGTCTATTTCGCACTAGTTCGGATTGGGCTGAAGTCGAAAAATTAACCAGTCGTCTTTCAGCAGCCTACGTGATTACTGTAATCATCAAGGGCTGGGCAATTTGGGTATTTGAATATTAGAAATAGAGAACAGAAGTTGGCATTCAGGAATGCCAACTTCTGTAGTTTAGATTTACAGCAATTTGCTTTCAAACCCACTATAGAGAAAAATATAAAACCCATTGCGGGGCTTTGCCCTGCGACTCTTTGTGTGGAGATTTTGCACGATCACTTCTGTAAGTTTAGATTTAAGTGCGTTGCTCTAAGATTTCAGCAAAGGCTTGTTCAAAATCTTCCTTTGTAATCTTTAGATTTTCTAATAGATTGGAGTCATCGCGTTGATGGCGGCGAATTGCAAAGATCGCGGCGCGGTTGCTGAGGAAAGCAAGGTCGGCTCCATTCCAATTTTCTGTACGCTCAGCCCAAAGCTCTAAATTTAGGTTTTCAGAAAGGGGGCGATCGCGATTATGAACAGCCAGAATTGCACTTCGACCATCTTGATCGGGTAAATCTACCATCATGTGTAGTTCGATGCGCCCCGATCGCAATAAGGCTGGGTCGATAAAATCACGGCGATTAGTTGCGCCAACTACCAATAATCCTTCGGCAGATTGCAATCCATCAAGTTCAGTTAATAACTGACCGATCACGCGATCGCTTACGCCACTATCGCCCTGATAGCTGCCCCTTGCGGGTGCTAGTGTATCGATCTCATCAATAAAAATTACGCAGGGAGACGCTTGCCGCGCTTGGGCAAACAATTGTCGAATCGATTGCTCTGATGCGCCTACCCATTTGGTAAGTAGTTCTGAACCTGCAACCGAAATAAAATTGGCTTGAGCTTGGGTAGCGATCGCCTTAGCGAGCAAAGTTTTGCCAGTACCAGGAGGACCATAAAGGAGAACGCCGCGAGGAGCTTTAGCGCGAGTATGGGCATAGAGAGCAGGATCTAGCAATGCACCTGATACTGCTTCTTGTAAGGTTTGCTTAACTTTGGTCAGTCCACCGAT